>JAJRPE010000247.1 GCA_024280935.1 Candidatus Hydrogenedentota bacterium
ACCTTTCGCTCCATGAACATCGACCACATCGAAGTCGGCACATCCGACGACTATTTGCTCGATTTAATTCGTTTCTTCAAGCGCCGTGAACGCAAACGAGCGTAGGGAGGGGAACGATGTATCAGATGTACGATAAGGAGGTTGGGCATTCCTGCCCGACACAAAGCGCCCCCCGCGCAATGGAAGGCACGCCGGTTTCTAGAATCACCGCATATTTCCAAAAACACAGGCGAGACGCCTGTGCCACCCTGAAAGGTGCTGGGCATTCACGCCACGGCGCGAGACAGGAAACAGCATCGTCGTCGCGAAAGCGCTTTCAGCGACCCCGCACGAGGGCGACTGTACCCCCCACATCAACCACAGGTCACTTGACACAAAGCACACACCACGCAATGATACGCACGCTGGCTTGTGCCACCAACCCAGACGCACGAACCCTCGTTCCTCGGGATCGCACGGCACGACCTCTTTCAAACTTCAAACTTCAAACTTCTAACTTCCTTCTTATCACTCTGGTCTCCCTCCTATTCCTCGGTTGCGGCGGACCAAGCCAAGACATCGAAAACTCGACCGGCCCCACACGCACCTATGACCGGGGTCCCCTCCAACTCTCGGAAACCACGTCGGCGAATCCCATCACGACAGCGGATACGCTGTTGCTGACCCTGGAGGCCACCCTCGACGATGGCTATTCGGTTCTGTTTCCGGCCTTTCCCGAAGCGGAGGCGAAGGCGGATATTGATACGGACGATGCAGACATCAATTTAACCGCCGAAGAATCCTTCACGCTCCTGGACTATAAAGACGCGGCGCCTACCCTGCTGGATGACGGGCGGGTCCGTCGCAAACGCACCTACTTCCTGGAACCCTTCCTGGATGGCCGCTACGCGATTCCACCGCTGGAGATTCGCTTTGGCGCAGCCGATGAATCTGAAGACACCTGGCTACGCCTGGAGACAGAGCCGCTCCACATTACGGTGGCATCCGTGCTTGCGTCCGACGCGGAACCCGAGCTCCAGGGCATCGTTGGCCCGGTCACGGTGCTGAACCCCACGCCCTGGGGCTGGTATATCTTCTGGGCGATCATCCTCATCGCTATTCTTGGTGCGGCCTATTATTACCGCTTCGTGCGCGTAACGCCTGGCCCGCCGCCTCCGCCGCCAATCCCGCCCCACACGCGCGCCCTGGAGGCGTTGGAAGCCATCGAGCGTGAAAAGCTCGTGGAAAAAGGCTTCTACAAGGAGCACTATATCCGCGTTTCTGATGTGCTGCGCCGTTACATGGAAGAGCAATTTGGCTTCCACGCCTCAGAGCGCACCACGGAAGAGTTCCTTCAAGAACTCCAGCACAGCGCTCTCCTTGGCCTGCAGGAACAACTTCTCCTCAAGGGATTTCTTCGCCACTGCGACTTGGTGAAATTTGCCAAGACCGAACCCACCTCCGAGCAGATTAGGGATACCTTTGACACGTGCAGGCAATTCGTCAAGGATACGGCAGCCGCACAAAAACAAGCACTCTCTGAAGTGTTGGAGGGAGCCTAGCCCATGCACTTCGCCTCTCCTCTTACCCTGTTATTTTTGTTGGCGCTCCCTGCCTTGTACTATGGAAGCCACTATCGCCGACGCGGTGCCGCGTTGCGTTTTTCCACGACCGCCGTTGCCCGCATGGCAGGACGCTCAACGCGCCAGCGTGTCGAGCCGTTCTTGCCCGTGCTCCGCTTTCTTGCCCTGGCCCTTTTGATCATCGCCCTCGCCCGGCCCCAACAAGGCCAGGAACGGGTTCGCGATCTTAGCAAGGGGATCGCTATTGAAATGGCCCTGGACCGCTCGGGAAGCATGGCCGAAGAAATGGCTTTTGAGGGAAAGACGCTCAATCGCCTCGATGTGGTAAAGCGCGTATTTAACGAGTTTGTTCTGGGAAACAACGCCGGGCTGGACGGGCGGCCCAACGACCTCATCGGCTTGATTACCTTTGCGGGCTACGCCGACACTATCGCTCCCCTTACGCTGGGTCACGGTGCCATTGCCAGCCAGGTGGCGAAGGTGGAGATGCCGCCGCCACGCTCAGAGGAAGATGGCACGGCCATCGGTGATGCGATTTCCCTGGCCGCCGCACGTTTGAAGACGGCCGAAGAGGCCCAGCTCCGGGTCAACGCCAAACTAGGCAGCGACTACGAGATCAAGAGCAAGATCATCATTCTCCTGACGGACGGGCAGAGCAACCGCGGTGAGCATTCGCCGGCGGAGGCGGCCCAGGTCGCCAAAGAGTGGGGCATCAAGATTTATTCGATTGGTATCGGCAACGATCCCCGGCAGGCAACGATGCAGACTCCCTTTGGGGCCATCGCCATGCCGGGCCAGCGCTCCCTGGACGAAAGAACGCTGAAACATGTCGCGGAAGTTACCGGCGGCATTTACCGACGGGCCGACTCGGCGGAAGGCCTGCGCGAAATTTATGCGGAAATCGGCGAACTGGAGAAGAGCGAAGTGGAGTCGCTTCGCTACCTGGACTACAAGGAGCGCTTCACGCCCTTCGCCCTGGCGGGACTTTTTCTGTTGATGGTCGAAGTCGTGTTGCGCAATACGTGGTTGAGGAAGCACCCATGAAGTTCTACGCCGTTGAGATGCTTCATTTTCTATGGCTCCTGCCTGTGCTCGTCGGCCTGTTAAGCTTCGCCCGCGGACGTCGCCGACAGGCTCTCGAAGGCTTTGCCGCGACGCCCCTGCTCAAATCCCTCAACGAACGCCTGGACCCCAGGATGCGATTCTGGAAACAGGTCCTGATGCTTGGCGGCCTGGCATTCCTGATGTTCAGCCTGGCACGGCCCGCGTGGAATCCCCAGCCCCAGATGGTCCATCGGGAAGGGCGCGACGTGGTCTTCCTCGTCGATGTCTCCCGGAGCATGTTGGCCGAAGATCTGGCACCCAACCGTCTGGAACGGGCCAAGCTCTCCATACGCGATTGCCTGGAGGGCCTCGATGGTGATCGGGTCGGACTGATTGCCTTCGCCGGTTCCTCGGTGGTGAAATGTCCCCTCACCCTCGACTACGGTTTTTTCCGCATGATGCTTGAAGACATCGGCCCCAACGACATTTCCCGGGGCGGCACCCTCATCGGCGATGCCCTCCGTAAAGCCCTCAGCGAGGTATTCGACGAGCAGGACAAGGAATTCAGGGATATCATCCTCATCACCGACGGCGACGATCAGGAGAGTTTTCCTGTGGAAGCCGCTACACAGGTGGGCGAGGCGGGCATCCGCATCATCGCCATCGGCCTTGGCGACGAAACCCAGGGCCAACGCATCCCCGTAATCGATGAGCAAGGCCGCAAATCCTTCCTCACCTACAACGGCGAGGAAGTGTGGACCAAGCTCGACGCGGACACCTTGCGCAAGGTTGCCTCGGTAACACCAGATGGAAAGTATCTGAATGTTGCGACGGGTGCCTTTGACCTGAAAACAATTTACCAGCAGTTCGTCTCAAGCGCAAAGAAGAAATCGTTGGAGGCGGCGCGTATCACTATTTTTGAAGAAAAATTTCGGATCTTTCTCGCCATGGGCATTGTATTGATTGGCCTTGAAACGCTGCTGAGCGAAGCCCGACGGAGTGCGTCATGAGTTGGCACGGCACAAAAAAAACTGATGAGGAAATGGAACACAGCCCCAAGGAGGTCGGGCATTCCTGTCCGACACGACAGAAGTTTGAAGTTAGAAGTTTGAAGTTTGAAGAAGCAAAGTGCCCCTTTAAGCCGCCCCATTCAAACTTCAAACTTCAAACTTCAAACTTCCTTCTCCTTCTGCTTCTGCTTCTCTTGGTCTCCAACACCTTCGCGGGGCCAAATCGCGAAGTAGCCGATGCCAACGCCCTCTACGCCACGGGTCAGTTCCAGGAAGCGCTGGACATCTATGCCCGTTTAGCGGAACAACAGCCCGAAAATGCTGAGCTTCAGTTTAACCAGGGGGCCGCCCAGTTTCAGTTGGGGAATCTGGACGATGCAAAGTCCGCCTTTCAAACGGCGGGACAGCAAAGCGACAATCCCTTTTTACAGGCCCTCGCGGCGTATAATCTGGGCAATTGCGCCGTTCAGGAGGCCCAGGGAGAGGCCCAGGAAGATCCTGAAAAGGCGATTAAAACCTTGTTTCAGGGCGTTCGCCACTTCAAGGACGCGCTGGCCCGCGACAAGGAACTCGAAGAGGCCGCAAACAACCTCGAACTGGCGCGGCAGGGAATCCGCCAGTTGCGCGAGCAGCTCAAAGAGCAGCAGAAACAACAGCAAGAACAACAGCAAAAACAAGACGAGGCCAAAGAGAAGCTGGACGAACTCATCGAAGAGCAGGAGCAAAATAACGAGCAATCCCAAGAGGCATCCGAGCAGCAGCAGGATCCTTCCCAGCCCGATCCCAGCCCACAAGAAATGAACGAACAGGCCGACCAACAGCAGTCCACCCGCGAAGACACCGAAGAACTCGCGGAGTCCATGGACGACCCACAGGACAGCCCCGATCCGTCCCCCATGGACGAGGCGAAAGAACATGCGGAAAAGGCGGCAAAGAAGCAGCAAGAGGCTGAAGAGCACCTCCGAAACGAGGAGCCGCAAAAAGCCAATGAGGCCCAGGAAGAGGCCCTCGACGAATTGAAACAGGCCAAAGAATCCCTGGAAAAGGACGAAGACGCCGGCGAGGAGGAGAAGTCGAAGGACGATCAGAAGCCGGGTGAAGACGGCGAGGAGGGTGACGATGAGCAGCCGTCGGATCCGCAGGATGAGGGCGAGGACGGGCAAGACGAGCAAGATCCCTCGGAAGAAGAAGGCGACGCGGACGATATGGAGGAGGTGCCGCCCCCGGACGCGACCGCCCGTGATATCCTCAACCAGGAAAAGCAGAACAAGGAAAAACGCAACCTGCGCCGGATGATGAGATTTCGCCCGGTCGAGAAGGACTGGTAGGCATGACAAGACATTGGGTGCCTTACTTTTTGAGAAGGCGTGTAAAAAAGTTAGACGTTAGACGTTTGAAGTTTGAAGAAACAGGCGGCCCCTTCAAACTTCGCCCTTCAAACTTCCTCCTTCTTCTCATGCTGGCCGCTGTCCCGGCCATGGGCCAGCCCCAAATCTCTGTGCGCGTCGCTGTGGAGAAACGGGAAGTCGTTGTTGGCGAGCCTTTCCGTTTTCAAATACAGATTGAAGGAACCAACGATGTGCAAGCCCCCGATCTGGCGGCGCGGACAGATGACTTCGATGTCGAGTTTCTCAGTGGAAAGCAAAGCAATAGTCGGTCCATCCAGATTGTAAATGGCCGCACGACGGAGCTCGTTGAGCGTGCTTACTATCTTGATTATCGCATGCAGGCACGGCATGTGGGCACGGCCACCATACCGTCGGCGGAGCTCATCGCGGGCGGCAAGGCATTCACCACCCAGCCGGTCTCCATCACGGTCACCGAACCGAAGCCCAACAAGGATTTCTTTTTAACCTCGGAACTTTCAAAAGATTCGTGTTACGTGGGCGAATGCATCTACCTGACGACGACTTTGTTCTTCGGCAGGAGCATTGAGGCCCCGATCAGTTTCCACGTGCCACTCCTCGCCCTTGATGCAATAACTTCCTACCCGCTGCCCATGAAGTCGAAAATTGGCGCGCTCAGCATCAATGGGGAGGATGTTGATATCCAACAAACCAAGACAACCCGAAACGGTCGCAGCTTCGACTCCTTAATTGTCCGTCATGCCCTCATCCCGCAGCACGCTGGTACGCTGACGCTACCCAAGTCAACCGTTTCCGCACAAGCGGCCACAGGGCGGCGTGTCCGCACTCGTTCCTTTTTCGGTGGCTCCCGGGAAGAATTTGCCCCGGTCGTCGTTACCGCTGAATCAGTCACCCTCACGGTGAAACCCTTGCCCGACGAGGGCAAACCCGCCGATTTTTCCGGGCTTGTAGGGGACTTCACCGTGTCCGCCTCCGCAAGCCCCACCACCGTCAACGTGGGGGATCCCATCACCTTAAAGGTTAGCCTCGGCGGCTCCGCGTATATGAAGCACATTCACCTGCCGCCTTTGCAGCAGCAAACTGCACTTATGGCCGGATTTCGTATGCCGGACGAAATGGCTTCAAGCGTGCTGGAAGGCACAACAAAGCACTACACCCAAACCATCCGTGCCCAATCGGCCGATATTACCGAGGTTCCACCCATTACGTTGTCCTACTTCGACAGCGAATCAGGCACCTACAAGGTTGCCGCGAGCAAGCCCATCCCGCTTACGGTGCGTGAGACGAAGATGGTGACCGCCGACGATGCGGAGGGGTATCGCCCCGGCACAAACACCGTCGAGCACATCGTTGTGAATGAAGGCATTGCCCACAACTACACCGATGCCTCCGCCCTGAAGCCCCAGCGCTTTGGTCCCAATGAATGGCTCCAGACAACCGGATCGTGGCTCTTCCTGCTCGTGCCGCCGTTCCTCTATTTTGCGGTGGCTGCGGGGTGCTTCGTGCGACGCCGTGGAGGCTTGTTTGTGGTCGATCATCGCCAACGCCAGGCACTGCCCGCCTTCGAAGCGGCCCTGGGTAGCCTTGACTCCGCAGGGGACGTTCACGGGCCTGCGCTGGATGCCCTCCGCACCTTCCTCGGAACCCGCCTGGAGCGTCAGGCAAGCGCCCTCACCTATGGAGATATCAAGGAGCCGCTGCGGACCAGGGGCATCGGCGATGGCGTGCTGGATGATTTGAAAGCGCTGTTTGATGAGTGCGAAGCCCACCGCTATGCGGGAGGCACCGGGGTGGCCACGGAGAATGCCGAATTCGTGGCCCGCGTGCTCGAATGCGTCCGCGCACTGGATAAGGAGGTGGGACGATGATTACCGCTCGTAAGGAGGTTGGACATTCCTGTCCGACAAAAGGCGCACGTTACGCAATAGGACGCACGCAGGCCTGTGCTCCCAACAAACACGCACGAACCCTCGTTCCTTGGGATCGTGCGGCACGTCTGGGCTTGACCGTGGCACCCGTCGGTTTTCTTGATACGGTCAAGGCCAAGACATCGAATCTCCGGTGGCCGGGGCATAGCCAAGATTTACGATCCTTCTCTGAGACTAAGGCGCTACGGCTCGAAGCCAGCACCCCGCAGGCGGAATGCCAAACCTATCGGGGGCCGCATGATCCAAGCGCCTTTTATGTCGGACAGGAATGTCCAACCTCCTTTTTCTCCCCTTCAAACTTCAAACTTCAAACTTCAAACTTCCTTCTCATCGCCATTCTTGCCTTGGGTGCTGTCTGGGTGTCACCGGTTACCGCTGCGGGCTTGGAGCACGAAACCCAGGTGCGTCTCCTCAACGAGGCCACGGAAGCCTTTCGCGAGGGCAATCGCCTCGTGGGCACCGATAAGGAAGCCGCCCAGACCCACTACGAGAAGGCCGTCCTTCGCCTGGAGCGCATTGTCCGCGAGGGCGGCATAGAAAACGGAAAACTCTATTACAATCTGGGTAACATATGGTATCAGCGGGGCGATCTGGGCCGGGCCATGCTGAACTATCTCCGCGCCGAGCAATATATCCCCAACGACATTCAGCTCCACCAGAACCTCGCCTTCGTTCGCCAGCAGCGCACCGATGCGTTCCAGGAATCAGAAAAACGGAAGGTGTTGAAGACCCTTTTCTTCTGGCACTACGACCTGGCCTCCCAGACACGGCTCACCCTGTTTAGCGCGTTCTTCCTGCTGCTGTGGATTCTTGCTACTGCGCGTCTCTTCTGGAAACGCCGCGAACTGACCGCTGGTATAGCGGTGTGCGCTGCACTGTCGGGATTGCTCTTTCTGTCGCTCACCGTGGAAGCGTCCCAATACCGAAACAATCCCCGGGGCGTGGTCCTCGCGGAGGAATGCGTCGCACGCAAAGGGGACGGGGAGAGCTACCAGCCCAGCTTCAGCGAACCCCTCCACCCGGGCACCGAGTTCACCCTGCGGGACGACCGGGGCAGTTGGCTTTTCGTTACCCTGAACGACGACCGTACTTGCTGGCTGCAACGCAGTGACATCGCCCTCGTTCAGGACAAGCTGGGCGGCGAAACGACATCGTAGCCCGGTCAGCGAGTGCGCCGGTGTCCCGAACGGGGTACCGCGTCTTTCTTGGGGGGTAAGCGTTGAACCAAACGGCTTCGCCGTAGGATTGTACAAGGTATCCCGATGCCGATCACACGTCTCTATCTTGGGGTGCAGTTCTCATATTACCGCGACCTATGTCTCCCGTCTGTTAAAAACATCAGCGTATGACATGCCTGGTACAAGAAGAATGGATCGGACTTTCAGCCCTGTTCAAATTTCCGCTAATTTTTCCTGGGCCTACGGCCCAGACTGGTATGGAACGCGCCTTTGGCGCTCAAAAGTTGACGCCGATGTAGGAATAGGGCCAACGGCCCGAATTTATACCAGCATGGGCCGTAGGCCCATGGTTAAAGGCCCCATCACTGTCAAGGGCTGAAAGCCCGCGCTATCTTTTCCACGCCATTCGAAAAAACGGCACGGTGATTATCGGCGTTGGTGCGGTATTATGAGAACCGCACCCCTATCTTGTCGGACGTGCCGCACGATTTGGGGATCGTGCGGCACGACTGCTATTCGTAACCGTCCTTTTAAGCGCCACGCATTCAGTACAACGAGGTTTCTACGTCGGCAAGCGACTGAAAAACCATTACTCGTTCCCGCCATGTTTCTTGTTGGCGAAGCCAACGTCTTTATGTTCCCCTCTGAGGAGGGGAGCCTTTTCGGTTTCTTGATCAATTCCGAGTTTCAGGCCAGTCCTTCCGTTGCCTTTCTCCCCGAATAGAGCGACAGCGTTCCGAAGACTGTGTTGAATCTTTTTTGCTCCGCTACCGATTCAAAGCCTGCCGCCGTCATCATCGATGGCAGCAATCCCCGTACATTGTCCGCCGTTGTCTCGAATCCGTCCAGGAGCTGGATGGCAAGGTAGGCCGTTCGCATGGGAAGCGACCGGGCTTCTCCCCAGTCGGCGATGTGGAAAGCGCCGCCGGGGCGCAGTACTCGGTGGATTTCCTCCAAACTTCGGCGTTTGTCGGATTTCGTCAGATGATGGAACATGAGTGCCGAAAAAACGATGTCGAAGTGGTTTTCGTCAAAAGGCAGGGCGTAGGACATCCCCTCCTCAAAGACAACGTTATTGCCCGTGCTCCCGATCTTCGTGCGGGCGCGCTCCAGTATCTTTGGGTCGCCATCGAGGCCGGTGAAGTTGCATTTCGGGTATGTTGCGCTGGCATGGGCCAGAAAGGAAGCGGTTCCGCAGCCCACATCAAGGGCATGTTGTCCTTCGCGGAGCTGTGCCTGGGTTAACAGGGCCTGTCGGAAGGCACGCTCCGGCATAAAGAGACGGATGGCGGCATCGTAGCAGGGGCTAAGCAGGGCATAACCCGCTGCGGGAATCAGTGGTGGGCGTTGCTGTGTCATGGGATGTTCCTTCACGAGCGGATCAACAAGGGGGCATTAAGTGGGTATTGCTAACTACGTAACACCCGGAGCGCCAAAGAATTCCCCGCGCAGTGAAAATCCCGGGTTGGCGCCCAACTTTCTCTTTTGTGTATGCTACACGCACATTGAGGGAGAAGGAAGCTCCTGCGTTTATCCCTTGCCATTTCATACGCAAGCGCTCCGGTGTTTGCCCGATAATCACGGAGGTCGTTATGCGTTACCTGCTGATATCCATGGCCGCAATTACCCTGGTGACCTATGCCCAACCCGCCCGTGCCGATGGACTTGGCGCGCCCATCGAGATTGACAGCGAAAGCGGGGCGGAAGTCTATCTCCTGGGTGCCGATGAGCGGCCTGCCGATCACATTTACGGAGAGCAGCCCTACAGTGATGCTACGGGCCGTCGAATTGCCCTTCGCTACCATCCATTGCCCGGCAAGTCGGGGGGCATCAATATCCTGGATTTGGAGGACGGATCGAATCACGAGGTGCTCTCGGGCGATCCGCCTTTTCCTGCCTTCCATGCCTGGGGGGAATGGCTCTACTACGCGGAAACTGTCGACGGCAAAAACATGCTGCGACGATGTAACTACCTGAGCCTGGACATCGAAAACGTGGCTGTGCTACCGCCAGAGCGAGGCAAATACAGCTATGGCACGGTTTCGCCCGACTATCGGTATTTTGCCGTGAGTGTAAAGCCACCCGAGGCAAAATTCTCCCAGGTCCATCTGCTCGACTTGAAGACGGGGCATTGGACCATCATGCTCGACAAACCCGGTTACCAGCCATCGCACGAACAGTTCTCGCGGGATGGTCGCAACCGGGTGCTGATTCAGCTGAATCAAATGCCCGATGTGAAGGTAGTCCTGCTCAACGAGCTGGGGATCGACGGCACCGAAAAAAGATTCCCCGCCGACCAGCCCTATACCCTGCGGCCCACCGGCCACGAGGCCTGGATTGGAAACACGAGCAGCATCCTTTTTTCCACAAATTTGGACCCGGCGCTCAAGGGTAATCTCTGGAAAGGAACGGTTGGGGACGAAACGCCTGCACTGGTGTACGTGGGCAAGCGTTTCAACCATGTCAGCGTATCCCGGGAGGGGAAATATTGGATCGGGGACACGGCTGAAGAAGGCGCACCAATTTATATCGGCAGCTTTGAAACAGGTGTCGCAAAGCGGGTTTGCTTCAGTCGCACCATATACGACGGTAAGCAATGGGCGCACGAGCATCCCTATATGACGGCGGACAACAAGTGGCTGATTTTTGGCGCGCTACGCAACGGCAAGGGGCATGCCCAGGCCTATGGCGCGAAGTTGAAGG
>JAJRPE010000248.1 GCA_024280935.1 Candidatus Hydrogenedentota bacterium
ATGTTTGTTCGCGCCGTGGTCAAGAGCCAGGTTGCAACGGGTGGGCGTGTAATGGACGCAGGGCTTGCTGGAAAGTGGATTGGCCCCATGCACCCGGAAATCATCAAAGACGGCCCGGGGAAATGCAATATTTGTGGAATGGCCTTGGTAAAGGCGGAGAAACTGGGCTATGTGACCGCCGAGGTTGGGGAAGACGATATGCCTCTTGTGGTGCCTGCCACTGCTCCGCTGCTCACCGGCACACGCGCCATCGTGTATGTCGAAGTCCCGGATACGGATAAGCCGACCTTTGAAGGTCGGGAGATTGTCCTCGGCGCCCGTGCCGGCGATTTCTACATCGTCAAGGCGGGGCTTCAGGCCGGTGAACGTGTTGTGACCAACGGAAGCTTCAAGATTGACAGCGCTTTGCAGATATTGGCGAAGCCAAGCATGATGACACCCGATGGCGGCGGCGGGGAGAAAATGGCATCGCAGGAGGTGAGTGAAGTGGTGCTCACCTTTACGGCGAAAGAGCAATTGACCCGCGTCGGCAGCGCCTATCAAGGCGTGCTCAGCGCCTTTGAATCGGGCGACCGATCAACGCGGTCCTCCGGACTCACAAATCTAAGCGATGCGCTTGACGCAGTGGACATGACGGAGCTTAGCGGCGATGCCCACATGGCTTGGATGGAGTACGCTGCACGCCTCAAGAATGACGTTGCGGAGTTAAGAGATGCCAAGAAGCCCGCACGCGTGACTGAACTGATGGAGATGCTTCAGGACAACAGCATGGCCTTGTTCTCGAAACTGGGATTGTCCATGACTGGCGAAGCGGACGGCGCTCCGATGTCATCCCTTGCCCCGGAAGAATTTCAGGCCCAACTGGGCAAGGTCTACGAGGCCTACCTGAGTGTTCAGCAATCGCTTGCCTCGGACGATCAAGACGGTGCCAAAGAAGGCGTGACACTGGCGCAAGGCGCACTGAAGTCCGTCGATATGGCACTCGTTACGGGTGATTCCCATATGCAATGGATGAAGCAGGCGGGTGCGATTGAAGAGGCCCTTGCCGCAGCCGAAAAGGCCGACTCAATCGAGGTGCTTCGCACGACACTCGCCCCGCTATCCGAGGCGATTTGGTCGGCTGCGAAGGCCTTTGGCCTTCAATCCGACCAGGCCCTTTACCAGGCGCACTGCCCCATGGCGCTGGACGGCGAAGGGGCAAATTGGTTGCAAATGGACACAGAAGTGAGCAATCCCTATTACGGTTCCTCCATGTTGTCCTGCGGAAGTGTCGTCGATAAGTTCGCGCCAATGAGCGCAGCGCCTCAGGGCGCTACATCCCCCGCCGAAGGCTCCGACCACAAGTAAAGGTAGATTCATGACGGACAAGAACACCCCATCGAACAATGAAATTGTCGCAAAGTCGTTGATTGACAAAGTCATCCTGTTTTGCTTGGAAAATAAACTGGTCGTAGCCATCCTCGTATTGTTTTTCGTTGTGTGGGGCATCATGGTTGCCCCCTTCGATTGGGACATCAAAGGGCTGCCGCGTGATCCTGTTTCCGTGGATGCCATTCCCGACATCGGTGAAAACCAGCAGATTGTCTTCACGGAGTGGATGGGCCGTTCCCCTCAGGATGTGGAAGACCAGATAACCTATCCCATGACCGTTTCGCTACTCGGCATTCCGGGCGTGAAGACGGTTCGGAGCTTTTCTTTCTTCGGATTCTCGTCCGTATACATAATTTTCAAGGAAGATGTGGATTTTTATTGGTCTCGAAGCCGGGTCCTTGAAAAGCTCAATAGTCTGCCTGCGGGCACGTTGCCGGATGGGGTGCAACCAGCGTTGGGTCCCGATGCCACCGCGCTGGGACAGGTATTCTGGTATACCCTGGAGGGGTTGGACCCCGACGGGAATCCGGCAGGAGGCTGGGATCTGCATGAACTACGGACGGCCCAGGATTGGTACGTTCGCTACGGACTTCTTTCCGCAGACGGTGTCAGTGAAGCGGCTTCGATAGGTGGTTTCGTCCAGGAGTATCAGATCGATGTGGACCCCGATGCCATGCGTGCCAACAATATCACGCTCGACGAGGTGTTCATGGCCGTGCGGCGCTCGAATGTGGATGTGGGTGCCCGCACCATTGAGGTGAACAAGGTTGAGTATGTGATCCGAGGACTCGGCTTTATCGAGAGCCTGGAGGATATTGAAGATTCGCTTATCAAGGTGAATAACAACGTTCCCCTGTCGATCCGCGACGTGGCGAAGGTCAGCCGGGGTCCGGCGCTTCGGCGGGGCGCCCTGGACAAAGAAGGTGCCGAGGCCGTGGGTGGCGTGGTCGTCGCACGTTATGGCTCCAATCCGCTGGAAGTCATCAAGAACGTCAAGAAAAAAATCGCCGAAGAGGTTGGCCCGAGTTTGCCGATCAAGGCGGTATTTGACTATGGAGAAATTGACCAATCCGAACTAGAGGTTTTTGCCGAAGAACAGGGTTTCGAGGCCTACAACGGCGCTACCTTGAATCAGGATGGCTGGCTTGGCTGGCTACGCGCCACAGAGCGTGCCCAGTGGCCGTCCTGGGTAACCACGAGCCAGATTTCCGTGGTGCCTTTCTATGATCGCACGGGCCTCATCAATGAGACGCTGGGCACGTTGCAATCTGCCCTCACCGAAGAAATCATGGTCACGATCATCGTGGTTATTGTCATGCTCCTCAATCTCCGAAGTGCGGCCATCGTGAGTGGCTTGCTTCCCCTGGCCGTGTTGATGTGCTTCATCGCCATGAAAACCTTCGGGGTGGATGCAAATGTGGTCGCCTTGTCTGGGATTGCCATTGCCATCGGAACCATGGTCGACATGGGGGTGATCATCTGTGAGAATATTCTACGAAGTCTCGACGAGGCCGAGGAAGGAGATAGCCGCAATCGCCTTAAAATAATCTTTGATGCCACAAGCGAGGTCGGCGGCGCCGTTGTTACCGCCGTATCCACCACCGTAGTGAGTTTCTTGCCAGTATTCACCATGACGGCCGCCGAAGGGAAGCTCTTCAAGCCCCTGGCCTTCACGAAAACCTTTGCGTTGGCGTCCTCCGTCATCGTGGCTATCGTCATCATTCCCCCAGTCGCGCACCTCCTTCTCGGCGGAAAAACACGGGGCGGGAAGCTGAAAACGATTTTATACGCCGCGTTGATTGTTGTCGGTGGGCTGATGCTGTTCGTGGGTCCCTGGTGGGCGGGTGCAACCGTGGCGTTAATGGGTGCCTACAATCTCATTATTGACTTTCTCCCAGAGCGAATCAGAAAGTTTGGCCCCTGGATATCCAGCGCCATTGCGGTGATGGTGGTGGGCGTGTTGCTGGCTGAGCACTGGGAGCCGCTGGGACCCGAAAAAGGGCTGTCCCGAAATTTCATATTCGTGGCCGTCGTAATTGGTAGTCTGCTCGGATTCTTCTCTCTTTTCCGGCAGCTTTATGTGCCCCTGCTTCGATGGTTCCTCAGTCACAAGATGCTGTATCTCTCCGCCACGCTCTGCGTCATCCTGATGGGGGCCTTCGCTTGGCTTGGCTTCGCGAAAATAGCGGGTGTTGTTCCAAGCGCGGTGGCAAAGATTGGCATTGATCCCGAGCGCATAACCAGCACCCGTGTCTGGGGATCCATGTCCGAGCGCTTCCCTGGGCTGGGCAAGGAGTTCATGCCGCCCCTGGATGAAGGCTCCTACCTCTATATGCCCACCACGATGCCGCATGCGTCGATTGGGGAGGCCCTCGATGTGATTCAGTACCAGGATAAGGCCTTCGCCGCTATTCCTGAGATCGACTCGGTCGTGGGCAAAATCGGTCGGGTGGAAAGTCCCCTGGACCCCGCACCCATTTCCATGATTGAGACGGTCATCAACTACAAGTCCGAATACATCACCGATGAAAATGGCCACCGCGTAAATTTCCGCCACGATCACGAGAAGGACGAGTTTGTCCGAGACGAAGAGGGAGAGTTGATTCCAGACCCATACGGACAGCCCTTTCGCCAGTGGCGGCCGGAGATTCAGACACCCACCGATATCTGGGACGAAATTGTGAAGGCGGGCAAGATTCCCGGTGCCACATCGGCCCCCAAACTTCAGCCCATCGCGGCCCGTATCGTTATGCTTCAAAGCGGTATGCGTGCGCCCATGGGGGTCAAAGTGAAGGGGCCGGACCTCGACACCATCGAAAAAGTGGGCTTGGAGATTGAGCGGCTCCTGAAAGAGATTCCGAGTGTGGAACCGGCAGCGGTCTTCGCCGATCGGATCGTGGGAAAGCCCTATCTTGAGATCGATATTGATCGAAGGGCCAGTGCGCGTTACGGCATTGATGTGCGCCGCATTCAGGATGTCATCGAGGTGGCCATCGGCGGACGGCGTGTGACGACCACTGTGGAAGGCCGGGAACGCTATCCAGTCCGTGTTCGCTACCCCCGTGAGCTGCGGGACAAGATCGAGACCTTGGGCGAAATTCTGGTGGCGGGTGCCGGTGGCGTTCAGATTCCATTGAGCCAGTTGGCAGAAATATCCTACGTCCGTGGTCCCCAGGCGATCAAGAGCGAGGATACCTTTCTCGTCGGCTACGTGCTGTTCGATATGAAACCCGGTTATGCCGAGGTGGACGTGGTCGAAGAATGTCAACGCTATCTGGAGGAAAAAAGAAACAGCGGCGAGTTCGTTCTCCCACCGGGTGTCAGCTACACCTTCGCGGGCAACTACGAGAATCAGATTCGCTCCCAGAAGACCCTTGCGGTAGTCCTGCCGCTGGCGCTCTTCGTTATCTTCATGATCCTCTATTTGCAATTTCGCTCCGTGGCCACCACCAGTTTGGTGTTTTCCACGATTGTCGTGGCGTGGTCCGGTGGATTTATTCTCATCTGGCTATACGGCCAGACGTGGTTCCTCGACTTCAGTGTCTTTGACGTCAGCATGCGGGAGCTTTTTCAGGTACACACCATCAACCTGAGTGTGGCGATTTGGGTAGGTTTTCTTGCCCTGTTCGGTATTGCCTCGGACGATGGCGTGGTTATCGCCACCTTTCTCGATCAGAGTTTCAAAGAAAGCAATCCCCGAACTGTTGCCGCAATACGAAAAGCCACCGTCGAAGGCGCAAGCCGACGCATCCGTCCTTGTCTCATGACCGTGGGCACGACAATTCTGGCGCTGATCCCCGTATTAACCTCAACGGGACGTGGTGCGGACATTATGGTTCCCATGGCAATACCGTCCTTTGGCGGCATGTTGGTCGTCCTTATTACGGTATTCCTGGTTCCCGTGCTATATTGCTGGGTGAAAGAAACGCAGCTTTTATTCAGTCCCAAAGATGATTCTGTGGAACAGTCCTGAAGCGAATGATTCTGTTGGTCCTGGGAAACAAGCAATGAACATCCATACGACAGAGACATCAAATACAAGAAGAAGCCGCCTTAGAATCGGTGTGATCCTTATCGCAGTCTCGTTGATTGCTTTGGGCCACTGGTGGACGCCAGTAGCCCCGGCCGGACTTCTTGGCGTACACGTTTTGCTTCGCAAGTTGTTTCTTATTCCGATTCTTCTGGCAGCAGCCTGGTTCAATCTCCGAGGCGCGTTGTTGGCGGCGCTCGCTATTACCCTCGTGTTTCTTTCCCATGTACTGCTTCAATGGGGGGGGCATACGCAAGAGAATGTGAACCAGATTGGCGAATTCGTGACGATTTGGAGCACGGCGATTCTTGCCGGTTGGCTTGTCGGAAAAGAAAAGGATGCGCTCCGCCGACTCTCTCAGACTTACGAGGGAGCCTTGGTGGCGCTAGTCATGGCGCTCGATGCCCGTGAACACGATACGCAACTCCATTCGTTGCGGGTGCGCGGGTACGCCGAGCACATCGCCACGAAAATGGGAATCAGCGGAAATGCCTTGATAGAATTGTCACGGGGCGCGCTCTTGCACGACATTGGAAAGATCGGTGTGCCCGATAATATATTGTTGAAAAAGGGTTCCCTGACTTCCTCGGAACGACAAATTATGCAAAAGCATCCCGAGATCGGCGCTCGACTGCTGCGGAATGTACCGCACACGGACGAAGCGGGCATCATCGTCTGTGCGCACCACGAGAAATTCGATGGCACGGGATACCCCAAAGGTATCGCGGGAAATGATATCCCTCTGGGGGCACGAATATTCGCGGTCGCCGATGCCTTTGATGCGCTGACATCGGAGCGCCCCTATCAGGGTGCTGTCACGATAGCCGATGCCGTTGAGAGATTGGCGCGTGATGCGGGATCCCATTTTGATCCCGAGGTAATCGCCGTGTTTGTGGGTGTTCCTGCCGAGGATTGGAGTCGGATTGCGAATTCCGTAGGAGAAAACGACTTATAGCCAGGATTGGGGGCTTCCTCGTTGGCATTTCTCCACGAACACTCAAAAAAATTTATCGAATTCAACCGAAAGGATATTTGGGAACAATGAGCGCGATCATTCTGGTAGTTCTCCTGGCGACTTCGGAAGTCAGCACACAGCCATTTTATGCTCCGAATGAAGAGATTCGGACCTATCTTCTTGAGGCGGGCGAGCACAGCCCCGTGCTTCAGGCACGTCACGCACAATGGCGGGCCGCCCTGGAGCGGGTGCCGCAGGTAACCGCCCTGGACGACCCCATGTTTAGTTTTGGCGTGTTCTTGCGCTCGGAGGCGAACAACTTCAAAGCCGCCCTTGGCCAGAAGTTCCCCTGGTTTGGAACCCTTCGGACGCGGGGCGAGAAAGCCACCCTTGAGGCGGATGCCGCCCTGGCCCGATTCTACAACGAGCGCAACCGCGTTTTCTCAGAGGTTAAGCGGGTCTACTTCGAGTATACTTTCTTGGGAGAAAGCATACTCGTCACGGAGTCGCTGCTCGAAGTGCTTGAATATATGGGGGATATCGTTCGCTCCAAATACGAAGTGGGCATGGCCCAGGAAGACGAGGTGCTGCGAATCACTATCGAACAGACGAAGGTCCAGGATCGCCGGGATGGGTTCTTGCAGTTCAAACCCGCCTTGATGGCGCGACTCAATGAAGTGATTGGCGTGGCCGTGGACACAGAGCGCCCGTGGCCTCAGAAAGTTGCATTCCCCCAGTCCCTTCCCTCGGAGGAAAAGATCCGTCAGCAGATACAGGAATCCAATCCGGATCTCAGGCGTCTCGAAGCGCTGGTACAGAGCCGTAGCAAGCAGGCGGAGTTGGCGAAGAAGAAGGGATACCCGGATTTCACCTTGGGCTTGGATTTTACCTCCATCGGCACACCAGACACCCGTCGTCCGAATCGCCCCTTTCCGGCGACTTTGAATTCGGCCAATCGGCTTGCCAATACGCTGTCCGGCAACGTTCCCTTTAACCCGGTGACCACGGGCATTGATGTATACGCATTCGGAAATCGCAGGAACCCGGTGATATATCCAGACAACCGCGACGACAACATCATGGTCTCCCTGAAGGTGAACCTTCCTATTTGGCGAAAAAAGATTCGGGCCGGTGTGGCGGAAGCGCGTATGCTGGAGGAGGCGGCTACCCACGAAAAACGCCGGAGAGCGCTGGAACTGGACAAGGCCGCGCAGATGGCTATTTTTACGGTGGAAGACGGGGCGCGCCGCCATGGGGTGTTTAAAGACTCCTTAACGCCCCAGGCAAAGCGTTCCTACGACTCCCTGCAGATCCAGTATGCCACAGGGGCCTTGGGCGCAAGCTTTCTCGACGTGCTGGATAGCATCCAGACGCTCCTGGTCTTTGAGCTGGAGCAAGTGCGCGCCGCCCGCGACTGGCAAATTGGCGCGGCGGACTTGGAATACCTGACTGGCGGGCCATGGGGAGTTTATGAAGACACGCAAATTGTGGAAGCGAATTAACCGACTGGACGATGATACTTCCCCACGTGAGAAGAAGGTTTCTTGTCTTTTCATAGCGCTTCTGTGGAGAAATAATACCAGCGAAAAGAGTTTGAGACCGTGCGGGGATCATGCTGCTAGGCTGTACCGAAAGGAGACGCAGGCGACACCGCTTAAAAAGGCGGCCCCGGTGAATCTGGTGCCCTTCCGGTTCGTGCAGAGGACTCGAACGAACCGGGAACTTTTTCCACAGAACGGAGCGTCAGGAAGCACGCGATGGCAGAGGAAAAGAACGATAAAACTGCCCATCCGTCTTCCGAGAGGCTCAGGTCATCTCTGAACGTTCTCTGGCTCGCTCTGGGGGTTATCGTCCTTATCTTTTCCGCTTACGAGGTCGTTGAGCGCACGTGGTTGGGTGGTGCCTCTGAGGAACTTATTTATTGGCTTCACCTTTTCCGGGGAGTGAGCACGGGGATCCTCGGCGCGGCAGTGGCCCTTTGGTATATGTTGCGGGTGGGGCCCACGATTTTTCCTGCCACGTCCTCGGCTACGGTCGAATTACAAGAGGCAAGCCCACCCACCCAAGAGCGATTGGTGTATTTCAGCCACTGGCTTATTCGTATGCGGTGGTTGGCATTCCTTGTCACGACAATTCTTGTCTTGGTCGTTGTGAAGGCCTTTGAGTACCTGGACACGGAGACGTTTCTGCCGCTTACCGCTTTGGTTCTGTGCCTGATGGCCAGCAATTTTGTCTTCGGATTCATGCTGAGACGGAGGCTGCTCGTACAGCGCCTTCCTGAAATGCAAGTGGGCACGGATTTGCTGATCCTGACAGGGATGCTGCATTTTTCCGGCGGTATTGAGAATCCGCTGTTTTTTGCCTATATCTTTCATGTCATTGTGGGCGGCATTTTTTTGGACGAGCGCAGATGCTACGCAATAGTCTTTGTCGCGTGCGGCCTCTTCGCGGTCATGGCGTTGGCTGAGATGTCGGATTTTGTGGAGCACTACACGCTTATGGTCTTCCCGCACGGCACGCCGAGCGAAGACGGAGAGCATGTCCTTCACGCCGCTCACGATGTGACCTATGTGGCAAGCATGATTACTTTACAGTTCATTCTCTTGGGCCTGACGGCGCAATTTGTTCTCATCATCATGAAACAATTGCGTGCCGAGGAAACGCAGCGCTTGGAACTTGTGCAGCGATTGGAGCGGGTCTTTCAGGCTACCGGGGTTGGCCTTATAGGCCTCGGGGAAGATATGAAACCCTTGTGGGCAAATGCGCAACTCAGGAATTGGCTCAATCTAAGCGACACCGATTTGCGTCAGCCGTGTTCCCGAATAGCCCAATGGACCGGTGGTCGTGACGGGATGGCGGCCTGGACCTTTAACGACGGAAAGACCCGTAGCTCCGATAGAGAGTTGGTGGATGCTCAGGGTAATAAACATTTCTTTCATACGACGGTTTCAGCCGTGACGAACCCGGCGGGCAAGATCTATGAAGTGGTGGAGCTTACCCAGGATATCACCGAACATAAAATGCTCGAAGCGGAGGCTATGAATGCCAAACGAATGGCTTTGCTTGGCACACTGGCGGCCGGAATAGCCCATGAGGTCGGGAATCCCCTGGCCTCTATGTCTACCCAGTTACGTCTATTGGAAAGAAATCGCAGTGAGGCCTACGTCAAGGAGGCCCACCAACTCATCCAACAGCAGATAGACCGACTTAGCCTCATCGTGCGCGATATATCCCAGTTCGCCCGCCCGGCGCAGAAAAAGAGGGCTATCTGTCAGATCAACACGGTCCTTGGCCAAGCGGTTACGCTGATTAAGTTTCATCGCCAAACGAGACGGATGACGATAAATACGACGTTGGATAGAACCCTCCCAGACACCATGGCGGTGAAGGATGAGCTAATGCAAGTCTTCCTGAATCTCGGGTTTAACGCCGTTGAGGCAATGACTGGCGGTGGGACGCTGAATATCCGAACCAGTGTCCAACAGGGGGAGATTCTCGTTGAGTTCTTGGACACTGGGCCGGGCATAAGCGAAGAAGCACGGACCCGAATCTTCGAGCCATTTTTTTCGAGTAAGGAGGATGGCTTAGGGCTTGGGCTGAGTATTGCCCATAAGATCGTCACCCTCCATGGTGGTCATATTGAGGCGCGAAACAATGCCGGGGGCGGTGCCCTGTTCTCGATGATCCTTCCGATCAGGAACACGCTGTAATGCAGGACAACCAAGTTGAGGATATGCCGCCATGCTTGCGCGGATACTTATTATAGACGATGAAAACCTCTTTCGGGAGAATCTCGCCGACTTGCTGCGTGAAGAAGGGCACGACTGCCAGACAGCGAGCAGCGGATCCGAAGGCTTGGCCTGCTTTGGCGCTTTTTCGCCCGATGTGGTTCTTTGCGACATCTCGATGCCGGACATGGACGGCATCGATGTGCTGGAAAAGATCATGCAGGGAAGCCCGGAAAGTTTCGTGATCATGATCACGGCCTATGGTGCCCTCGATACGGCTGTCGAGGCCTTTCGCAAGGGGGCATCGGACTACATTTCAAAGCCACTGCTCTTGGAAGATGTCCTCCACAAGATTGCGCAACTCATGAAGTACAAGGAGTTGGCGCGCGAGGTGAGATTCCTGCGCCGACAGGTTTCACAGGATTTGGAGGATTTTCCGCTCGTGGGGCAAAGCGAGGCGATGCACCGGCTCTTCCTACTGATTCGGAGCGTAGGTCCCACGCGAAGCACCGTTCTTATCACCGGCGAATCAGGAACTGGCAAAGAGCTGGTGGCCAAGGCTATCCATGGAATGAACGGGGAGGAAGGTGCCCCTAATCTTCCCTTTGTGGCGATTAACTGTGCTGGAATTCCAGAGGAGTTGCTGGAGAGCGAGTTGTTTGGCCATATCTGCGGGGCGTTCACCGGGGCAATCAATGATAGAATTGGTCATTTTGAGTTGGCGGGAGAGGGTACGATTTTCCTCGATGAAATCGGCGATATGCCACTTGCTTTGCAGAGTAAGCTTCTCCGGGTGCTCGAAGAGAAGGAATTCGTGCCTATCGGCGGGGCGCAGACAGTTCCCCTCAAGGCCCGCATCATCGCAGCCACCAACCAGGACCTGCGGAAGCTGGTAAAAGAGAAGGCGTTCAGGGAAGACCTGTTTTTTCGGATCGCCGTTTTCGAAGTGCCATTGCCGCCCTTGCGGGAACGGTGGCACGATATCCCCCTGTTGGTGGAGCACTTTGTCAAACGGCTCAATACGGAGTTGAAGCGCAAGTGCCTGGGGGTGGACCATGAGGCCATGGAGCGCTTGCGTTCACACCGATGGCCGGGCAATGTCCGAGAATTGCGAAACATCATTGAGCGGGCAATGATTCTGTGCAATGGGGAATATCTCACCGTCGCGGAACTGCCCGGTGAGCTTCAGGCGGCGGTTTCCTCCCCGAAGCTGCTGGACGAGCTTCGCGGGGCCATGCGCGCGTATGAATCCGAGCACATTCGGCGCGTTCTCTGTGCCTGCGGGGGAAACAAGGAGAAGGCTGCCCGCCGTTTGTGCATTCACCACTCCACGCTCTACCGAAAGTTAGAGGATCTCGAACTTTTGCATCCAGACGATTCTCCATCGGGCAAAAATTAGGGATTTGATCGAAATTACTTTGCCAAGTTCCTTTGAAACATGACCCGTTCGCCCGTGTACTTTCAAAGCGCTATCGCCCCGAAGGGGCAAAACAGGCTAGCCCGGGGCAACGCCCTGGGTTTGATGCCTAAATCATAGTTAATCCACCGGCTTTGCCGGTGAGAATTCATGAGGCTCTGCCGTTCCGGCGTATATCAGCGTGTGGAATTACGAAGGTGCCGCGGAGAAGCACTATTCCATGGCATGGGGCACCCCTTGAAATACAACGATTCTCTTGTCTCAGCCTGGAAGGCTAAGCTACGTGCGTGCGATTTCATGGTCCGGGTGGAATTTCTGTGCCGTGCGGCAACAATATATCCGCGACAGAAAATGCCAATGAAAAAGCCACGCCGTGGTCGCCGCAGAAACTGACCAGCGTGGGCTTTCAAGAGGGCGCGCACGTAGCTTAGCCTTCCAGGCTGAGACATAATACGCTCCGATCTCCAGCTATGGAGCGAGGTACGAGCGAAACCCTGGGGATAAAGGACGATGGATGAGAAAGCCCGCGAAGCGGCCGACGGAATGCCGGGATGTTTCCGTCACCCGCTACGCGGGTTTGGGAGGTGCAGAACACAGATACCTGGGGTTTCGCTCGTACCTCGCTTCACCCCAGGCTAAGTTCCGTCATCCACTTCGTGGATTAAAAGAGCACTCGGTTTTTCGGTTTTACTGGTGACACCGGCCCCTTTCAGAGGCCTTCCTCATACCCCCGGCTCTGCCGGTGGTTGCTGATTTATTCTCAGTCCTGAAAGGGCGCAACAGGGGGTGCCATGACGTGCTATGTCGCCCTTGCAGGGCTTTGGCCTGTGGCCACCTGTTTTCCCAGGGCGTTGCCCTGGGCTAACCTGTTAAGGCCTTTCAGGCCGAACCTTGAATACTCCAGGTAGGGATTGAGAACAATCTCGCGCAACGCTTTCTTGCATTAATGCCCCGCACGCCTGAAAACGTGACCACTTTAATTTGGTCGGAATCCTTAGCCCGGGCCTGACCGGCTACTTCTTTACGCTCCCTCCGCAGAAACCGTCTCCCCTCATCATAGCTGCGCCTCTCCTTCGCAATACCCCGAGGTTTTTGGGGAAATTCCAGGTTATTTTCGCAATATTGCGAAAATGCAGTGGCCGAATATCGACTCGCTGATGGAAGACATATCTCCCCAAGTTGCAGCAGTCAAATAGCTTAGGGCGATCCAGCCCTTGCGGCATGACGCTGGCACGACACTTGCGCTCTTAAAACTGAAGCGCAGTTGGATTGAACTGTGCGAAGCAATCAGTCTAAACGTGGGAGGAGTAATTCCATGAGACACATTCAGAATATTTCCAGTTCGCGAACCACACCCGCTACCGCCAACCTCACTGTGTTGGGCGCACGTTCACTGCTCACGCTTCTGACGGAAATCGCCAACTTCGCGGGCTTGGTAAAAGGAATCACCCCGGAGACCAGCGCAGCGGAAGTAGCTGAGGGCGGACACGATGAATGACACCCGAAAGCGATTTGCGAAATACAGCCCGGCAAGGGGTCATGGAATGCCCTGTTTCCTGGCCGCTGTGGTCTTGGGCTTCACGTCGCTGGTCGTCAGCCTGGATGCCTCGGCACTGCCGGCCTTCGCACGCAAGTACCAAACCAGTTGCATGACCTGCCACGAATCCTTTCCCCGGTTGAACGCGATTGGGGAAGCCTTTCGTATTAATGGGTTCAAGTTTGTTGACGACGACCTGTACGTGAAGGAGGAGCCTACCGAATTGGGTGACGATGCGTACAAGCGGCTTTGGCCGAAGCGGGCCGTGTGGCCTTCGGATATTCCCGGCCTGCCGCCCGTTTCCTTCACCATGCTGTCGCGATACAACATGAATATCGGTGGTTCCCAAGAGGCCCGGAGCGAATTTGTCTTCCCAAACCAAGGCAAGATTCTCAGTGCGGGCACCTTCGGCGAGGATATCTCTTTCTTTATGGAATTGGGATTCAATCAAGGGCGCGGTGGTGGACACGGCGATGAAGGGGGCGGACTCGAAGCAGAGTTGGAAGGCTGGCTTCAGGTTGAGGACCTTTTCGGCTTGGAGGACAAGCTCAATTTCCGCGTGGGAACGGTGGGTATGCAGGAGTTCGGACTCTTCACCCAGCGGAACCACAATCGCCTGACGCTGACTCCCTATTTGTATGCCTCCTGGGCCATGCCTACGCCTGAGGACCATGCCGTGGAGAATGTTTTCGGATCTGGTTCTACCGTTGGTGCCAGTGACTTCAGCATC
>JAJRPE010000010.1 GCA_024280935.1 Candidatus Hydrogenedentota bacterium
ACAATCGTTACAGCCTGTCGCATAAACGACCGCCCCGAAGGGAC
Organism: Candidatus Hydrogenedentota bacterium; assembly: GCA_024280935.1. GTDB lineage: Bacteria > Hydrogenedentota > Hydrogenedentia > Hydrogenedentales > JAEUWI01 > JAEUWI01. The sequence goes on from JAJRPE010000010.1 coordinate 45, forward strand.
CCAACAGGTTAGCCCAGGGCGTTGCCCTGGGCTAACCTGTTGAGGCCTTTCAGGCCGAAAACGACATCGAAAATTCATAATTTATTGTCGATAACAGGCCCCAAAGGCGCTAATATCCCACCGGACCGAGGCCCGCCAGATACCAGTCGAGGACTTGAGGTCCGACGAGGGCATAGGCCAGTCCTGCGATGGCCAGGTAAGGCCCGAAGGGAAGGTATCGGTGATCGAGGGAAATGCCATCGTCCTCGCGGGCGGTATCCGCTTCATTGTCATCTGGCTGCGCCGCGTCCGATTCCGCCGGTGTCTCCTCTGATGTCGCCCCGTCCGATTGGGGTGCCCCCTTCAGTTTGAAGTAGAGCATGACAGAAAGTCCTACTGTGCTGCCCAGCACGGAGGCCAGCATCAACGTGCCCAGGACTCCTTGCCAGCCGATAAAACCGCCCAACATGGCCAAGAGTTTAACGTCGCCAAATCCCATGCCCGGCTTTTTAAGGATCAAAATAGCGATGCGGTCCAGGCCATACAAGACCGCGAAGCCCAAGGCCATACCCTTGAGTGCATCAAAGGGGTGGGTGACGAGAAGCCCGGTATCGCCCGAAAGGAACAATACAAGCGCCGAGAGACCCAAGGCAAGAGGAAGTCCCGTCAGCGTTACTTCGTCGGGGATGGTCCAATCGGCCAAATCCTGAAAGGTCACCACGACCATAGCAGCCGCCAGCACCATGTAGACGGGGCTGGCGAGGGTCATGCCAAAGCGGAGATAGACGATGACGAAAAGCACCCCGGTGATGGCCTCAACCAAGGGGTACTGCCATGAAATGGATGCCTTGCAATTCCTGCACTTGGCCCCAAGAATGAGCCAACTCAGGAGCGGTATATTGTCATACCATGTGATGGCATTCATGCATTTCGGACAACGTGATCGGGGCGAAACGACGGACTCGCCGTGGGGCCACCGCCCGACACAAACGTTGCAGAAACTGCCCACCAACAACCCCATAAGCAACGATACAGCAATAAGCAAGCTATTGAGGGGGGCGAGTACTTCTTCGACGGGCATAGGATCCTCACTATTTTAAGGGATTGGGAGTTCGACCCCCAGAGTATATGCGGTATCTCCGCTTGCACGCAAGCCTGCGATCATGGGCAGAATCCAGCTCATTCGGGGCGGTCCGGTGGTATCTGCGCCAGACTGCCCGCGTTCGCAGCAAGCAACAGGGTGCCCACAGTGACCACATCCTCCTCCAAAGCACAGGGAAGCAAGGCGTACTTCCCTTGATAGGCACCAAACACGTGTTGCGCAATATAGTCCCGGATGCCATCCAGCAATATGTCGCCCATCAAGCTGACCCCGCCACCCATAGCGATACGCTCCGGGTGAAGCAGGGTGATGACGTTGGTCAAGGCCTCCCCCACGCCCCAGGCAATAGCCATTACTTCCTTCAATGCAACGGAATCTCCCTGGCGCGCTGCGTCCGCGAGCATGGGGCAGGTTAGTTTTTGGGATTCTCCGTCGCATAAACGACCCAGTATCGAATCATGGGGGACGTTCTCCCACGCGCGAATTCGACGTGTGATGGACCAGCCAGAGCAAAGGTGTTCCAGCTTATCCACGGCACCGGGTTTGCTCGCCGTCCAATCGGCGATATAGGTGTGCCCGATTTCGCAGGCACCATAGCCCTGGCCGTTGTACAATTGGCCGTCCAGGACCAGCGCACCACCGATGCCACTCCCAATGTTGCAGTAGACGAAGTTCTGCGTACCCTTTCCTGCGCCATGACAGTATTCGGCCCAACCGGCGGCATTCGCGTCATTTTCGACAACGGTGGGCAGAGAAGAGCGCGTTTCCATCCATTCTTTGAGGAGTATACCGTCCCAGCCCTCGATTTGGTGCGAAGTCAAAACACGACCGGTACGCGACTCGACAGGACCACCGAAACCTACGCCGATACCGGCAACAACGCCATGGGCAGGTGCTTCCTCCATGATTTGCGAAATGGTGGCCTCCAGCCATCTCAGAATACCCGAGGCCCCCTGCTTCGGATCGACACTCGCCCGTCTGCGCGCTATGATTTCTCCGTCTGTCGTGCCAAGCACTGCCTGGAGCTTTGTGCCACCGATCTCGACACCAATTACAAAACTACGCATATCAACTAAATCTCCCAATGCACCGATTTCAGTATCGTGCGTGTTGAGGCTGTGAACATTGAAATATACATGCACGGCCCTGCTTATGTACAATACTTATTTACAAAAAAACGCATCCATGGATTTACGAACAATAACAACAAAATACTTCTTGACACATGCGCCAATTATAGACAGAATAGGACAGTAGTTTTTCCGTTGGCCGCAGTCTATATCCTTGCCGAACGTGGGAGGGGTTCAGCGAGTTACGCCATCGAGTGCGTAACAAAACGTAGTTCTTACCATTTATCTCTTTCAAATGACTCAAACAGAGGATTTATCTACAATGAAGAAACGTGGTTTTACACTAATCGAGTTGTTGGTGGTGATCGCCATCATTGGTATTTTGGCTGCGATTCTCCTGCCCGCCCTGGCGCGCGCACGAGAAGCCGCCCGCCGTTCCAGTTGCCAGAACAATCTGAAGCAAATGGGTATCGTGTTTAAGATGTACGCCAACGAGAGCGAAGGTGGAAAATTGCCCGATCTTTTTTTCAAGGCGTTCCTTCCTGCTGACCTTGACCCCACTGGGATAAATATTGGCGTAAACTTTGGCCCATACGTAGCTCAGATCTATCCAGAATACCTGACCGATGGTCTTGTGACCATATGTCCTTCAGACGCTGAAGGTGGTGAATTCCGTTGGATTGGTGAAGCGGGCAATCCAGCTCAGCCCCTGGCCGTAGATGGCGCAAATTATTTTGGTCAACAGGATTCGCGTTATAAATCTGAGCGTGCGGGCTGTAGCCATGGGGGGTCTTGCGCCAACGCAATCGACCAAAGCTATGGCTACCTCGGCTACATCATGGATCAGGTAAATGACTCCGATCCGACCAGCGGACCTGGGCCGGTCACGACCGCTTTATTTGGCGTAACCGGTACCGGGCCAGCCCAAGCGTGGGCATGGCTTGAAGGCATAATCGCCCCCATCGCAGGTCCGGCTACTGCAATTCTAGGAGGCTCGACTGATCCAGCTCAATATGCGCTCCTGAACGCAGCAACAGCAGGCGATATCAGTGTCGGCAGCGGGCTTGGTACCTCAGGTTCAAGTACTGTCCTGCACCTTAAAGAAGGAATTGAGCGCTTTCTGATCACGGATATCAACAACCCTGCTGCAAGTGCCAGGGCGCAATCCGAAATATTCATTATGTGGGATCGGCTCAGTACTAATCCCCTTGATTTCAATCACGTTCCTGGTGGTTCAAATATCCTTTATATGGATGGTCACTCGAAATTCGTTAAGTTCCCGGCTGATGAAGCTCCGGTACAACCAGGCTTTGCTCTGTTTGACCAAACAATCAATGAAGGCGCTTAATCTACGTTAATATAATACATTGAGAACATAGAACGCCCCGAGGGTTTCGTACCTTCGGGGCGTTTTTATTCACCTCTACACTAAAGTGGCAGGGCCACAACCAAGATTTATGGTCCTTGGTTGTGCCGCCTGATAATTTTCTTGTATTTTTATAGCGGTTCTCCCAGACTGACGCACGACGCTTCCTCCAGAACTTTGCCCAGAAGAAGTGGCGCATGCGGTGCAGCGAACGAATCTCCATACAATCGTTACAGCCATGTCGCATGAGCGAGCACCCGAAGGGACCCAACAGGTTAGCCCTGGGTCAGAATGTAGAAATCTGAAAGGGCGACACAGTGGCCGTGACGTGCTTCTATTGCGCCCTTTCAGGGCTTTGGTTTTCTAGTTTCTTTTTTCCCAGGGCGATGCCCTGGGCTAACCTATTGGGGCCTTTCAGGCACCAAACCGGATTAAAGGCTGCGAATCTTCTGCTTGGCTATCCCGCCATTCCCCCTGAAAAGCCTTGCTTGACAAAAAAGACTTCTTGACACTTGCGCGAATTACTGTCAAAATACAGGCTATTCGCCGCAACGTTGATCCTCATCGAACATAGGAGGCTTCGGTGAGTTACGCCATCGAGTGCGTAATTAAGCATTGTACTTGCACATCTTATTTACCGATTACTTTTACAAAGGATTTATTACTATGAAAAAACGTGGTTTTACACTTATCGAACTGCTGGTGGTTATCGCCATCATCGGTATTCTGGCTGCAATCTTGCTACCTGCGCTGGCCCGCGCTCGTGAAGCAGCACGCCGTTCACAGTGCCAAAACAACCTGAAGCAAATGGGTCTTGTGTTTAAAATGTACTCAAACGAGTCGAAAGGCGAAGTATTTCCGATTACTGAATTCGGCGGTCCGGTGGGATACGACTGCCAAGCCGGTAACAACGCTACGGTCTTGGCGACCATTACGGGCGGTCCTGGTAGTGGTTCCGCCTTCGCGCCCAATATCAATGCCATCTACCCCGAGTATCTGACCGATCCCAACGTGCTGAGTTGTCCTTCCGAGGATGACCCGCCTGTGTTCGAAAACCCATCCACGGGTGAAAACATGGCGAACATCTGGTGTAATCAGAACAGCTTAGGTACCGCGCAAGCGGATGAGAGCTACATTTATACCGCTTTCGTGTTTAGCCGGTATCTGGACAATGCGGCTCTTCAGGTTCCTGCGGCAGCTGTTTCAGGTGCGACCGGATGGACTGACCTCGACGGCCTCATCGCCGATGGGTTTATCAACGGCACTGAGTTGTTCTCTTTGGATCTCTTCGGTGCTTTTGCTGGCATCTTAAGCATTGAGACTCCCATCACAAATGCCCTTATTGCATCAGGGTTAAATCCTGTCACACAAACTAAAGAAGCGTATCAGGTCATGTCTGATGCCGCCGATGGCATAAATAGTGTTAACAATGCGGTCACGGGCGAGACCGTTCTTCGTTTTCGGGAAGGTATTGAACGCTTCCTGATTACAGATATTAACAACCCGGCTGGTAGCGCCGAGGCGCAAAGTACAATTTTTGTTTTGTGGGACGTTACTGGCGCCAAGCCCGATCTTTTTAATCACATTCCCGGTGGTGCCAACGTTCTGTACTTGGACGGACATGTGGAGTTCCTCAAGTTCAAAGAGGGCATCCCCGTCGACTTGTCGATGGCTCTGCTGGTTGGTGCGGCAGGCTGATCCGTCACGGTTAACGGACAAATAACATCTTACAGGTGCGGCTCCCGGTATCTTCTTTGTGCCGGGAGCCGCTTTTTGCTTTCTTACACCCCACACGGTCATCGCTCGTTCGAATTACCGAAAACCAGCAATCGCCCTGAAAAAACGGAGAAAAATGCCTAACCGCCAGATCCTTCTCGTCAAACGCCCAGTCGGCGGCATTCGCATCGTTTTCGATGACGGTGGGCAGGAAAAAGCGCGCTTCCATCCATTCTTTGCGGTGTATGCCGTCCCAACCCACGTTTTGGTGCGATATGAGAACGCGCCCGGTGCGCGACTGGACAGGACCGCCGAAACCTACGCCGATACCCGTAACAACGCCATGGGTGCGTGCTTCCTCCATGATTTGCGAAATGGTGGCCTCCAGCCATCCCAGAATACCCGAGGCCCCCTGCTTCGGAGCGACGCTCGCCCGCCTGCGCGCCATGATTTCTCCGTCTGTCGTGCCAAGCACTGTCTTATGGGCCGTGCCTTCAGCCCTGAATTCTGTCTGATTTGAGACCTGGGGCGTTGCCCCAGGCTGATATAGATCGCACCTTCGGCGCTCAACGGCGAGGAAAAAACACAGTCAAAGCAAGTCGCTCTGCACTACACCGTACCCTTGAACCGGAAGAACCATGTTTCTGCTTCATGAGCATTTCTACGGGGGTAGTATTTATGGCCATACGATTTTCAGGAATGGGCATCACATTCCGTCTTTGACCAACAACTGTGCTGGGGATTATTCTTGAGCGCATCAAAATGGGCATCGATCAGCTTTTTCGACAGGCTTGGCTCCCACTCCGTTCGATAACGCTCGAATCGCCGTTGGACGATTGGGTCCGTATAGGAATCGCCGTAGTCCCCGGAAAGGACGGGAGCAACGCGCCGATGGCGCCAGGAAGCATAATGGTTGGGGTTGTAGGATTCGTCGAAATCCGGGGTTACGTAGTCCCGAATATCCAAGCCTCCCCGATATTTCCAGCGGCCATCCTCCCGGTAAAACAAGGGGTTGTCACCTTGGCAGAAGGCCAGGGCCATCCGAAAGCCCTGGTAGTTGGCCTCCATATCACCGTGGGAGAAGATGCCATCGACCAGTTTTCCCACGAGATTGGTCTCGTGCTGTATGCCCCACTGAATCACCTTCTCCACGGCTTCCTTGTGGGCCATCCTCTGGTCCCGATGTCGATAGTAGATCTGAAAATAGCGACGCCCGAAACCCAGCATGTGGCCGATCTTGTCAATGCCACAGTAGACGCCTCCAATACGAACGGTTTGCGCCATGGGCAACAAAAAGGGGAATGCCGGTTTTCGGAAGATGCTGATCCGCTGATAGGCAAGATCCGACAGATCATCGCTTGGATAGCGGTCCACGGTATCGTCATGCTTGAGCCAATACCGTACGCGGGAAGCGTGGAGGCCCTGGAATAGATAGCGATAGAGTTCCTTTGTAAGTGCGATGGTGTCGGGCACACGCCTTTTCTTCTGATTCGCCCGCTCTACAAAGCGATGGATTTCCTGGTCCAGAAAGACGTTAAAGGCTTCTGCGGAATCCTCCAGCTCTATGTTCCACGTTAGGAACTGGTCGGTCTCCCCC
>JAJRPE010000001.1 GCA_024280935.1 Candidatus Hydrogenedentota bacterium
CTCATCATGCTGGACCAGGAAGGTTACCTGGCTTTCTTTGAGCGCAGCAAAGATGGGGACACGTTGGTGTTGAATCCGCCTCAGCGCATATTCAAGGATGAAAAAGGTGAACCGCTTCGCTTGAATAGTAAGAACGGCGGTGGGAGTGGTCGGAGGAAGTTTGTCCTCTACGACTGGGATCAGGATGGGAAACGGGACCTGCTCATCAACAGCAAGAACATCGATTTCATGCGCAACATTGCGGAGAAAGAAGGAGAGTTCCAGTTCAAGAACGAAGGTCTCGTTGATCCCCATCAGCTTGCGGGCCATACCACCTGCCCTGCTATCGTTGATTGGGACGGAAATGGCGTGGGTGATTTGCTGGTCGGCGCGGAAGACGGGTTCTTCTACTACTTGGAGAATCCGAACCAACCATAAGGGCCGGGGTTTACTGAGGTTGTGATGGGTCGGATAAAATAATGCCTGCGCTCACAGGACCGAACAGGCTCCCCTCCAAGGAGGGGAACATAAAGACGTTGGCTTCGTCAACCAGAAATATGGAGTGAACGCTTACCAGATTCGCTGTCTCTGGTTTTGGACCGTTTTCCTCACCCGTGACAACGACACGGGTAGCCCTGAGAGGCCTATCCGTGGCACGCGCTTCAGGAGAATTGCTCGTGGCGTGTTTTCTCCAATTCTGAGCCCGATTAAATTGTGGTGGCTTTGAAGGGGGGCGAGAATCGGCAGGGCTTGGTGAGTGCCCTGCGATGTGAGCAATACATGGGGGGCCTGGATACATCGTGGGGGAAGAGAATGGGATGGTGCTTTATAGTGTCGGCTGGAACCTGGTGGATGATGGCGGGGTTGTTGGGAAATACGGGGACGGGGATATCGTGTGGCGTATCGAATAGGATGCATAGAGAATTCGGTGGGCGGCGGCCAATTATGTGTTGCATATTTGGCGCGCAAAGGCGCAAAGGAAAAACAGAGAAGAAACGGTGATGTCCTTGTTTTTTGCGTCTCTGCGCCTTTGCGTGCCAGAATTTTTGTTTTATGTGAAGGCGCAACGATGGCTACTAAACTCGCCTCGAACGGGCGGGAGAGGAGCAAAATGATGACGGAGAACGAAATTGCCACGGTAGTGGTTGATTCGGCGTACAAGGTACACGTTGGGTTGGGGCCTGGGCTACTGGAATCGATTTATGAAGTGACGTTGTGCCATGAATTGAAGAAGCGGGGCTTGACGACAGTGAGGCAGCTTCCGGTACCGATCGTGTATGACGGGCTTCATTTCGACGAGGGGTTTCGGGCCGATGTGTTGGTTCAGGACAAGGTGCTCCTGGAGTTAAAATCGGTGGAGAATGTGCTGCCGGTTCATAAGAAACAGACCCTGACTTATATTCGCCTGATGGATAAGCGGCTGGGGCTGATGATGAATTTCGGCGCAGCACGCATGAAGGACGGAATATGGCGAATCGTCAATGGCTTGGAGGAATAGTTGTTGCTGTGAAGAAAACCGCGGGTAATATTCGATCAGCACGGTGAAACATTTGGCACGCAAAGGCGCAAAGACGCAAAGGAAAAATAAACAAGAAGATCAGCGTGGCGAGTTCTCTGCGCCTTTGCGTGCCAAAATCTATTTTTAATTTATTTCACATCCTTTACACAGCGGAAACCGGTCATGTAGTGGCTGCTGTCGTTGGTGGGCAGGTAAAACCGGTGGGCGCAGCGCATGTGGGCGGCATCGTTGAAGGTGGTGCCGCCTTTGAGTACTTTGAATTTCTCGCCGTATTGTTCGGCGGGGACGGGGTTGCCGGGGTAGGGCTGGTACCAACTGCTGGTCCATTCCATGGCGCCGCCGCCCATGTCTTCGCAGCCATAGGGACTCTTCGGTTTGGCAATGGTTTCACCGATGCCCTTGTTGCTGTCAAACTGGATGAAGGTGGGGTCGTAGGTATTGCCCCAGGGGAACATGCGTCCGTCGATGCCCCGTGCGGCTTTTTCCCATTCCTGTTCGGTGGGCAGCCGTTTGCCGATGGATTGGGCGTAGGCATCGGCCTGCTCCCAAGTGACGAAGACGGGGTGATTTTCGCGCCCTTCCCGGTAGCTGTGACTGGGGGCGAATTTCTTGAAGTCGGCGTTGCTCACTTCGTAGATGTCGACGAAGAAGGCCTTCGTCGTGGCGAGGTGTTTGGGAGATTCGTCGGCATCGCCGACTTCGCTGCCCATGATGAATTCGCCGGCGGGTACGTGGACCATGCCTTCGGGTGGCGTGGGTGTGTCGGCGGCGTGGGCGGTGGTGGCCATTAGGAGTATGGTTAATAGGGCGAGTATTTTGGAGTGTGTTGCGTTGCTAGTCATTGCTGGGTTCCTTGCGGCCTGTAAAAGGCTTTTTTATCTGGGAGCCGGTGGTCGAATGGCGTGCTGCTACAAATTACAGCGGGCGCTTTCCGTCACCCGCTTCGCGGGTTATTCGATTGAGTTGGCACGCTACCTGGGGTTCCGCTCGTGCCTCGCTCCACCCCAGGCTAAGGTCCGCCGCCCCTCCGGGGCTATTTCAGTTTTTCCGCGGATTGCGACGGGGCCTCCTTGTATCCTTTCGCACGAAGCCTCGTACCTCGGCATCGCACGGCACGACCCGGGAGCACGGTGGACGGGGCAATCGTCCCAGACGTGTTTATATCGGGACACGTATCGATTCTGCGAAGCGTGCTGCTCTGTGATATTGGACGGTCTGCCAATAGTATCGAGTGCGCTTCGGATATTGTCGAGCGTTTTGTGTCAGGCAGGAATGCCCAACCTCCGATTACCACGACGGATCAATCATGCCGTAGTAGCGGCCAAACCAGTAATTGCGAATCATGAGGGCGGCATGGCCTTCTTCTTCCGATGCCATCTGTACGGTGCTGCCATCGTCCTTCGTGACGCTGAACATTCGTTTGTTTCGTTGGAATCCCTGCATATTCTTCAGGGCCTCAATGGTCTTCTCGGTAACGACATTTTCGCCGGTCAAGACGGTGTAGACCATGGGGAACCAGATTTCTCCCTCGTGCTTGTAGTCGCTTTTCGCCCACACATATTGGTGCCGGTTGAGGCCCATGCGGTACTTATTGGAGAGGGAGGCATCGGTCTCGTAGGGGATGAGTTGCATGTAGCTTTTGCAAGCCAGTTTGTCGTCCCAGATGACGTTCCACATATCGGGCCAGATGGTTTTGGCCATGATGACCTCGTCGTCATAGCCGTGCTCGTCGATGAGCATGTGGTAGGCCGTGCGATAGCGGTCCTTGCCGGTGATGCGGTAGGTGGTTTTCAGGGCGGCCAGCATCTCCAAGGCGTTCAGTGGCTGGTGGGGAATGTCGGGGGAGAAGTTGCCCCACAGCGTCATTTTGTTGTCCACGTCGACCAGTTGAAAGTTCTTATCCACCACGCGTCCCACGAAGCGATCCAGAATGCCCGCCACAATGGCCTTGTGTTCTTCCTCGGCGACCATGTCGTAGTAGAGACCAAGCATATAGCAAATATCGACAAACTTGTCGCTGCTGAGGTCGCCTTCCCAGCGGTAGCCGGGCATGGAGGTGCTTTCGTGCCATTCGATGGGGAAGAAGTTTTCCCGCTCATGGCGGAGGGGTGTGTCGGTCTTGTTGAAGGACCGTGCAAAGACACCGGGAACGCCCGTGACCTTCTCCAGTTTTTCGATACCCGCGAGAATTTCATGGCACTGCTGGCGGTATTTTGGGTCTTTGGTGACGGCGTACTGATAACAATAGGCGGCCATCATGGCCCCAGTCACTTCGATACAGTCTTCCTGGCTACCCACCATGGGGGTTTCCGTGCCCACAGGGGGGAAGATGACGTGCTGCATGAACACGCCTTCGTTGATGTGGTTGCCGCGCATGAGGGCATCGTACATGGCGACACGCTTGTGGAGCGGGTCGTCGGGGGCGGGGAAGTCGTTGACCTGTTGTGCCTGGACCACAAAAGACAGAACAAGCAGCAACGCGGTTGCGCTGGGGCGTAATAGCATGGCGTATTCCTCAAGGGTTGAGGGCACAGCGTAGCAGAGGGGAACTGTAATTGTGAAGTCTGTATGGCGACGCGTACCCGGCCACGGGCATCAGCCGTGGCTCCATCGTGATGTTTTTCCGAGTGTGCGCAGCATGATAAACTGGATAGAAATATCCGAAACAACAAGGGAGTACAGACAATGAGCGTGCAATTGGGTGAGATGCCAGACAGCGAGGGCTATTTCGGTGAATATGGGGGACAAATCATCCCGCCGGAACTTAAGAAAATAATGGACGACATTAACGATTCTTACGAAGAAGTCACGCGCACCGCCGCCTTTCAAGAAGAGCTGACGGCGCTGTATACGGATTATGTGGGTCGCCCGAGCCCACTTTATTATGCCCGGCGTTTGAGTGAAAAAATTGGTGGTGCCCGCATATATTTGAAGCGAGAAGATCTCAACCACACGGGTGCCCATAAGATAAACCATTGTTTGGGGGAGGCCCTGCTGGCCAAACACATGGGGAAGACCAAGGTCCTTGCGGAAACAGGTGCGGGGCAGCATGGCGTTGCGTTGGCGACGGCCTGCGCCCTGGTTGATATCCCTTGCGAAATTCACATGGGGGAGGTGGACATAAAAAAGGAGCACCCCAACGTTACCAAGATGAAGATCCTGGGGTGCACGCTGGTTCCCGTGACGCGGGGCACCCGAACCCTGAAGGATGCCGTTGACAGTGCCTTCGAGGAGTATCTCAAGGATCCGGTCAGTTTCTTCTATGCTATCGGCTCGGTAGTCGGCCCGCACCCCTTTCCGAAAATGGTGCGCGATTTCCAGCGCATTGTTGGCCAGGAAGCGCGGGAACAGTTTCTGGCGAAGGAGGGGTGTCTTCCCGATACACTGCTTGCCTGTGTTGGCGGCGGTTCCAACGCCATGGGGCTTTTTACGGCGTTTCTGGAAGACGAGCACGTAGCGATGATCGGGGTGGAACCGGCCGGTCGGGGACTGGATACGCCGGATCATGCGGCTACCTTGACCTTGGGAAGCAAGGGTGCGCTCCACGGGTTCAAGTGCTACAACTTGCAGGATGAAGCGGGAGAACCCCTGCCGGTCTATTCGATTGCTTCGGGCTTGGATTACCCGGCGGTTGGCCCCCAACACTGTTATTTGAAGGATATCAGCCGGGTTCGTTATGTTGCGGTTGATGACAAGGCATGCCTCGATGCCTTTATGACGCTGTCTCGCTTGGAGGGAATCATCCCCGCCTTGGAAAGTGCCCACGCGGTGGCCTATGCCATGCAACTGGCGGGGGAGCAGTCATCCGACAAGAGCATCCTGATTAACCTGTCGGGGCGTGGCGACAAAGACGCTGACTTCGTGGCGGAACACCTGGGTTTGTAGAGCCGCACGAGATAGATCGCCCGAAATGTCCGTTACATAGCGGAAATTACAGTTACCTCAGGATGCGGGGATATTCAAGGATTGCCGGATGCCTCTTCCAGCCATTCGACATCGGCCAAGTCCTGGGTGCGACCCGATGCACGCTTGTTCTGGATGAGGAGGCGTTTGGAGAGTACTGCGACGGGAATGCCAGCAAATTTTGAGGTGGTCCGTTCGTCCCACGCTTCGGTGAAATTTACACCGTCTACGGATGTCAATACATCGATACGAACGGGCTCAACACCTATCTGAAAAATGATGCCTGGTTCGCTGAGATCCGCTTCGCTTAGATCGTGCAGCGGAGCGCCGAATTTGCGCAATGCAATGATGACGCGGGGAGCGTTGGCGGCATCAGGGCGGACCCAAACGTCGAGATCTTTGGTGGCGCGAACGTGGCCATGGGCGGCCAGCGCGTGGGCACCCACGACCAGATAGTCAACGTGTTGGGCGTTGAATTCGGCTAACAGATCGCTGAAGTCTTGGTTCACCATCGATGCTTTCATCCCAGGCCAGGCACAAGAGGGTAAGGTCCCATACGGCGTTCATGCGTTCTTCTGGCGTTGAGTTATCCTGCTCGCGGGGTTCGGGAGCACCTTTGCGGATGATTCGGCTCGTACAAGATCTCTTTTGTTGTGTGGATGTCACGGTAGTGTCTGTCTATCATGTTGTGCTGGAAGTAAGTCCGTAATGACGATTGTGACCGCCAAGTTAACTATACCCCTTTCGCCAGAATTTTCATAGCCCAGAGGCGTGACTTGCGCTATGGCAACCGTAGCTTGTTGGGTCGCGACCAGACAATCCGTGAGGCCCAGACCCGGCCTTTGGCACCGTGTTTCATCGCCTCCTCGGGTTTGTACATGCCTTCGCCCACGGTGACCCAGGTTTCATTGGGGCTGACGGTTACGACACCAAAATTGCCGAGCATGGCACCCCGTTCGGGTACAACGATCTGCTCGGTGCTTCGGATGAGGCACATCTTTTCCGTATCCACTTGGCTCATATAGAGGGGGGCCCGGTTGCGGGGAATGTGGTTGGTGGCGGGGTCTTTGCGGGTGTAAACGAGGAAGAGGGCATCGCTGTGGCTGACCCAGTGGGCCTGGGTGTTGTAGCTACCTATTTCTTTCCCATCGTCGAAGAGCCAGGGGGTGATGGGTGCGTAGTTCAGGCCATCGTCGCTGACCGAAACGTAGGCGCGATCATCGTTGCGCATGGTGAGATAAAACTTGCCCTTGTGTCGCGTGAGGGAAGGTTCGTAGGCCCCTCGTGGTTTTTCGGTGGTTAAAATATTGCCGTGTTCCTTGTAGCGGACGGTCTTGCCGTCGAAGCTACAGCGCATGACTGTGGTGGAAAGCACGGCGTAGTAATCCGTGGAGGCCGGCTTGAAATAGATGGGCACCAGTAGATCACCATTGTCCTCCACAAGCCACTGTCCACAGCCGTTGCCCGAATTAAAAAAGATGGGCATATCGGGCATCTTGATGATGTCCCAGTCGCTCCACTGGTTTGTATTGGCATCATAGACCGAGTAGGCCGTCTCTCGGGGACGCGGATCCTTCATGAGTTTTCCGTTCTGATAGCGGACCGTGTGTCCCATGCCGAAGAGGGTCTTGGTCTGGGGGTGCCATCCGGGAGTGAAGTCGCAGACACCGACGGTGGTGTCATTTGCTTCACTGCGCCACGCGAGAGTATCGGGCGTGACTGGGTCCGACCAGGTTTTCCCCATATCGTCGCTCTTGATAAAGCTCAGGCCGGAAAAATAATCCGAAACATTTACATACCATTTCTGCATGGTGATCAGGACCGTCGGCGCGGCATTGGGATCGTCAGAGGGGATAATGCCGCCCCGTGCATGAAACCAGCACCCCTTGCCATCGAAATCCTCGATCACGACGCTGGGCTGAATGCGGTACTGGAGACCATCTGCATTCAGAACGTCGTGGGGACCGGGGGCTGGGTCTGGACCGGTCGCGAGCGCCATGGCGGCAGCGGCAATGAGTAGGGCATACATAAGTCACTCCTGTGTTTGGGATTAGTGCGCCATAATACGGCAGCCATACGGGACTCGTCAACGGGACAGGAGCCTTTGGGTGCCAGGGGCGCGACGTTTACTGGGGGCAAATAATCGCACGAAAAAATAAAACAGGAAGGCAGCTTGACATGACGTGTCGCCAAGAGGGATAATACCGAACTTGCCCTCGCATAGATTTCGGGCGAATGTCAGTGTTATTTCTCGTTAAGAGAAAAATAACTTGACAGGTGCTCTAAAATTTGCTATGCTTCTGGGCCGTTGTCCTGGACCGCGTTCCGCGAGTCCAAATGCAATTTCCCTATGTGTTTTAGGAGTAGTCGAATTGCCTACGATTAATCAGCTGGTACGAAACTGTCGCAAGACGAAGGTTTCGAAGACAAAGTCGCCGGCCCTGAAAGCTTGTCCGCAAGCTTCGGGGACTTGCACTCGAGTCTACACCATGACGCCTAAAAAGCCGAACTCGGCTTTGCGCAAGGTGGCTCGTGTGCGCCTGAAAAATGGCATGGAAGTGACTGTGTATATTCCGGGCATTGGCCATAACTTGCAAGAGCACTCGCAGGTTATGATCCGTGGCGGTCGTGTGAAAGATCTACCTGGTGTTCGTTATCACCTTATTCGTGGCGTCCTGGATTCCCAGGGTGACATGGGTGGTCAAGCGGGCCTTAAAGACGAAGGTGGAAAGCAAGTTCACACAGGTCGCTGGGTAAGCCGCTCGAAATATGGCGTAAAGAAACCCAAGCAGTAGTTTTGTCATTATTTTTGAGTAGCAAGAGCTAATGGAATAAGAAGATGCCTCGACGCAAGCAAATACAAAAACGGGAAATCCTGCCCGATCCAGAGTACGGCAGCGTAATGCTCAGCAAGTTTATCAACGCAGTAATGATAAGCGGCAAAAAGAGCATTGCCGAGTCCATCGTTTACGGTGCGCTTGGTCTCATTAAAGAGAAGCTTCCGAACGAGGATCCTGTGTCTGTCTTCAATACGGCGATTGACAATGTAAAGCCTCTTTTGCAGGTAAAGTCTCGGCGTGTTGGTGGTGCGACGTATCAGGTGCCCGTGGAGATCGCTCCCGCGACTCGCACGGCCATCGCCTTCCGTTGGTTGATCGAATTCTCTCGCAAGCGTGGCGAAAAGACTATGCGCGAACGTCTTGCTGGTGAGTTGATGGATGCGTACTCGAAGCAGGGTACGACGATCAAGCGGAAAGATGATACGCACCGTATGGCAGAAGCCAACAAAGCGTTTGCCCACTTCCGATTCTAAATCCCCGCAGCTTGTTGTGGTGTTTGGCAATTGTTTGATTGCTGGATACTCCCTTGGCTTCGTATGAAAAGATCAGTCAGATTTGGTCCTGGCGTATTGCGCCAATTTTTCTGACTATGTGTTTGAATGGATCCGGCCCGAATTGGGTTTGTGCATCTGTAGTAGGCTTGCGACATGCAAGCACATGCTTAAAGCAAAAAGGTGATATTGTGGCTCGTTCGCTACCCCTGGATAAAGTGCGCAACATCGGAATTATGGCGCACATCGATGCTGGTAAAACGACAGTGACGGAACGTATCTTGTTCTATTCTGGTCGTGTGCATCGTGTTGGCGAGGTGCATGATGGGGCAGCCACCATGGATTTCATGGAGCAAGAGCGCGAGCGCGGCATTACCATTACGTCGGCGGCGACGGCTTGTGACTGGAAAGATCATAAGATAAACATTATTGATACGCCGGGCCACGTGGATTTTACGGCCGAAGTGGAGCGCAGTCTGCGTGTGCTTGACGGCGCGGTTGCTGTTTTTTGCGCGGTGGCGGGTGTGCAGCCTCAGTCCGAAACGGTTTGGCGCCAGGCGGACCGTTATCACGTTCCTCGTATGGCTTTCATCAATAAGATGGACCGTGTTGGGGCGGATTTTGAAAAGGCCTTCCTGAGCATGAAGGATCGTTTGGGTGCCAACCCAATTCCGATTCAGCTCCCCGTGGGCGCGGAAGATGAGTTCAGGGGTGTAATCGACCTTGTTGAGATGAAGTGCTTCGCCTGGGAGGGTGAGGGTGTAGACACGAAGCAGGTCGAGATTGATATTCCCGCCGATCTGAAAGAGCAGGCGGAACAGTGGCGCCATAACCTTGTTGAGGCTGCCGCTGAGACTGATGAAGGGCTGATGGAAAAATATTTTGCGGATGACACGCTCTCCGTGGAAGATTTGAAGCGTGGCATTCGCTTGGCTACACTTTCTGGGGCGTTTACGCCGGTTCTTACGGGCACGGCGCTGCGCAGCAAGGGTGTTCGCCTCTTGTTGGACGCGGTTCTTGCCTACTTGCCTTCACCGGTTGATGTTGAGGAGATTCATGGCACGGTACCCCGCGAGTCCGAGAAGGAGTTGACCCGGAAGCCTTCCGATGACGCGCCTTTTTCCGCGCTTGCTTTTAAGATCGTGACCGATCCGCACGTGGGCCGTTTGACCTTTATTCGCGTGTATTCCGGCACACTTAGCGCGGGTACGCAGGTGCTGAATTCGCGCACCGGGAGAAAAGAGCGCTTGGGTCGCTTGCTTGAGATGCATGCTGACGAACGCACTGATTTGCAGGAGTTGCGGGCGGGCGATATTGGTGCTGTTATCGGTTGTAAGAATACGACCACAGGCGATACCTTGTGCGACCCTGACAATCCGATTGCTCTGATGGCGGTGGACTTCCCGGAGCCGGTCGTGCATATTGCAATTGAGCCAAAGACCAAGGCGGATCAGGACAAGATGTCCGAGGCGATGGTTAAGCTGGCGCAAGAAGATCCCACCTTGCGGGTTCGTAGCGACGAAGAGACCGGGCAGACAATCATTGCGGGCATGGGCGAGCTTCACCTTGATATTATCGTGGACCGCATGAAGCGCGAGTTTAACGTTGAGGCAAACGTCGGCAAGCCGATGGTGGCTTATCGCGAGTCCATTCGTAAGCTTGCAAAAGCAGAAAAGAAATTTGTACGCCAGTCTGGTGGTCGCGGGCAGTATGGGCACGTTGTGCTTACGCTGGAGCCCGGTGAGGCCAACAGTGGCTTTGTTTTTGAAAGCAAGATCGTTGGTGGTGTAATTCCGAAGGAATATATTCCGGCCGTGATGAAGGGCTGCAAGGAAGCGATTGAGTCTGGCGTCATCACGGGTTATCCCATGGTGGACGTGAAGGTTACGCTGACCTATGGTTCGTATCACGAGGTTGACTCTTCTGAGATGGCGTTCCAGATTGCGGGTTCGATGGCCGTTAAGTCAGCGGCGCCGAATGCCTCCCCGGTTCTTCTTGAGCCGGTGATGAAGGTTGAGGTGGTTACGCCGGATGTTCACACAGGTGACGTTATTGGTGACTTTAACAGCCGCCGTGGTCGCTTGGAGGGTATGGAGAGTGAAGGTTCCACACAAACCATCAATGCGTTTGTGCCGCTGGCCGAGATGTTTGGCTATGCGAATTCTCTTCGCTCACGGACCCAGGGCCGCGCTTCCTATAGCATGCAGTTTGCGAGCTATGAGCCGGCACCAACCGCTGTTGCCAATGAGATTATGGAAAAAGCCGGAAACACCTTCCGCTTTTAACAATAAAACGCAGTATTTAGTCCAGATGATTGCCGCAACTATCGGCGGTGCGAACTAAGGAGAGATGAAGACATGGCCAAGGAAAAGTTTGAACGTACAAAGCCACACGTGAACGTGGGTACGATTGGTCACGTTGATCACGGTAAGACGACGCTTACCAGTGCAATCACAAA
>JAJRPE010000249.1 GCA_024280935.1 Candidatus Hydrogenedentota bacterium
AGCGCGAACGCGAAATCTTCGATGGCCGCGCCACCGAATATGAAGAGCACGGCAACCACGAAGAGGGTTGTAATCGATGTGAGTAGCGTCCGGCTCAGGGTGCCGTTGATGGCGATGTTGATGATGTCCGTGAACTTCTTTCCACGGCCCTTGAACTGCTCCACATCCTCCCGAATACGGTCGAAGACGACGATGGTATCGTTGAGCGAGTAACCGATAATCGTCAGGACGGCCGCGACGACCGCAAGGTTAATCTCGCGCCCGAAAAGGGCGAAGATGCCCAGGGTAATCAGCACATCGTGAATCAGGGCGACCACCGCGCCCACCGCGTACTTCAGGTGGAAACGGTAACCGATGTACAGCACGATGAAGAGCAGCGCCCAGATAATGGCCCAGATGGCATCAGCGCGAAGCTGCGCGCCCACGGCCGGCCCCACCGTCTTCACGGATTCGAAGAACACGTTGGCGCTGTCACCGCCAACCAAGGGGGCCATTGCGTTCTGAATCTTCTGGGATACCGTCTTCGCGGCATCATCCGCGCCTTCAGAATCACTTTCCTCAATTTCAGCGACACGCACCATGAAGTGATTACCCGCCTCGGCACCCGTCCCAATTTTCTGTACGGTCGGCCCATCGAAACCAGCATCATTGAGCGCCAAGCGAACGGCGGCAATATCGACTTCCGAATCGCCCTTGAGTTCCATGCGAATGTTGGTGCCCTGGGTAAAGTCTACCCCCAGCATGTCGCCGCTGTTAAGCTTCATGCCGAAGAGCACAAGACCGCCGATTACCGCCACCGCACTGAGGGTGCCCGCGAGTTTTCTGAAGCTCATGAAGCGGATCTTGGTATCGGGCGGAACCATGCTCATCATCTTCACGCTCTTGAGAATACGCCGCTCAAAGAAGAAGTCGAAGAGTGCGCGGCTCACGACCAGAGAGGTAAACACGCTCGCGCAAACACCAATGCTCAAGGTAATCGCGAATCCCTCGATGGGTCCCGATCCGAATTGCAGAAGGACAATAGCCGCGATAAGGGTTGTCACATTCGCATCGAGAATGGTGACGGCCGCCTTGCTGAATCCAGAATCAATGGAGGAAATCACCGAGTGGCCCAGGCGAAGTTCCTCGCGGATACGCTCGAAGATAAGAACGTTCGCATCCACCGCCATACCGATGGTCAGAATTAGACCAGCAATACCGGGCAAGGTCAGGGTCATGTCAAAATAGGCCATGGCCGCCAGCACGAGGATAGCGTTCAACAACAGGGCGATCAGGGCGATGCCGCCCGGCACCAGATAGTAGGCCAGAACAAACACGCCCACGAGGAAAATACCCCAGAGGGCGGAGGTGACACCGCTATGAACGGAATCAGCGCCCAAGCTCGCACTCACCAGATCCACGGAGTCAACGTCCACATCAACCATCATGGACCCGGAATTCAGCACGATGGCCAAATCCCGCGCTTCTTCACCGGAAAAACTACCCGTAATCTGGCCGCTGTAATCGATTCGCGAGTTGATGTTCGGCGCGGACATCACCACGCCATCCATCACGATGGCCATAGCGCGATTTATATTGGCCTCTGTGGCCTCGCCAAATTTTCCGCCGCCTTCCGCATCAAAGTTAAAGAGAATGGCCCAGCTTGCGGGGTTCTGGGGATCGGGGATGGCCGATGCCGATGTAAGCCCCTCGCCCGTGGCGATGGGTTTCTTGTCAAGCACATAGAGGTCGTAGCGCTGTTCCTGGTCAAGCCGGGGCGCACGGCCAAATGCCAACATCTTACCTTCGGGAATCGCCCCGGGAATGGCCTCCAACTTGGCGACCATCTCCTTGGCGGCGAGATAGTTTTCCGGCTTTACCCAGACCATCCCGTCGAATCCGGGCGCTTCAAGGTAGCTGGAAAAATCGTTGGGAAAGTGTTCCTTGATACTTCTAAAAGCGGCAACGGTCTCGTCCTGGCCGCTGACGATATGAAAATTCAGGAGGGCCGTCTTTGTCATAAGATCCCTGGCGCGGTCCGTATTTTGCGCACCGGGAAGCTGGGCCTGAATCTGGTCGGTGCCCAGCTTCTGAATAACAGGCTCTTTGGCCTCGAATTCGCTGATACGGTTCACCAACTGATCATAGAGCGTGTCCTGAACGAGTTGTGCGATTTCGGTATCGCTCAACCCATCTTCTTCATGGAGGGCCGCGATGCGCTCTTCGTCCAAATCGTGCCAGTCGAAGCTGACCACCATCTGAATGCCGCCCTGCAAGTCGAGGCCAAGATTAATCACCTGGTCCCGGTCACACTGGGACCAGCGCTTCAGGGAAAAGGCCAGTTCGGAAAAATATCCATGAGACTCTGCGGCCCAAGCCTTGTCCTCTGCCTCCCATTTCGCCATACGCGCCTCCAGAACTTCGGGAGATGTCTTAGACAAAACCATCCATCCAACGGTGGGATAAATGACCAGCAGGGAAACGATAATCGCCCCCCAGATAAGGAGACTGCGAAAAAGATGTTTTTTCATGGATAAACTCCGCTACGATTGGAAAACGTCGGAAAGCAATGGAAATTAACGGAGCGCCTCTGCTCGCTATTTCCTTAGCTTACCGTCTCTTCGTTGGGATTGATTACGTGCGCAATGGAACTGCGGACGAACTTAATGGTAACGTCTTTGCCCACTTCCAAGACCACGTCGGCCTCTTTGAGGCTAACGACGCGTCCGCAAATACCCCCGGTGGTCACCACCTCGTCCCCCTTGGACAGGGCGTCCAGCATGTTCTTCCGCTCCTTATCCTTCTTTTGCTGGGGGCGGATCGTCAGAAAATACATGATGGCAACAAAGGCAATCATGAGGGGAGCCATGGACATGAGCGGATTGCCCGTTGCCTCGCCTCCCCCGTCTGGCTGCGCTATCAAAAAGTTCAGGGCCTCAATACTGCTAGCGATATTCATAGTAATTACGGTCTTACTTTCCGGTGGAATAGGTTTGAAGGAACGCACGCTTGAAATCTGGAAACCTGCCGTCCCGAATGGCTTCGCGTGCAGAATCGGCCAATTGTAACATAAAGGAAAGGTTGTGTAAAGTATTCAGCCGCAAGGACAAGATCTCCTTGGCCTTGAACAGGTGGTGTAAATAAGCGCGGGTATAGGTCTGGCATACCATGCATCCGCACGCTGCGTCGAGGGGGCCAAAGTCTTGGGCAAAGCGGGCGTTCTTGATGTTCAGTTTACCCGTGCTCGTAAAGAGGCTCCCGTTCCGTGCATTACGCGTAGGCATGACACAGTCAAACATGTCCACGCCCCGCTCAATAGCGTTCAGCACATCCTCCGGTGGCCCGACGCCCATGAGATAACGCGGCTTTTCTTCCGGCAGCAGGGGGGCAACCCGCTCCACCGCCTCGATCATTTCTTCCTTGCTCTCCCCCACGCTCACGCCGCCAATGGCGTAGCCGGGAAAATCCAGGTCCACCAGCCCCGTCGCGCTTTCACGCCGCAAATCTTCGAATACACTGCCCTGCACAATGCCAAAAAGGGCCTGATTCGTGGCCTCTCGCGCTTCCCACCGGGCCTTGCATTTAATCGCCCAGTCGTGGGTCATGCGCATGGACTTCTCCGCTTTTTCCCGCGTCACGGGGTAGGCGGTGCATTCGTCAAAGCACATCATGATATCCGCGCCGATGCTGATTTGGATATCCACCGCTTTGGCGGGCGTGAACAGGTGGCGCGATCCGTCAAGATGGCTCTGGAACGTCACCCCTTCGGGCGTAATCTTGTTGAGCGCGCTCAAACTGAATACCTGAAAGCCGCCTGAATCGGTCAACACGGGCTTCTTCCAGTTCATGAAGCCATGGATGCCCCCCGCCATCTCCAGCGTCTCCATGCCGGGCCGGAGATAAAGGTGGTAGGCGTTGCCCAGAATAATTTGGGCGCCAATAGCCTCTAAGTCCTCCTGTGACAATGCCTTAACCGTCGCCTGCGTCCCCACGGGCATGAAGATTGGCGTTTCCACCTCGCCATGGGGCAAGGAAAGGCGGCCCGTTCGCGCCGCACAGTTCGGGTCTTTGGATTCGACGGTATAGCGCATGGCACACTGCATGGGGATTCCTGTTGGAGATTAGGGGAAGGAGCAATTATGCAGGAATTGGAGGTGAGTGGGCAAACCTCAGACATCCTGATCCCGGCGGAGGGCTTCCAAGCTGTAGGACGAGGTTTGTTTTCTCTGTTTGCCGCCTGGTTTCCCGACGGTGCCACAATATTTCGTCCATACCCGGTTGTCCCTCCGCCCCTCTCAGAACCGTGCTTGCGCTATTTGCGCACACGGCTCCTCACAGTGCAGGGAAAGCCTGTGTTCGGAGTGCCAAGAAGGATGCCATCGCTGGCTTTGTTGGACATTTTGGAAAATCACACAGGAACCGCTTCAACGAGGCACTTGAAGATAAGGAGCAAGACATCAGCCGTTATGGCAGTGCAATGACTTCCCGGAATTCAGTTGCACACAAACAAGGTACTCAAATTACGTTCGGAGAACTCGAGAAAGCGGTCGAATCGGCGGAAGTGATTCTCTCGAAAGTCAGGAGTGCACTCGACATAAGCGACGGGATAGGACAATATTCTTCAGGCAAAGAGGGAGTGTAAGTCTGACATACGAATCCACCGTCGAAAGAGTGCTTTCCAAATCCACAGGACGAAAGAGAAAGTATGAAGCATCATTTCGTTTTCCGGCGATCAGAGCGGTTTCGCTCAAGGAGAAATGGAGGAGCAAACATAAAAATGGGGGTAAGCGTTCGCACCCTCCGTTTTTTCTTGATATCACCTTGCCCCTATAGTGGCATCCCAAAGTGGCCCGTGAACCCTTACCGAAAAACAATCTCAGCGCAGCAGCTTCTCCATTGCTGCCATCAGCACTTCCTCCACGGCGGGGGCGGTTCGGGAGATATACTTTTTGGTTTCGTAGCCGCCCTCTTCGTAGGAAATTGCGGTGCCGATATAGCCGGGTCCGTAGTCTCCGTAGGCCGCCATACATACAAAGCTGTCGAGGGCCATATCCTGGGCGGCCAGTTGGTACTCGACGAAAAGCTCGCCGGGAAGGTGAATCAATTGAATGTTGCCGATACGCAGTCGTGAAATCTCGATGGGAATACCCTTCCGAACCCGCTCGCGGAAGGCAATCTCCCGGGCCATACGAATTCGGGGTCGTAGCTTCTCGTTCGTGTCGAGCAGTCGGCTGGCAACGACGCTGTCGTCCACGTCATTGCGCATAGGAAGCACAACCGGCTCCACGGACCACTGGAACGGGGCATCGGTGACGGGAACCTTCTTGCCCTTTTCCCAGGCGGATTTCATACCTGCTTCCAGGCGCCCCGCGAGAACCGGGCGATTCTCCGCGCTGCCGTCGTTCCATTTGCCCGCACCCAGATTTCCGCCTGCACCATTGAAGTGGATGTGGGGAACGCCGCCCAGAGCCGCTTCCCGGGCGTTGCGGGCGTGTCCGACGAAGTCCGCCGTCACGTGGCCCTTGCCATAGTGGCTCTGGGGGTGGGTGGCGTAATAAGTGAGGACGGCCAGGGGCGTTTCGTTGGCCCAGAAACTCACCGACTTGAGGAAGGGATCAATTGTGCCCACCGGCTCCGCACGGAGCTTCGGATTGCGGGTGGCGGTAAAACGAACCGCCCGCACTTTGCCATCCTCGCCGAGGATACGGCGGTTGGAGGCGATACGTTTGACGACAGCCTCTCCGGCAGCGATGTGGGTAACCGGTATGGGATTGGCCGCCGCCCGAGCAACCGCATTGGCGGCACGTTCAATAACAACGCGGGCAAAGTCAGGGTCGAAGGCTGCACCGCCCAATTCATGCTCCTGGAGGATATCCTCCGTGGTGAAGCCGCAGTTGGGCGCATCATGCTGATGGAGGGCATGAACCGCCACCCGGTCTGGCGTGGTTTTGGCGGCTTTCGCGAGGGCCTCGCGCCACGCCGTGTTGCCGCCGTTGGCGATGCCCACCCAATCCACGGCGCAGAGCACGACGGGGAGCTGATCGGCGGGGAGGAGAAT
>JAJRPE010000250.1 GCA_024280935.1 Candidatus Hydrogenedentota bacterium
CTGTCCTACATTTAGAGACGACTGTGCCACCCTTTACAACAGGAGACCGTCCATGCGTTGGCATATTATCGAAGGCGAAGCGGGATGCGAGTTTGCCGTGGCACACCAATGCACGGCGGTCATCGTAGACGCGCTTCGGGCCAGCGCCACGGCGGCCATGCTCTTTGAGGCGGGGGCCACCTCGATCCTCGCCGTGCGCGATGTGGCGGACGCGCTGCGCGCCAAAGAAGAACAGCCCGATGCCCTGCTCTACGGGGAACGTGGGGGCATGCCGCCCGAGGGCTTCGATTTTGGCAACAGTCCCCGGGAGGCCCATCACGCTGCGGGGAAATCGGTCATCTTTACGACGACCACCGGTGCCGGACGCCTTGTGTCTTGTGCGGGCGCCCCGGCCATCCTCATGGGTACGACGGTGAACGCCTCCGCCGTCGCCCGCGTGGCCGCTGGTCTGGAGAACGATGTGGTCCTCATTCCGGCGGGCCTCACGGGTGCCCCCGAATTCGATGCCCAGGAAGATCGTTGCGCGGCCGTTGGGATCGCCATGAAATCCGGGGGTGAAATTGGGGAAGGCCGCGCGCTCTTTGAGGACTGGCGTGAGCGGATCGACAGCGAAGGCTTCGAGACGCTATTCGCCGCCGCTCCCCACGCCGACAAGCTGCGGGCAATCAATATGGAGGCCGACGTGGCCTATTGCGCACAGGTTGATCTCACCGATGCGGTACCCAGCGTGTGTGGGCAGACCTCCCTGGGGGTGATGATGGAGGCAGTGCGCTGATTCTTATTCCTTCGGGAGTTCTTCAAAAAGGAGAAGCTCGGAGGAGGCCAGGGTTTCGAGGCGGATGGGGAGACCATCCCGCACGAGGGACAAA
This sequence comes from Candidatus Hydrogenedentota bacterium, assembly GCA_024280935.1. Lineage (GTDB taxonomy): Bacteria > Hydrogenedentota > Hydrogenedentia > Hydrogenedentales > JAEUWI01 > JAEUWI01. The sequence goes on from JAJRPE010000250.1 coordinate 870, forward strand.
CCATCAACAACGACCTTTTCGGAACTTCCATCGAAGGTGACTTGGTAAGTCTTGCCGCGATCCAAGCCCCGGGGCTTGAAGAGGTAGGTATCGCTGTCGGATGGGCCAATGCGCACGAAGGTCGCCCAGCCACGGGTGCGGTCCGGCGCGGCAAACTCCATGGCGAAAAAGCCGCTGGACTCGACGCCGCCACGGGCCGAAATCGGGGCGTGATGGTACACCTTGGAGGTGGGCAGTATGGGCCGAATGAATTCCTTATAGAGCTTGGTGTAGTGCTGGTATCGTTCCAAACGGTAGGGGGTGAGGCTGGCGAGGTCCGGGGCAACGGTGCCTGCGAATATCCAGGGGGTGGAGAGGGTAAATGCCGTGCGCAGGTTTGTCTCGAAATTCTCCGCATGGCCGGTGGGACCACCGCCGTCGGCGCCGTGGGCAATGACAAAGTTCTCGGGGGGCAGCGCCATACTCTGGCCGGCGTAGTTCTGGGTTTCAAAGGGAAGACGGCTGCCGTCGGTCAGGTAGTTCTCGTGGAATAGACGGACCGTGGCCAGGTCATTGCGACCACCACCGCACGCGGCCTGCTGAAGAATGAGCTTGGGGTATTTCTTATGAATTCGCTCGAAAATCTCCGCAAAGGAGTCGTAATAACGCCAGAAATTTATTTCTTCGATACCGTTGCGAAGAAAGCTTGTCCCTTCCATCTCTTCGAAGGAGGGGGTGTTGAAATCAAGGCGGAAGAGATCCAGCTTGAAGTCTTCTATGATATGTTCCAGTTCACGTTCCATGTGGGCAGCGGCCTCGGGATTCGCCAGGTTCAGCACCGGGAACGGCTCGTACCAGTCAATCCACTCGGGATGTTCCCGCCCCACGCGGCTGGCCGGGGAGGCTTTCTCAATTTCGCCGTAAAGTCCGAAAAGCATGTTGTTCTGGTGGGCGTAGTCAATCATCGGTTGGAGGCCATTGGGAAAGCGGACGGGAGAGGCTTCCCAGTCGCCCTGGATTTCCCACCAACCCGCGTCCATGATGAACAGCTCCGCGCCGATAGCGGCCGCGAGATCGATGTTCTTGCGGACGCTTTCCTCGGTGTAGCCGCTTGCGTCGCCGAAGTTTTGGGAGAGGTAGCCCTGGTCGCCGGGCAAGGCATACTGCACGAGGTTGGCCCGATCTAGGTCGCGCTTGGGGAAGACGGAACGCCGGATATGTTCGTGCATGTCCTGGACGGTCGTATCAAGGTCTTCCGCCAGCAAGCCAAAGTGAACGGCAGGAGTCTTGACCGTCTCGCCCGGCGCAATAACGCGCAAGGCTTCAGAAGCCCAGGGACCAATGCTGAAGACCAAGGTGTCCGCGCCGCTATCGTGGTACTCGACCTGCATGTTCCAGTTGGCGGACCATTCGAGGTGGCCGATGAGATACTGCCCCGTGCCTTCGCTCCGAATGATGAAGAATGGGTCATCGTAGCATTGGCCTTTGTGGCAACCGATTTCTAGCGCCTCCGCTTCTTCAAAGTTCCGCCACTTGAAGCGCCCTTCCCAGGAATGGTCGGATTCGGCGAAATAACCAATGGAAAAGGGGTGCTCGTAGCGCTTTGGGGGATCGGGCGTTGCCCAGAAATTTTGATGTGTAACCAGGCGACCGGACCAGGGCGAAAGGCCCGTCAGGGCAACCGGTTTGTCGCTCGTGTTGGTGATCTCAAGCCAGCGGACGATAATTGGCGTGCCGTCCAGCTCGGTATGAATCGCCACATCGATGTCTTTTCTGTTGTGGGTAAGGTCGATAACGGTATGGCGCGTGTCCGGGGATGAACCCTCGTTTTCTTCGGTGCTTATAAGGCGCCATCCCGACTCCAGCCGTTGCTTGTCAATTTCGATAATGAAGGCGTTCTGCAAGAAACCTTCGTAGCCAATCTTGAGGGTGCCGTCGGAGGACCAGTGCCGCCCTACCCAGCGGTCCTCGATAAGGGCTTCCGTGTAGACCGTCGTGCCGGATACATGTTGGAACTCCTGGGAAGCGGGGGTCGTCCCACGGCTCTTGATCATGGATATGTGCGGCGCGAGTTCCTTGCTGATCCAGGCGGGCTGGCCAACACCGAATTGAGCCTTGCCATCGGGATTAAAATCGGCAACGACGGTATCAAGAGTAATCATGCCGGGCGTGCCATTGGCGCCAACCTCAACCTGGCCGTAGGACCAGGGCGTATTGGCCTTGGGCTCATAACGGAAGTCTCTGGCGAGATCCCACGATTCCTGACCGCTTTTGATGGACAGGTCGAGACCGGCGTAGTCGTTGCCACCAATTTCGACGATGATCGTTTCGCCCGATTTGAGGTGAATGCCATCGAGTATGCCCGCCTTGCCGCCGCTGTCTTCCAGCATTTGCGATAAAGTATAGGGCACGGCGGAGTTGCAGGTTGCGCCCTGCGCCGGGATGAGCATCTTGTCGAGACGCTTCTCCCCATTAACCCAGACCGTGATATAGGTGTTCGCGTTATTTCGGAGCTTCCAGGCATCCAGCGCGACATCAACCGTAACATCCTCTGGGGCGGTCCAGGAGACCCCGGTGGGGGCGTGTCCACCGCAACGGCCTTCCGGGAAATCCAACTCCTGCCGGACGGGTCCGGTGTAAAAACTCGTGTAAGCCAACATGGAAACAGTGATAAGTTGTAGTGCGGCAAGACTCACAAGGAGACTCCTTATACGATAGAAATTGGACGGAAACTTCACGAAGCCCCGACATGCTACCAGAACATGACACCGGTGTCAATCGTGGCTTAAAAGATGGCAGTGGAGGAAATGAGTGTACATGATATTCCTTGATTTCAGCCAACAGGAGGGCATCCTAGTCCGACGCAAGGCCCACGAAGCCTAAGCACAGGACCGCCGCTTCTGGAATAAGCCCGCTTTTATCTATTACAAGCAATGGAGGTTCGGGGTCTCTTGCCAGATGTGTTGGGAATCTCCGAATCTGAGTTTGCTTTGCGTCGGGCAGGGATGCCCAACCTCCTGCCCTACTCAATCACGAACCACGTAAACCCTTCGGCGGGTACAGTCATTTTCAGTGCCACCGTGTAGTCGCGGCTGAGCGTATATTTCTTCGCCACGCCTTCTTTCTGGCGAATTGATGCCACAACGGTCAGGCCGGTGTAGTACAGGTTGGGCTTTATGGTACGCGTAACAGCTTCCGTCAGGGGGTTGAAGACGACGAGCATCCCCTTGTACTTGAGCTTCGGGTTCACGTGGAGCATCCAATCCACATCGCGGCCATCGGCGCGGCGTCCGTGGAGCATGTCACTCTCCAGGATGTCGCGGTATTTCTTGTACCAGGCCACGCTCCGCTGCACCATGGCTTTTGTGCGTTCCGTGTCGAAGAGCCGGGGACCACGGTAACAGGCCTGGACGCCCATGGCGAGGTTGCTCATCATCATGCGCTCATAATGGTCGAGGTGTTCGTCGAGGGGTTCGATGGTGGCGGCAGCCCCGCCGCCCTGATATTCCGTCAGGGGCACGAACATCCAGCCCATGCTGCCGGTTTTCTCCCACGCGCCGTCGTAGATGTTTTGCCGGGTGTGCATAACTTGTTCGGCGCGGGGCAGGGACCAGTTTACTTCCCGATAGCCCATGCCGCACTTGTTGGAACCGGCGAGATAATAATAGTCGGGCACGTTGAGATAGATGCCCTGTCCGCGACACCAAAGGTAGAATTCTTTGATGCGCTGAAACTGCTTCCATCGGGAATCCGCCAGACCCGTGTGTCCGGGATGCTTCGTGGAGGCGCACACATCACCGGGATAGGAGCCGTCGTGCTCCAGAAGGCTGAAGCCGGTCTTGTCGTAGAACTGGTAGAGCTTGCGAAAGTAATCTTGGCCCCATTCGCTTTCCAGACAGGGGGAATGGCCGAAGGTGGGGGACTTGCCCTCGGGCATGAGCACGTCGTTCTCCTTGTTGATCGTGCGGGAGGCCAGGAGCGAGTAGCCGCCAATCTCCACGCCCTTTTCGCGGGCGTAGTCGGCGTATTGCTTCATCTTGGCGAGGTATTCCGTGCTGTCGTCTTCGATGTTGAAACCGCTGCCGAAGGTCAGAATAACCATCTCAAAACCCGCTTCCGCGCTCTGGTCGATGGCCAGTTTGACGCGCTCCCAGTCGGCAAAGCGGGCGTGCATCATGATGGGGTTTTCGGTGACCCATGGGGCAATCGTGCGATAAAGGCGGCGCAGCGCCAGGCCCTTGCGATCCCGGTCGTAGCTGTCGTAGGGCATAACGAAGGTGCGGAAGGACGTAAAGGTATCGCCGGGGGCCACCTCTTGTTCCGGTCCGATTTCGGGGCTTACGTGGAGCAAACACGGGGTCAGGCGCGACCAGTTTACCTGGCTCAGGTATTCGGGGTCGGGATCCCAACGGACCACGTGGTGGTTGGCAACGTCTGCGGTGAAGCTGGAAAAAGCGTAGTCCGTCTCCACATGGATGTTGGGCCGTGGCATGCCGTAAGAACGCGCCTCCACCGCCGAACCCCGTTCCACAGCGGCCAGGATTTCACTGGTGAAGTCATTGATAACCAGGGGCGTGTCGCTTCCATTTTTCACCGTAATCCACTTGCTCATGGCGGGAATGCCGTCGTAGAGTTCGTAGTGGACCGAGACACCGATTTTCCGCTGCTGTGCGGTCGGCATCCGGTAGTCCATGCGCAGGTAGACCCCCTTCGGCGGCCACGTCGTATCGGGCGCATGGTGGCGGACCTGCTTCCACGCCATGCGCTCCCTGGGCTTCCCGACCTCATAGCCCACGAACTGAAAAGCCTTCGGGTCGGCGGTGAGGGCATCAATCCATTCGGGACGAAGGAAGGCGTAGTTGGGCTGGCCCTTGAGTCCGCCAACTTCGTAAGAAACACCGTCGATCTCAACAAGAGCCTCGGGTTTCACCCCCCGAAGGATCGCTTCGCCCGTGACGAGGTTGTCGAAGCCGACGGTGGCGGCGTTGGGGACCAGGCGGAAGGTGCGCTTGATAAGGCCATTGGACAGGACGATCTCGTGCTTCTCTGCGTTTTCCGTGACCTTGGCAACGAAGGGCGCATCGTCAATGAGCCAATCGGCGGAATTCGCGGAAGCCGTAGCAAGCGCAAGGACGAGGCACGATAACGTGCGACAGGGGGATGGGAACAGCATAAGAATCTCCTTTAAGACGACCGATCATTGGACCAACGTGGACTTCGCCCACAAGCCGCTACAGGTGCCACGGACAAGGGGCGATAGCCCTTGCCCGTGCATGGAAAACATCTCCAACAGGCAATGCCCCGATGTTTCTCCGGCCCCATGTTTTCGCACGGGCAAGCCCCACGGGGCTTGTCCGTGGCACCCGGAGGTTGTTTTTATAGTGTCAAGGGAAAAAAGAGCGAGCGGGTGTGAACGCTCTCTGTGTTCTTTTGCGGCTACTATTTGTTACGTTGAGTTTCAGGTTAGATGGCGGTATCGAAGCGCAGAACTTTTTTTGTTTTTTGACCACGGATGACACCGATAACACGGATAAAACAAAACGAGTTTCAACAAAAAACGCTTGCGAAAGGCCATTTATTTGGAGTATTCGCTTGGTGATAGCGGGTGGGATTCCAGTGCACAGCATCCGTGTTATCAGTACTACTATCCGGCGTTTTTTGTTTTTTCAACAAGAAAATCAATCACACAATAGGTAACATATTCAGAAGAAACAGCTTACATGACAGACATCCGTTGACGTTTATTTTAAGTTTCACCGGGGATTGGCCTACTCTCAACGGAATTTTTTACCACGAAGGCACGAAGAACACGAAGAAAACTGATGCGGGAGAATAACCAGCACACCACAATAGGATTTCTGCGCTGGGTAATCTTGGAACTCTTGGAAGAAGGCATTAGAGCGCGGAATAATATCAGTGGTCCGTTTGAAAAAGAACAATCCTCCAACCTCCTGTTTTTTGTCTTCGTTTCTTTCTTCTTCGTGCTCTTCGTGCCTTCGTGGTAGATAAAGTTTTGGTTGCGGCCAACGGTTGCTCTAAGTCCATTCGTGGTGAAATGTTTCTTTGCGTCTTCGCGTCTTTGCGTGCAAAATCTGAACAGCGATTCCGCAACCCTATCACCCCGCCTCCACCCTCAATCCGCCGCCTCAATCCGGTACAGGTGGGTCTTCGTGCGAAGCACCAGAGAATCACCGATCACCACCGGCGAGGCCCATAATTCGCCATCGAGTTGGTTCACCGCCAATTCGCGGTATTCACGGCCCGGCGCGATGATGGTCGTTTTGCCCTTCTTATTCGAGAAATAGATTCGATCACCGGCCGCCAACAGCGAAGCCCCGTACCTGCCTCTAAAGCGCTCCGACCAGACTTGTTTGCCGGTTGTTGCTTCCATGCAAATCAACATGCCCGTGTCACTCATCGTATACAGCAAGCCGTCCACGAGCACCGGCGACGACTCATGCGCAACATCTTCGGTCATCTTCCAGACCACGTGCGAATCGGTCACATCGCCTGTGCCGCCCTGGCGCACCGCCCACAACTGGCTCTTTCCCGGAGACCCGCCCGTGTTAATGAACATCAATCCATCCCTAGTGACAATACGTGAAATGGGATTGTCATCCCGATACCGGACCCGCCAAATCTCCTTGCCCGTCTGCGGATCGTGCCCCGTTACCAACAACGCACCGTTGCTTATCATTTGCGGCTTGCCGTCTACCTCGATGAACACGGGTGTCTGGTACGACTTGATCAGGTAGGCCGGTTCAATGCCTTCGTAGAGGTCACGCGGACGATTGTATTGCCAGACAGTCCTCCCGGTTTTCTTATCCAACGCGGCGATGAATTGTTTGTCCACGCCCTCAAGATGGACGATGACCAGATCGCCGAAGATCACCGGCGAGGACACAGGACCCTGGTTATGGTCGCAGTTCAAATCCGTACGCCGCCACAAGACCTCCCCCAAGGCCGTGTCGATACATGCCGTGCCAAAGGTGCCGTAATGTACATAGACCCGCCCCTCTTCGATAACCGGCGAAGGGGTCGCATAGGAGTTAAGCGGATGGATCCGCTGGGGATCCTCGACATGGAACACGGGGATGTCGTGAACAACGGCGCCCGTATCCGCATCGATGCAGACCGCGTAGAGCGTCGTGCCGTCCTTCGTGGCGGTTGTTAACCAAATCTGCTTGCCCCACACGACGGGTGTCGAATGGCCCAGATCATGGATGGGTATCTTCCAGACGATATTTTCCGTTTCCGACCAATGGAGCGGCAGGCCGCGCGCGTCCGTATGCCCGTCCGCTGTCGGGCCACGCCAATCCGCCCAGTCCCCATGGGCAAGCGCGGCACACGCGCATGACGAAACGGCCAGAATTAGTGCCGGTAAACGCATTGATTCTACTCCCTGTTTTTGGGCAGTTGATTCGGGAAATTCAAGATTACGCCCGACACCGTAAGCCAGGCGCTCATGCAGCCCCCGCTATTCCGCGATAAAACCATGAAATCGGGCCATGTAATACGGCAGCAAGAAGGACACACCCGTGTTCAATCGCGTACCGTCCGCCTTGTGTTCCAGGACCCAGGGGTCCTGATCCGATTGTATCGCGTGATTCTCGTCAATGGGAATTGTATAGCCATCGACGCGGTATCCGGTGCCGATATGCCCGGGACCAGGACCCCGTGCGAATTGGCGCAGGGGGATGATATCGATACGGTGTGCGTTCGACAGGGGCCAGTCCACCAGATCGAGGGGAAAACGCTTCAAGGTAAACAGGACATCATCCAGCCATCCTTGGGTCGGTGAGAGATCGGTGGTGCCCCATTGATCGGTACGATACTTTCCAAGGTTACACGCGGCATAGATGGTGTTGAGCAGGGGGTTGCGCTCGTACTGCTCGATTTGCCAGTGCCAGAAAACGGCGTTGTTGAACATGTCCTGCAACGCGGGATCGGTTTCGTAGCGCAGGAGGTGATAGTAGTTCATGAAGGCCATGTCGTCGTCACCCTGGCCAAAGGCCCCCGGCGAAAGCATAGCCTTGGGCTGGGTCATGCCGTTCATCGCGTAGCCGTGTTTCCAGGCCAATTCCAGGAAGGCATCCCGGTATTTCTGATCGCCCGTGATATGGTGGGTCACGGAAAGGTAGGACAAAATACTCAAGGATTTCAGGCCCCGTTCTACCCACCAGAACCCGTTCTGGTTAATCTTTTCGGGCGAGAAATCTCCCCAGCGGGTGGGTTTTCCGTCGTGATCCGTTTGGGTCCAGTGGTGCGCGAGCAGGTGGTCGCTGATGCGGCGAACCACCGTGCGCACGGCCTCCTTCTCCTCCTCCGTTTTACATACGTGGTCGTAGTACGCCCCGTAGCCGAAGTAGTGCCCGTCCAGTTCGTCGGAACTCGAATCGCATTTCCAATACCATTCGCCGGTCTCATCGACAGGCCATCGCGGCTGGATGATCTTCCATAGGGAGTCGGCCTTGTTGCGCCGCAGGTCATAGGCGAGGTCGTATTCGAGATTGGGATCGGACTCGGCGGTTGAGCGCACGGTGCGGGCGATGAAACCTTTGGGCGCGGGATGGGTGCCGCCCTCCGTCACTTCACTGAGGAAAGCGAGCGCCCGGAACGCCTTATGGGCATCCGCCTTGAGCTTCGGATCGCCGGTGACGGCATAGCCCAGGCTGGTCATGGCCAGGTATTTTCCCGTGTAGTGGCCATCGTTGTCGGTGTAGCGGGCGCGGGCTGTTTCTTTGGCACCCGGTGCGTCCATATAGGCCCAGGAGACGTAGCCGAAGGGCGTATAGCGGTGATAGCGGTCAATCTCCGCCAGATAGAATTCCGCTTTCTCCGCCAGGGTCACGGGTCTGGTGTAGATCTGGGAAACACCCCCCGGTGTGGCGAACCAGGCCGTGCCATCGTTCGTCACCACAAGGTCATTTACCTGGTTATCGATGAGCCAGCGTCGGCCCTGGCGAAATTCAAACCTGCCATCGATGTAGTGGATGGCCCCGTTGCTGGTGCCGAACCACACCCCCTGCGGCCCCGTCGCCATGCAGGTGAAATCCGAAAAAGGGAGCCCCTCCTTGCCCGTAAAAAGCCGCCAGTCGCCCGCTGCTACGCGGTAGCCCACGCCCTGGGGTGCCGCGAACCATAGGCGGCCCTGCGCGTCATAGGCCACGGCCCGCACGTCCGTGGGTGCCCAGCGCATCGTGCCCTGCACGGGTAAAACAAGTTTCCATTGGGTGCCATCACCTGCGTAAAGGCCCCCTTCTGCAGCCACCGCAATTTCACCGTCGTGCGCCGCTACATCACGCACCGCTGCACGCGAACCCACCAGGGTCGCCAGGCTGGGATACCAGGGAAGCTCCCCAAAAAACTCCGCCGCCCCATTGTCGCCAGCGGGTACCCAACGGTTCCCATCGAACACCGAAATCTTTTCCTTGGCCCTGGCATGGACCGTACCTTTGGGTCCAACAGCAAGTTGGCTCACCTCCCCGGCAGGCAGCCCCTCAGCCTGGGTATAGGCCCGGTGCATCTGCTGGGAAAACTCGCCCACACGAACGGGCAGCCCATCTGCCGCCTCCGCAGTGAAACTCGCCATGAACCCCAGGAAAACCGCGTTCATCAAGGCGTTGCAGTGACAATTCATCCGGGAATACATCTCCATTTTGCGTGCCTTTTTGAGATCGATGCGTGCCAATCATTGTGATCGAATGTAAAACGTCATGATGGGTATCGCTTGAGCGCATCCGTTATGGGAGCATCATACGCGCCACACCCCGTGATGCTCAAAAGGATCACAGAACACTATCGGCCAGAAGTCCGTAAACGCCCGCAGTGCCGATAGTTCAGATCCTTTGGAGCCTACGCAAGTTTTCAAAAACGTGACACGGTGTCGGCTCGCCATCACCCCTCCTGTTTTACCGAATCCGGCTGCCCCAGAAACTGCACGATTTTCGCCACGACATCCTCGGCATCGTAGTCCCAAAGCAGGTGGTGATTGGAGCGCTCCGTATACCACAGCATCTGCTTGTCGGTTGACGCGATATGCCCGTAGGCCTCGGCGGAGGCATCCGGTGAAGCGGCTTCGTCGCCGTGAGAATGGAGCACCAGCACCGGACACGTGATCTTTCCCAGGACATCGGGGTCCCTGGCGCGCCGACCGAGTTCGGTCAAGGTGTTTACGGCCCGTGTTGGAATGGTGCGGTAGGAAAACATGCTCGGTACGGACTCCCGCTTATTGACCTGAATATACCGGTCCGTCTTCATGATGTAGGGTATTATGGGCGACAGCAATGTGTTCCACGTCGAGGGCGGGAGGCCATAGTACCAATGGTACGTCACGCGGTAGTAGGGCGCGATGAGCACAAGACGGTCGATGTCATGCTCGGAGGCCAGCAAGGTCGAAATCGTCCCCCCCATGGAGAAGCCAATCAGGTAGACCTTGTCGTACGCCCCACGCAGCGCCGCCAGTTCATCGGCGGCGGCCCCCACGATACGCTCGGGCGTCTGTCGGCCATAGTCGTCCGGTGTCGTTCCGTGGCCCGCCAACAAGGCATAGCGAACACGAAAACCTTCTTCGGCCAGCCGTTCTCCCAATCCCGCAAAATCCACCCGCGAACCCACGTGTCCATGCAGCAGGAGAATGGCCGTTGATGCTTCCCTCGGACCGAGACTGAGCGGTTCCGCGCCCAGGATAATTCCTGTGTTCGGATTGCGTGGTGTTGACGCAACTTCATGCTTCATCGAGCGCACTGCAACGAACGAATAGATTGCGATTCCGACTATAATAATCAGAATTGCGGCAGTCCCTGAAAGAAGAAGCTTCTTCTTCCATGTCGGTCTCCTGGCCCGCTCATCCTTTTCGATGTCCATTACAATCACTCCTGCGAGGAAAAACTCGGCCTGAATGCAATTAACATGGCGAAATCAGACTATCTGACGTGGTGCGAGAGATCAAATCACGGAGATTGCGCCAGGAACTCACGAAATCTCGGGAAATCAAAAAGCTCGTGCAACGCTGGATGCCCGACTACCTGCGTGTCTAAGCACCCAAGATCCCCTTATTGTTTCAAACTTCAAACTTCTTTCCACCCGCGCCGCCGCCTGTTTTATCAATACAGGCGGCGGCGTGTTACAGTTTGTCCCCGTTCTGAATGCCCTTGTATTCACCACAGAGACACAGAGGGCCGTTTTCTCTGTGTCCTCCGTGTCTCTGTGGTGAATATTGGGTTGTTGATCCCAATCAGTGTCTTAATTTCCAAGAAGACCTATTAAAAACAAGAAAGCGTCATTCCCACGCACGTGGGAATCCAGAACGCGGCAGGATCACTCCAAGTCATCACTGGTTCCCCGCGTTCGCGGGGATGACGGTCTCGGGTTGTGGGCGAAGCTCACCTTAAACTTGTATGGTGCGAAGTGATGGTGTATAACCGTGAGATTCAAATTGCGCCAACCTGGAGAAGATCCATGAAAAAAGAAGAAAAGCTGGACTATTGGCGGCAGAACATTCGCCTTATTCGCTGGCTCCTGATTGTATGGGCTGCTGTGTCTCTAGGCGCGGGCATCCTCTTTGTAAAGCCCTTGAATGCCATTTCTATCGGCAATATGCCCTTCGGGTTCTGGATGGCGCAGCAAGGCTCCATCTTCGTTTTCGTCGTGCTTATCTATATCTATGCCAAGCGCATGGACAAGATCGACCACGACCACCACGCCGACGAGTAGTTCCACAGGGAAATTTAATCACAAAGCCGCTCATTGTCAAAGCCGCATTGTACGCATTTATGTCCAGGAATAGCCCACACCGTCATTCCCACGAACGTGGGAATCCAGAACACGGCAGGGACTTCCCGAGGCAAAATTGGGTCCCCGCGTTCGCGAGGATGACGGGTTGCTTTCACACGCGGGCAGCGGACGCTTACGACGCATCGAAGCGCTTCGCGCCGACGAACACCACGAATTCGACCAATAGAGTCTCTATCCGAGACCAGCCGGAACGTTGCAGGAGAACGCATACCCCATGACCGTAGAAGCTTGGACCTATTTATTTGTCACCATCACCTTCATGCTCTATCTCTACATTGGCTGGAAGGCCCGCGTAAAGGAATCTTCGGGCTTTTACGTCGCGGGGCAGGGCGTGCCCGCCATTGCCAACGGTGCCGCCACCGCCGCCGACTGGATGTCCGCCGCGTCCTTCATATCCATGGCGGGTGCTATATCCGTCTTGGGCTACGATGGTTCCATCTACCTCATGGGATGGACGGGCGGCTATGTGCTCTTGGCTTTGCTGCTGGCCCCCTACCTCCGCAAGTTCGGCCAATACACGGTGCCCGACTTCGTGGGTACCCGCTATTACTCCGATACCGCGCGCATTATTGCGGTCATTTGCGCCCTTTTCGTGTCCATCACCTACGTGGCGGGCCAGATGCGGGGCGTGGGCATCGTTTTCAGCAAATTCCTGAACGTGGAGATCACCCACGGCGTGATCATCGGCATGGTCATTGTCGGTTTTTTCGCGGTGCTCGGCGGCATGAAGGGCATTACCTGGACCCAGGTGGCCCAGTATGGTGTGCTCATCGTTGCCTTCCTTATCCCATCCATTGCCCTTTCCCTCAAGCTCACGGGCAATCCTATTCCCCAATTGGGCATGGTCACCTCCGACATCATCCCCAGGCTAAATGAGATACAGGTTGCTCTGGGTTTCACCGAGTACACCCAGCCTTTCGCCCACAAATCCATGCTGGATGTGCTCTTCATCACCATCGCTCTCATGGTGGGCACTGCCGGGCTGCCCCACGTAATCGTCCGCTTTTACACCGTGCCCAACGTGCGTGCCGCCCGTTATTCCGCCTTCTGGGCGCTCCTTTTTATTGCCATCCTTTATACCACGGCCCCGGCCCTGGCCACCTTCGCCCGCTACAACCTGATCGAATCCCTCCACGGCAAGACCCTCGATGAGATACACACCATGGACTGGGCCGCAAAATGGGAGGCCACCGGCTTACTTGAATTCAACGATAAAAATGGCAACGGCAAGCTTGAGTTGACCCCTGACACAATTACCTCGGAAATTATTATCGACAAAGACATCATTGTATTATCCACGCCGGAAGTGGCCCAGATGTCACCTTGGGTGGTTGCCTTGGTCGCTGCTGGTGGCTTGGCCGCCGCCCTCTCAACCGCTGCGGGACTCCTCCTCGTCATTTCCAGCTCCATCGCCCACGACATTTACTTCCGGCTCATCAATCCCAATGCCGATGAAAAAAGACGGGTGATGGTCGGGCGCTTCATGGTCATTGCGGCCGTATTTGTGGCAGGTTACTTTGGTGTCCATCCACCCGGCTTTGTGGCTCAGGTCGTGGCCTTTGCCTTCGGCCTTGCCGCGTCTAGCTTCTTTCCGGTTATCCTGCTGGGCATCTTTGACCGCCGCGCCAACCGCGAGGGGGCCATTGCGGGCATGATTGTTGGACTGAGCTTCACCGTGTTCTATATCGTAGGTACAAAAGCCAACCTCCTCTTCGGCGGTTTCGGTGTGGAAGAAGCCTGGTTCGGCAACTGGTGCTTCGGCATCTCCGCCGAAGGCATCGGCACCGTGGGCATGATGCTCAACTTCGCCGTGGCCCTCATCGTCTCCCGCATGACGCCCCCGCCGCCCCAGGAGGTTATGGATATTCTCGACGATCTCCGCATGCCCGACCACGTTGGCCCCGCCTTAATCCTCGACGAGTCCACCGAGTAACACATTCACACAATCCCACTGACCCGCCCCACTATTGGGGCGGGCCTTTTTGCTTCAGGGACGGACCCGCACCCGTAACACGGTTTCAACGCCAAGCGCTTCCGGGCGGGCTGGATGCCGTTGAGCAGACTGGTTTCGCCGATGTGCGGGCCTGTCCCGGCGGATCCTGGGATGTTGCTGATGCCCGTTCACAGCCCCGACATTGACGCGCAGTCGTCTTCCCCGCTATGGTAATCCCCATGGAGCTTGGCATCGGGACAGAAGCACTACTCTGGGGCTTGGGGAGTGCTGTGTCCCTGCCTCTGGGTGCGATGCTTGGTCTTTGGTGGAAACCCCGGCGGCGACTGGGTTCGGCTTTTACCGCCTTTGGCGCGGGCGCCTTGCTGTTCGCCCTCACCATCGAACTCTTCGGCCATGTGCCCCACCACGTGGAAGAGCACGGCTACATTGTCTTTCTTGCCACCCTGGTGGGCGCCGTGTCGGGCGGCGTGACCTTCGATGTGCTCAACCAGTATCTCAACAACCGGGGCGCCTTTCTCCGGCGTCTTTCTTCGGCCCGGAGCTACGTGTTTCGTGTGCGCATGGCCCGCACCCACGAACTCGTCAAGGAGTTGAGCCGCGTTGATGTTCTCCGCCAGGTGCCGCCAGAACTCATGGCGAAACTCATTGACGAGGTGGAGGAGGAGTGCCTCCTCCCGGGCCATGTCATCTTCCGTCAGGGGGATGAAGCCACCGCCATGTACTTCATTGTATCCGGTGAGGTGGAGATTTTGCGCCACAATGGCGATGGCCCCGAAACCACCATTGCGTGTTTGGGCGCGAACGATACCTTCGGCGAAATGAGCCTCCTCCGTGACGCGCCGCGGTCTGCCGGGGCCCGTGCCCTCACCAACGTACACGCCTATAAACTCAACAAGTCGGACTTCGATATCATCCTCGCGGAGTCGCCCGATCTCCAGCGGTCACTCAAGGAACTGACGGACAACCGCATTGACGCCCTCTCCAATTCCGATTCCGACATCGAGGGTGGGAGCGAGTCCTGGCGGCGCGGCATCCTGCAACGCCTTTCGGTCCCGGCTCAGGGGGTTACCGTGAAAGATATTATGAGCGAAGGCGCAGCCACCGGATCCACGGGCGCGGCCATGGCTATATGGCTCGGTATCCTTATCGACGGCATTCCAGAATCCCTGGTTATTGGGATGCTTACCGCCGGGGCTGCGGGCATGAGCCTATCCTTTATTGCGGGCGTATTCCTCGCGAATCTTCCCGAAGCCATGTCCAGCGCCGTCAGCATGCGCAGTGGCGGCATGGGCATCAAGAAAATCATGCTCATGTGGGGCAGTATCTGCATACTCACGGGCTTGGGCGCTTTCCTTGGCGCCGTGCTGATTCCGGCCAATCCCGAGGGTATGGTTTTCTACGTAGTCCTGGGAATAGAGGCCTTCGCGGCGGGCGCCATGCTTACCATGATTGCCGAAACCATGCTCCCCGAAGCCTTTGAGCATGGCGGGGCTATTGTCGGACTCTCCACCCTCGCGGGTTTCCTTACGACGCTCTTTGTGAAGATTCTCTAGTAGCCCGTTGCAAAACGCGAACGTGGGCTACGAATGGTCTTCCTGGTCAAACTCTGCGTTGCGAAACATTGAAAATACTAGTATCTCCTGCTGTTTCGGGCCTTGATTTCGACCCGGAATCCTCATTCTCGCCTTGTAAGCGTTGAACTAAACGGCTTCGCCGTAGATCCATGTTGTCGTTGCTCAAACATAAATCCAGTCGGACGTGCCGCGCGATCCTGAGGAACGAAGGTTCGTGCGCGTGGAGCAACAGTACCGTGATATTCCCAAAGCCCCCGGC
>JAJRPE010000251.1 GCA_024280935.1 Candidatus Hydrogenedentota bacterium
AGCCAGATTGTCGGACTCGGTGCCGCCCGAGGTGAAAACTATCTCGCGGGCCTCCGCGCCGATAAGGGCGGCCACCTGCTCCCGCGCCTCGGCCACAGCCTGGCGGGCGCGACGTCCTACCCGGTGAAGTGAACCCGGATTTCCAAAACCATCGCGCAAGCAAGGCAGCATAGCCTCCAGCACTTCGGGATGGAGGGGTGCCGTGGCGGCGTGATCTAAATAGATGATGGTTTCAGCCATTGAATACTTTTCGACTCCGTGCAACCGTTTTTCACAACCAACACATTTTACTGACCCCTCTAAATTGAGGCGGCTGACTATGTAGGATAGCCGTCTCGGCTGTCACGACATCCAGGTGCGGAGGGTGCCGTCGAAGCCGTGAGCTGCCTGTGACAACCGAGACGGATGTCCTACATTTTATCTTCCCGCTGTAGCTCTTCGTAGGCCACGAGCGCGCGAATCAATCCGCGTTCTGCCCGCATTTTGTCTTCGCCCTTGGAGCGGTTCCAGATGCGCGCGGCATCGCAAACACCCTGCATGACATTCAGTCGTGCGGCATCGACAACATGAACACCCTCGCGGGGCGGTTGATCGGACATGGCTGGGGCCTTTCGTTGGTCTCTTTTCGCCAAGTATACGGCAAGCGATCCGGCGAACCAAAACGATGCACCTGCACGGCGTGTCATGTTAAAATCTTGGAAGCCATTCATGGCATGACCGTGAAAACGACTCGTCATCCCCGCGAACGCGGGGATCCAGCGGTGCTTCAAGGAGTTCCCGACGCATTCTGGATTCCCGCGTCCGTGGGAATGACGGCGTGGGGTGTCCCTGGTTGTGAATGGTTAAAATCTTCCTGCGTTGATTCCCGCCACAATTTCGACCATGGGCAGGATAACGCACCCCCTTTACCCCGCTGAGGAGAATCCCCATGAATGTGCCCCTACTCGATCTGAAGGCCCAGCTCGCGCCCATCGAAGCAGCGATCAAAGAAGCGGTCCTTTCCGTTATCGATTCGACGCGCTATGTCATGGGGCCGGAAGTGGAGGGCCTCGAAGCGGAAATTGCAGCCTATTCCGGCGCGAAATATGGCATCGGCGTCACTTCGGGCACGGACGCCCTGCTGGTTGCCCTCATGGCGCTGGATGTGGGGCCTGGCGACCTCGTGGTCACGACACCCTATTCGTTTTTTGCCACGGCGGGCGTTATCGCGCGACTCAACGCGACGCCGGTCTTTGTGGATATCGACCCGGCCACCTACAACATCGACCCAGCCGCCCTCGCGGACTGGTTTGAAGCCGATGCCGATGCAGCCGAACGGGTGAAGGCTATCATTCCGGTTCATCTCTATGGGCAGTGTGCGGACATGGACCCCATCCTGGCCGTGGCGAATCGCTACGATGTGCCGGTCATCGAAGACGCCGCCCAAGCCATTGGCGCGACCTATCCCGGCAAAGATGGCGTCCAGAAAGCAGGTGCCATGGGCACCATGGGCTGTTTTTCCTTCTTCCCCAGCAAGAACCTCGGATGCATGGGCGATGGCGGCATGGTCGTCACGAACGATGAAGCCCTGGCAGAGAAATTGCGCCAACTGCGCAACCATGGCATGGAGCCAAAATATTACCACCCCCTCGTTGGCGGAAACTTTCGTCTCGACGCCATGCAGGCGGCCATCCTCCGCGTAAAGCTGAAGCATTTGGACCGATGGCACGAAATGCGGCGTGAGAATGGCGCCTACTACGACCAGCGCTTTACGAGCGGAAGCATACTGAAACCTGCGCTGGCCTACGGCCGTAAGCATCATATCTACAACCAATATATTGTTCGCGTGCAATCGAATCGCGATGGCGCGGTGGCCCACCTGCAAAAAAACAACATCGGCTGCGACATCTATTACCCCATGGCCTTCCACCAGCAGGCCTGTTTCCAGTACCTGGGCTATGCCGAGGGAGCCTTCCCCCATGCCGAGCAAGCGGCGAAGGAAACGATGGCCCTGCCGATTTACTCTGAATTAACGACAGAAATGCAGGACCATGTGGTGGAGACGTTGGAGGGATTTGTGGGGTAGGTTTTTGACTCGGATTCAAGTAGCACAGACCGTACTATGTGACCCCGTTTCCTTTCAACAATGCGGTGGAAGGAACGCCCGAAGCGCCTTGATGTACAAGGCGCAGGAGGTCTTGGCCCTTAAAAAACAACCGTCGGGTGCCACGGGCATTCCGCCGCAACGAAAAGAATCCGGTGGGTGCCACCCGATCGTGTACTCGCGTTCGGGTGCCTTGCGCGAAAGAACGCGTAATCAATAGTTCTGCAACACGGTAGCTTTTCCATCCTTCATCGGAGAATACTGGTCACCAAACGCCCGCAATTGAAGTAACAAAGGCTACTGCGACAGCGCGAGGAGATAGACAGGCTTCAAGGCTCAAGGCACCCGATGCCGAGCTACGGGATCGGGTGGCACACCGAAGCTTCTTTTCGTGGACTGAAGGTCGCCATGTAGAAAGAAAGCGCCATACCCGAATCCGCGGGGATCAAAAAGTCTGGACGGAGAGCAAGCAATTAAGCCCAGACGCGCGCCGCTGGTAAGAATGTCCGCAAGCCTATTGGCATCGCGCCTTGGACGTACGACGCGACGCGCCGACCAACCATCCCACCAGCACAATCAGCAACACCAAGTCGGCCCAATTCAGTCCGCCGCCGACCATGGGCGCATGGCACAACATGAAAGTTCCCGGTTCTTTCTCCCCTTCGCCTTCGCCCTCCCCTTCACCCTCGCCCTCTCCAACACCATCCCCCACGAGATCAAAGATAACTTCCAGGATCTCGCCTCCCGCCAGGGTGACGATCTGACTTTGTTCGATGAAGCCCGGTGCCGTAGCCGTAATCGTGTATTCACCATCCACGATGGTAGTGAAGGTATAGACGCCATCCACGTTGAAGGTCACCGTCCGTGTTCCCGGCTCCGCGACCAGGGTGGCATCCAGAATCGGCACATCATTCGTGTTGGTAACGCCGCAGACAATGGTGCCCGCGAGCACGAGGCCCGCCTTTGCCATGAAGACCTGGTCCACGAGCGCCACGTTCATGTTGTTGTCCATGGCGTAGACATCGATAACATAATCGCCCGACCGCTGGAAGGCATTGTAAACCCCGTCATAGCGACCATCATCGCCCTCTTCCAACTCGAACTGGGGACGGCTCGTCACCACGTTTTCGGCCACCTTGACGGTACCCGGCGGCGTAATAACACACCACACCCGGGCAATGTCCCCGGCGTCATCGGCCACACCGCTGGCGAAGAAGGGCGCCATGGTTTCGTCTTCCGCAAGGGCAAAATCGGGTGTCCCTGCGGCCAGGAAGGGCAGTGAATCAAAACTATCGACCCCCGAAAAGAGCTGCCTCGCTATATCCAGAATATCTTCGTCCTCATTGGCGATGCCATTGCCGTTTCGGTCCACTTGGGGCGATTGATAGGCGCGGATAAAACTGGATGCACTTCGCACATCATTGGCAGTCTGGCCAAAACTGGTACCGCTGAACAGCCCCTGAAACAAGGGATAGGAGAAGGAGACGGTGCCGCCGCTAAGGAAATAGGCCGCCTCATCCGCTGCCGTGCTCGTAACGACAATCCGTCTGCCGTGGCTCACATCGGAGAGGTCGTCGATAAAGCTGCCTGACTGAGAAGCGTCGTAGACGATAAACATTCCACCGGAGATGGCGTCCCCCAGCGTGTCGAGACGGGCATCCAACACCTCCTTGCGCAAGACTTCGGTGGAATTCAGGCGAAAAAGATCGCGCTGCCCCAGGCCCGTCATATAGATAAACACGTTGTTCGCGCCGAGGGCCCACGTGTTCAGCGTGGCCTCCAGATCTGCCGTAGTCAGCGGCAGGATATCGTCGGCGAATCCGTTGCTGTCCAGATCCAGACTTGTGTCGGCGCTGTGATAGCGAATGTTTTCCTTCCGAAAACCCTGGTGCTCCAAGGTGCGATAGGCCATGTTGGCCAGCATCTGGGTCGCGGTCCAAAGGGGGTTGTCCGCCACGTCTCCGCCGCTCGCGATGATGATGGCCTTGTTCTCCGCCGCACCATTGGTCGGCACAAAGCACTGGATGCGATTGTGACGACCATCGGCCACATAGAGGGTGCCGTCCGGCCCAAAATCGAGGCCGCTGGGCTGGAGGAACTGGCCGGGCGAATCGCCGGGTCCGCCAATCACCGATACAAACGCGCCATCGCTGGTAAAGACTTGGATACGATTATTCTTTGAGTCGGCTACGTATACATTGCCGTCGGGACCAATGGCCAGCCCCTCCGGTTCGTCGAATTCCCCTTCGTGATCGCCGAAGCTACCCCACGCCCGGATGAAATTACCGGTGTTGTCGAACTTCTGAATACGGTAGTTGAAGGTATCCGCAACATACACATTGCCGGCGCTGTCCACGGCGATATCCTGCGGACCATCAAACTCCCCGTCGCCCTCGCCAAAGCTACCGAAACTGGTCACGCCGACACCCGGTTCGAAGCGCTGCACCCGATGACGCACGGGGTCGTTGTCTCCATCCGGATCAATGAAATTCACGAAGGAAGTTTCCACGACGAAAATGATGCCGTTGCCGTCAATCGCCATGCCGGTGGGAAAGACCGTCTCATCCCGCACGCCCACTGCCCCCGCCACATCAAAAATCTCCTGTTCGCCAAAATAGGTGCCATCGTTCTCAAAAACCTGGAAGCGCGGGGCCGTACCCGAATCAGAACTCTCTGTGTCCGCCACATAAATACGCCCCGAATTGGGGTGAACCGCGATGCCCTGGGGCCGCACGAAAAGACTCGGCGCGCCGCGCCCCTCCTCGCCCCAAGCCCGCTCAAAAGCACCATCCGACTGAAACTTCTGCACGCGGTAATTGTCGGTGTCGGTCACGTAAACGTTTCCATCGCCATCCACAGCAACATCGGAGGGAAAGGCAAAAAATCCGGTGCGATTCCCCTGGCTGCCGATTTGGTTGACAAGGCGACCATCGGGGGTAAACTTCTGTATGCGGTCATTGGACGTATCGGCCACATAGATATTGCCATGATTGCCCACGGCCACGCCCTCGATTTCACCGAGCTGACCCGGTTCGGTGCCGGGTTCGCCAAACAGCCCCAGGAAATTCCCGTCGTTGTCGAAACGGTGAATACGCCCGTTAAATACGTCGGTCGCTATCACATCGCCATTCGCCGCAACGGCAAGGCCAAAGGGAGTATTGAAGGATGCACCAGAGCCACCGATGGGCTGGCCCGCCTCCCCGAAACTCAGTTGAAACTCCAAGCTGGTGGACAGGCGAATCACCCGAAAATTCACCGGGTCCGCCACAAATACATGGCCCTGATTGTCCACCGCAATTCCCGGTGACCAACCGCAGGGGATCAAGTCCGGCGCACAGCCCACCACCGTGGGGTCGGCCGTGCCATCGCCGACATACTCACTAATCTCACCCGAAGGCGTAATCTTCTGTACCCGCAGATTGTCTCCCGCCGTGACATAGAGATTTGCGTCCTCGTCCACCGCTACCCCCGTGGGTGGAAAGGGAGCGCCTGTGCCGTTTACCCGTATATCGATCTCGCGCAGAGCCTGGCCCGACAGGCTGAATACCTGCACCCGGCCATTGTCCGTGTCGGCCACATAGAGGCGTTCCGTGCCATCCGCGTCGGGTCCCACCGCCAGGCCTCGGGGAAAATCCAATTCGCCCAATTCAAAACCGGGACGGCCAAACTGGGTGATGTATTGTCCGTCGGAGCTAAACTTCCGAATGCGGCTGTTGGACGTGTCGGCCACGTAGATATTGTTGTTGTCGTCGAGAACAATCCCTCCCGGCCGGAAGAAGTACCACGGCTGTTGAAGCTGGGGCCAGAGGCGCTGGAAACGATAGGTTGAATCGCCGCCCGCATGGGCCGGATTCAACGCCAAGAGCATGAGATACAAAACCCCTGCCAAAACAGCCCTGCGAAAAACACGTTCTGCCATCCTTAACCTCCTGATTTTCGTTGCTATAAGGATGATATACGTGGTGTGTTGGAGTCAGATATATTTCTTGAAAGGTGCTGTACTCCGCATCGCCACCCTCACCAAATCGGGGGACGTGAGCTTTCGGCATGCCAATTGACCGCAGAGCATTGCCCATGCTAACGTGACCAGAGACTAGGCACCCCATGGAGACGGAAAATGGACGAGCAACTGGATGTGACGATTACGGCGAAGAACTTTTCGAGGTGGCTGCTGTTGGGATTGCCTTCAACGGTGTTTTGGGCGATTGGCGGGCTGGGCGCTTTTTCACTGCTTGGGGGGCTATCAAATGGAACGGTCACCCCCGGTGATGGATCTTCCGCGTCCAGCTTAGGCACCATGTGGGGTTGCATTGTCGTCTGCGCTTTGGGCGGTATCTTTCTTGGCATGCGATCACTCTTTCGCACCGTTCCCCGCCGGTTTCTGTTGTATAGCACGGCATTGGGATTCGTCTCCCTCTTCTTCAGTATCCTTGCCGGTTGACGAAGCACAGCGTAGGCGATCCCTTTGTTTGCCATTACTTACGTCTTTCCCATCTCACCCGAGAAGAAGTCGACGCAAGCACGCAAAAAGCCAAAGCAGTTAGTCCCGCAGGGACGACATATCGTAGCCCAGCGGTGAAGCGAGGTACGAGCGGAACCCTGGGTAGACCGGACCACAAAGGGCTGAACTCCGAAGGAGTGGCATGGGCAATATTTTGGCACATCCCCGTGATTCTATGTCACCCCTTTGGGGTTGGAGGTTTTGTTGCATTCGAGATCCCAGGGTTCGCTTCGCTCACGCCTGGGCTACGATATGTCGTCCCTTCGGGACTAAAACAACACGGCACGCAATGTCAGTTGTCTACTACCAACACCTAACGCCGGAACGGGAGGCCAGTCGGTGGGCACACGGGAATTGATAGAAACGCAGACGCACCTACTCTGACGAAGAGCCACGCAATGAATTCAACAGATCGCACGTTCTCGGCATGGTTTCTTCCGGTGCCTTTCTTAGGCTTCCAGCCTGAGATAAAGTGTGCCCTACTTGTCAAGAGATGCCTCGTGCCATGGAATGCTACCCCCCTTTGAATCCAAGGCACCTCGTCGCGGTCGCCGCGACACCCCATAGCCGTGCCGAATCCGGGCGACCATTCCATGGCGCAATCACCCGTTGGACAACACCGATTCCCTTGTCTCAGGCTGGAAGCCTAAGCTACATCAGGTCGTTTCCCAAAGGAAAAGTAGGCATACTTGGAGGATAGTCATTGACCCAAACAAAGGAATGGGCTGTATATGAAATCCCGCGATATGATCCAAATCGGCATTCCTAAGAACCTCCTCAAGTTGGCACAACGCACGCTGATGACAGCGCGTCAACAGGGTGTCAAAAAGCGCGCCCTGCCCGACCTCCTGGCATCGGTCTACGCCAAGCCCGAGGCCTACCTGAACGACCCCTTGGCCGACGAACTCGCGGCTGCGCTGGTGAAATACAAAGATTCCACCGAGCACTTCGTCGCCCGTGAAACACCCGCGCCCTACCGCCAGTGGGGAATCGATCTGGACCCGCAATCGGTGCAGCAGATGCACAACGCCTGCGACCTCCCCATCGCGGTGCAGGGTGCCCTTATGCCCGATGCCCACCTGGGCTATGGGTTGCCTATTGGCGGCGTTTTGGCAACACGTGGCGCGGTTATTCCCTACGCCGTGGGCGTGGACATCGCCTGCCGGGTAAAGCTGAGTGTGATTGATATGCCGACGGATAGTCTGAAAAAGGCGACGGAAACCTTGAAGTTCGCTCTCCTTGGTGAAACCCGCTTTGGAATCGGCGCCCATTTCAAGCAACGCCGCGAACACGACGTTATGGACCACGACTGGTCGGTCACACCAACCACCATGCGCCTCAAAGACAAGGCGTGGTCCCAGTTGGGTTCGAGCGGCAGCGGGAACCACTTCGCGGAGTATGGCATCTTCACGGTGGACCATGATGAATTGGGTATCCCCGCCGGGAAGTACCTGGCGCTGTTAACCCACAGTGGCAGTCGTGGCACGGGTGCCGCCGTTTGCCAGGAGTACAGCAAGCGCGCCATGATGCAACACCCCGGCTTGCCAGCGGCGCTAAAGCACCTCGCCTGGCTGGATCTGGACAGCGAAGACGGGCAGGAATATTGGGCGGCCATGAGTCTTATGGGCGACTACGCCGCCGCGAACCATGCCTGCATCCACCGCCATATTGTCGGGGCATTGGGCGCGGAGGTCTTGCTCGACGTGGAAAACCACCACAACTTTGCTTGGAAGGAAGTACACAATGGCGAGGAACTGGTGGTGCATCGCAAGGGTGCGACACCTGCGGGCATGGGCGTGCTGGGCATCATTCCCGGCACCATGGCAACCCCCGCCTATGTGGTCCGGGGCCTCGGCGTGGCGGAATCGCTGAACAGCGCCGCCCACGGTGCGGGACGGGTTATGAGCCGCACCAAGGCCCACAAAACACTGCACTGGGCCGATGCGAAGGCCTTCCTGAAAGAACGGGGCGTGACCCTGCTTTCTGCCGGACTCGATGAGGTGCCTGCTGTCTACAAGGACATCAACGCGGTTATGGCTGCGCAGAGTGACTTGGTCGAGCCGTTGGCGCAGTTCCAGCCCAAATTGGTGCGCATGGCAGACGGGGGACCTGCGGAAGATTGAGGCGGTGCTTCCTTACCCTTCAGAAAGCCCCAAAAAAGACAAGGTAAGCGTTCACGCCATGTTTCTGGTTGGCGAAGCCAACG
>JAJRPE010000252.1 GCA_024280935.1 Candidatus Hydrogenedentota bacterium
CGTGGGAGAGCTTTTCACGACAAACTAATTCCAACATAACCGGGTACCTCCATTGAAACGAGCCTCCGTCCACACCCTGGGCTGCCGCCTGAACCAATCCGAATCCGCCATCCTGGAAGAAAAACTCCGGGAGGACGGCTATGCCCTCGTACCCTTCGGCGAACCCGCCGACCTCGCCATCGTGAACACCTGCACCGTCACCAACGAAGCCGATGCCAAGTCCCGCAAGCTCGTCCGCCAGTTTATCCGAAAGAACCCCAACGCCTACACCGCCGTCATCGGCTGCTACGCCCAGATGGGAGCCGATTCCCTCGCGGCCATCGACGGTGTCGATCTCATCATCGGCAACCAGGAAAAGATGAACGTCCTCGACTACGTAAAGGCGGGCAAGAACGACACGCCGCTGGTGGTCCGTGACCAGATCGACCGGGACGACTTTTCCATCGACTTTGGCGGCGAAAGTAGCCCCCTGAGTCGCCGCGCCAACCTCAAGATACAAGACGGCTGCGATTTCATGTGCTCCTTCTGCCTCATCCCCTTTGCGCGGGGCCGCGCCCGTGCCCGCGAATGGGAGAACCTCCTCGACGAAGCCAACACCCTGGTGGCGCGCGGCGCGAAAGAA
This sequence comes from Candidatus Hydrogenedentota bacterium, assembly GCA_024280935.1. Classification (GTDB taxonomy): domain Bacteria; phylum Hydrogenedentota; class Hydrogenedentia; order Hydrogenedentales; family JAEUWI01; genus JAEUWI01. The sequence continues at coordinate 623 of JAJRPE010000252.1, forward strand.
ATCATCCTCACCGGCATCAACATCGCCACCTACGACCTCGACAACCGGGGCATCCTCGACATCGTGGACGGCCTCAACGAAATCGACGGCCTCCACCGCATCCGCATCAGCTCCATCGAACCCACCACCATCCCCCTCGAACTCTTTGACCGCATGAACGACCCCGACCACGCCCTCCTCCCCTACCTCCACATCCCCTTGCAGGCCGGTTCCAACGAAATACTCACCGCCATGCGCCGAAAATACACCCGCGAAGAATTCCTCGACTTCATCTTCATGGCCCACGACCGCGTACCCGGAATCGGCATCGGCACCGACATCCTCGTCGGCTTCCCCGGCGAGACCGACACCAATTTTGAAGACACCTGCGACGCCCTCTGGAAAAGCCCCCTCTTCTACGCCCACATCTTCAAATACTCCGAACGCACCGGCACCGCCTCCGTCCGAATGAACAACAAAGTCCCCGCCCCCACCATCAACGAACGCGCCGCCCGCCTCCGCAAACTAAGCGCCGAGAAGACCAACCTCTTCCACACCCACCAACTCGGCCAAACCCACAACGTCCTCTTCGAGCAAGCCCAGGACGGCTACTGGATGGGCTACACGGGGAACTACACACGGGTAGCAGCCGCCTCCGCCGACGGCCTCGAAAACCAGCTACGCGCTGTGAAGTTGAGCGAGGTGCAAGGCGACCTCGTACTGGGCACCGTTCAGTAGGGATTGCCTCATCCTGACCAGCGGACATCGCGAACAAGAATGTAGGACATCCGTCCCGGTTGTCACAGGCCGGTCACGGCCTTCTTTGAAAAACATGCCATTTTGCCTCCCCACTACTACCTACCCAAAACCATTCAGGCTCACCACGCATGCGATAAGAGGCTTGCGCCTCTTGTGACAACCGGGACGGATGTCCTACATTCTCCCCACGCCGATCAGGCCAAAGGAGAGGCGGTCACAGGCCGATCACACACTTTTTCGTTCCGTTTTCAGAATTTACTCTCGTTCCCAAGCTCTTCTTGCCCGAAGATGCGCTTGAGGATACAGGGACAGGATACAGGGACAGTCACCTATTACTACACGGTAGAGTGATGCAAAGCGCACCGAGACCGCAATGCCCCTCGGCGCCACACGCAAGATCGTCTCCAGTATCCCGGACGCCCGCGAGGGCATCAGCCCGGAGATGCTCACTGCCGATCCGCACGATGGGTGGAGTGTACCTTACTTCGCAGACTTCCAGTCGAATTTTCGAATCAAACCACTAAAACGATTCCACTTCCCCGTCAAGTGGCGGAATCGGCCCGCGACAATACCGGGTGTGACGCCCAACTGTACCGCCAGCCCCTTAATCTCGTCCGCGCTGCGAAAGCCTTTGATTACCGCGTCGTACGTGTGGGGAATCAGCCAACTTGCGGCAAAGACGTCGGCCTCTTTCTCCTGTGGATCGTCGGCCACGCCGTCATTGATATAGAGCTCTTTCTTGCTGTGCTGCAAGTACACGTGGCCCGCCTCGTGGAAGAAGGAAAACCAAAACTTATCCTCGGTCTTCCCGCGCAGGGACATCAGGATCATAACCTTGTTGGGTCCGAGCCAGCGCATGGCCCCGTTCCAGGGCACCTTTTTCATTTCGGGTACGAACACCACGGCCACGCCTGCTTCGGCACACAGCCGTTGCATCTCTGGTCGAAAAACTTCGGCGCGCTCCACGGTCAGCGCACGAATGGCCGTTAAGGCGGCATGGAAACGAGAGCGGTCGTAAGGCTGGCACGACACGGGCTGTGCCAGAACTTCCCCCTGGCGGATCCAAGCGGAAGCCGCCCCGGGGCAGGTCTGGAAGCACGTGGAGCGCCGGGCGGCCACCTCGGGTGCCTCCCAAATCTCTTTCCAGGCCTCGACACTTCCCACGCCGTAGAAGGCCAGCACGTCGCGTAATACCATTACCTTGTCCGCGTGCCTGCCGACCACCCCCCGTTGCTGGAGATCCTTTATTGGCATGGCCTTGAGCCAGTCCAAATCGGCCTTCATTTTCTCGCGCTCGTCCAGGTTGGCCAGGCGCTCGCGATACTGGGCTTCCAGGTTGTTCCAGAATCGGGCAGGCACGCTGGTCGAAAGTTCGAGCAGATTCGCCGTGGCGTAGGTTATCGGTTGCTCACCCTTGACGATCCGAACAATCGTCTGGGGGTGAGTCCGGTCCGAACGGCCAGCTCCTTCTGGGTCATACCCAGATGCTCGATGGTCTCCAACAAGGTCGCGCCAGGAGCTACGGCATAGTCCGGCTCATAGGGGTAGGTCTTTGTCGTGTTCATCCCGCTTCTCCTGATCAATGGGTATCGGCCACATCAATGATGCATACGTCTGTGATATGCTCGCGAATCACGCCCCCCTGCTCATCCATGGGCACGGGATCATGGTCAGGTTCAAAAAGCAGACGGTATGGATGGACAAGAGCCACCGATGGGCTGGCCCGCCTCCCCGAAACTCAGTTGAAACTCCAAGCTGGTGGACAGGCGAATGACCCGAAAATTCACCGGGTCCGCCACAAATACATGGCCCTGATTGTCCACCGCAATTCCCGGTGACCAACCGCAGGGGATCAAGTCCGGCGCACAG
>JAJRPE010000253.1 GCA_024280935.1 Candidatus Hydrogenedentota bacterium
CGACAACGCGGCGGCATGTCCCGGCGGTGAAACGAGCATCGTGTCGTGGTTACAGAGGGGCCCGCCAACCAAGTCCACCGGGACAGGCCCGCACGTCAAGGCATTCCCCGCGACCCACGCCAGACCGCTCGCCCAAACGCCCCTGCCACACGATTCGAGTGGTGTGCGCGGGTCCGTCCCAAGTCCACCGCATCGTCGCGCAGGCCCTGGCATGACAGGGACATACCGCCGCCAATAGCCTGACAAAAAACACGCCCTCACCCTGGCGGCCAAGCGCCATCGAAGAACTACAGCCCCCGACAACGCGGCGGCATGTCCCGGCGGTGAAACGAGCATCGTGTCGTGGTTACAGAGGGACCCGCCAACCAAATCCACCGGGACAGGCCCGCACGTCGAGGTCTTCCCCGCGACCCACGCCAGACTGTTCGCCCAAACGCCCCTGCCACGCGATTCGAGTCGCATGCGCACGCCACGCGGCGCGTACCCCTACCGTGACATGCCGGTGCGGGGGTACGTCCCACCCCCCTGTTTTACGGGATTAACCCGCCGTTCCAAGGTGCGCTAACGTGGCTTAGCCTTCCAGGCTGAGATAGAGGTGTGGTCCTGCTTCCCGAGGCCCCATACGGGCAGAAGAGGGGAGGTCTTGACAACCAGGAATTACCCGCATATTGTCGGCTTGGAATAATGCACCCTCCACGATCAGAGTCACCTTTCCATGGCATGAAACCCACGTTGGAAAGCACCGCTGATTCTATCTCAGCCTGGAAGGCTAACCTACGTGGACTCACCTTCAGCGATCCTGATCCAGACCGTTTTTTGCGGATCCTGGAATCGGAGGATACACCTCTTTGACAGCCACCTGAGGCCCGGTGTACCATGCTGGTGTGATGTGATGTGTCTTTTTACTAAGCGTTCACCGCCTGAGCGTAAAAGCAGATCCTCATCCCCGCGAACGCGGGGATCCAGTGTGGCCTGTGGGTTCCCTATGCTGTTCTGGATTCCCACATGCGTGGGAATGACGGTGTGGAATTCTTTTGGGTGTGAGCGCATACCCTTGGTGAAATGGGGCGGACTATGACGGAAAACTACACGCCCGTATATCAGCGGCTTTACGAAAGCTATGAGGCGGAGATACTGGCCTTTCGGATTCGCCCTGGGGATCGCATCGACTCCATCGTTGAAATACAGACGAAACACCAGGTGGGCCGTGAAACCGCCAAGCGGGTCCTGGGCCTGCTCGCCAAGAAGGGCTATATCGTTCAGCGGCGCGGCAAGGGTTCTTTCGTGGCGGAGCAGGGGGCGTGCGAAAAAATCCTGGGCCTTGTGCTGCCCCATTATTCTATTCAGTACGAGGACTTGCTGCGTGAAGTTGGCCAGCGCGTTCAGTTGGCTGGGCGGGAGTTTCACCATTTTTGCCACTACAATAATTACGAAGAAGAGATTCGTCTGGTGGGGAAAATGCTACATGAGCGCTACGAAACCGTGGTGGTCATACCAACCCTGGACGAATCCAAGACCTGGAAACGCTTCTATTCCAAGCTGCCCTCCATGGACTCCGCTATTGTGCTGCTCAACCACACGATGACGAGCAACGATTTTCGCTTCGTTATTCAGAGCTACGATCTTGGCGTGACCCGGGCCGTGAATTACATGCTGGAGCGCAAGCCGGGCCTGATCGCCTTTGTCGAAAACGAGGTGTGGCCGGGACGCAACATGGTACTTGAACTCATGCGCAGCACCTACCTGGAACTCATGCGCACACGACGACCAGAGGATAGCCCCCTGATCCTGCACCGGGCCAGTGATGTGGATCTTGCTGAATTTAGAAAGCGCGGTGTTACCGGCGTGTTCTGCTGTGACGACACTTCGGCCATCCAGGTGATCGGGCGCCTCAAGGCGCAAGGAGCACGCATCCCCGAAGAGCTTCACGCCGTGAGTTATGGAAACACAGAGTTGAGCCGCTTCTTTACCCCGCCCATCACCTCGGTGGATCCCCACAACGCGGAAATGGCGGCCACGCTCTGCGAACTCTTGTATCATGATGGAGAACATGAGGGATCGGCATTCAGGCAACACGTGGTTCATCCTGATCTCGCGATTCGGGGCACATGAACCTTCATCGTTTGCGGTCAAGACCCAATCTTTGCGTCTTTGCGTGCGATCTTTTTTTCTGGGCACGCAAAGAAAAGAAATATTTCACCACGAATGGACACAAATTTTCACGAATGCAGAAAACAAGAAATACAGAATAGAATAGGTGTTGCTGCAAAGTGAAACCCTTGAAAAGGTTCTTTGCTCTGGATTCAAACTCCGAGTGTGATGCGTCGAAACAGGTGTCATCGATTTTGTCTTATTCGTGAAAATTCGTGTCCATTAGCGGTTCAAAATTTAATTCGCCGACAAGGGTATACTTGGGTTGTGGACGAAGCTCACGCTGGAACGTAGCATAGCCGTCCCGGCTGTGTTTTTCACCACAGAGGGTCGTTTTCGCCGTGTCCTCTGTGCCTCTGTGGTGAATATTGGGTTGTGGGCGAAGCTGGCCTTGGTCCAACCCTCATTTTATATTTTGGATGTTTTTGTCCTGAATGCCAAGGCTTATGCTACCCTGCACGAGTTAATTGAGCTATTCCATTTCTGATACAGGCACGTTGGCGAAGAATCTGCCCACACACTTCGGAGAACGTACGATGGCGATAGACATGAGTCAGCTATACGAGGAGCGTTTTAATCGGTATGTGACAGCGCTGCGGAACGGCACGCCCGACAAGATTCCGATTCGCCCTTTCGCCGCTGAGTTCACGGCGCGGTACGCCGGATTCACCTGCCAGGAAGTGACCCACGACTATGATCTTGCCTTTCGGGCCATGCGGAAGTGTGCCTCGGACTTTGACTGGGACGCGGTTCCCGCAAGCATGGTCTACGTGTGGACCGGCCTTTCACAGGCCATCGGCCTGAAGTACTACGCCACGCCCGGCCTGGAAATTTCCGCCGATACGGCCTTTCAGTTTCTGGAACCCCCGGACGATCAATCCTTCATGCGGGCCGACGAGTATGATCAACTCATCGAAGATCCGACCGGCTATCTCCTGAACGTTTGGCTCCCTCGGGTGTCGAAGGATGTGAGTCCGCTGGGCGAGCCGTCCACCTCCCAGAACAATCTTTCCTTCCTCAAGGGCGGCATGGCGATGCTTTCCTACTTCAATGCCTTTGGTCCCGCCATTGACCAAATGAAAACCGAATGCGGCACGGTATCCGCCATCGCGGGAATTTTCAAAGCGCCCCTCGACATACTGGGCGACAAACTTCGCGGCTACATGGGTTTGACCATGGATCTCCTGGAGCGGCCCGAAGTGGTGCTCAAGGCCTGCGAGGCGCTCATGCCCCACTTGCTCCATGTGGCCCTCACGACGGCGGACCCAGACAAAAATGTTCCTGTGGGCTTTTGGATGCATCGGGGCGGGGTGCCTTTCGTCAAACAGGAGCACTTCGACACGGTCAACTGGCCAACGCTCAAGCCCATCATTGAGGCGCTCTGGGCGCACGGGCATCAGACCATGTTTTACGCGGAAGGCAACTGGGATGCCCATCTCGATGCTTTCGCCGAGCTGGAGGAGAACAGCATTCTATATCACGTGGACCAAGGAGATATTGCCGAGGTCCACCGCGTGCTTGGAAAGAAGTTCTGCATAAGCGGCGGCATTCCCAACGCCATGCTTTCCTATGGCACCCCCGACGAGGTTCGGGCACGGTGCAAGGAGGTCATTGATGCCGTGGCGGGCGACGGCGGGTATATCATGGATGCCAGCGCGATCATTCAGAATGATGCCACGGTGGAAAACATGAAAGCCATGACCGAGTTCACCCGTGACTATGGGGTTTACTCGTCAAGTTCTTACACGGTTCCTGAGAATCGCGGACTCAACCCATCCATCACCATCGATGATGCCATGGCGAAGATTCCGGTTCCGGCACTCAAAGCGGGCGCGTGCGTATCGTGGGAGCAGAAGCGCAAGGACTTCAAAAAAATTCAGGGCGACGAGCATATTTTCGAGCGAATCTGGGACAACGTCGATGCCCTCGCCAACATGTATGTCTGGCAGTGCCTGCTTTCTTTTTAGGGTGGCGATTTACGACCACGACAAATGCTACGCTTCCAAGGGTAGTTCAGGGACTGACACGCCCCCCATAGCGTGAATTATTCACGTTTACTTAAATTTCAAAACATCCGATTCCATCAACGACAAGTAGTTTTAGCGGGCGTGGCTGTCCCGTCGTTGGCGAAAAAATTCGTGGTTCTCTCCCGCCAACGACGGGACACGGAGCTTTGAGTACCCTTGTTTTCACAGGATTCGGTGCATAAGGCCGTATTCCTCCTGCATGCCGGAGGCGCTTGGTCCGTGTCAGTCCCCTATGAATCTGAAAGGACAAAATATGACCGGTCGTGAACGGGTACTCGCCCTGCTGGCGGGAGAAAAAACAGATTCTCTGCCGCTCATGCCCATCACCATGATGTTCGCCTCCGACCACGCGGGGGTCTCCTATAAAGACTACGCCACGGACTACCGCGTCCTGGTTGACGCACAGATGAAGACGGCGGAGACCTTCGATTTCGACTATGTTTCCGTCATCTCGGATCCGGGTCGGGAGGCGGCGGATTGCGGGGCCACCGTCGTCTACTTCGACGATCAGCCACCAGCCATCGATGAAGTAAACGCCCGGCTTGCCGACAAGGCAGACCTTTTATCCCTGCGTAGGCCCGACCCTCTTGGCGGAGGACGGATGCACGACCGCGTCCAGGCCGTCGCGCTGTTCAAGGAGAAAGCCCCCAACGAAAAGCTTATCGAAGGATGGGTCGAAGGCCCCTGCGCCGAAGGTGCTGACCTGCGCGGCATCAATACCCTGATGATGGATTTTTACGACGCCCCCCCGTTCATCCATGACCTTTTCGCCTTCAACGTGGAGATGGCGCTTGCCTTCGCCAAAGCGCAAGTGGCTGCGGGGGCGGACATTATCGGCGTAGGCGATGCCGCCGCATCGCTGGTGGGTCCGCAGATCTATGAAGAGTTTGTCTTCCCGTATGAGAAGAAGCTGGTCGAGGGCCTCCATGCAATGGGTACCCGTGTTCGCCTCCACATCTGCGGCAACACGACCGCCATCCTCGACGGCATGGGCCGTCTCGGTTGTGACATTGTCGATCTTGATTACATGGCATCCCTTGCCGAAGCCCGCACCGCTATGGCGCCAACACAGGTTCTCCTCGGCAACATGGATCCCGTTTCCATCTTGAAGAACGGCACGCCCGAATTGGTGCATGACACCGTCGCGGCCTGTCACAACGATGCAGACGGACCCTATATCGTAGGCGCGGGCTGCGAGATTCCGCGTGGAACGCCCTATGAGAACGTGATGTGCCTGCGCGACTACGCACGGCCACACTGAGGGCAATAAGGGTGCCACCTCCACAGACGCGAGGAACGAGCGGCTTTGTGGGTGCAGGGCCTTCTATAACGACTCGGTATCCGGGGAAAATTCAGGCAACTTTCCGCGAATCCGCACCCACAAGCTTAGCCGGAAACCGGCTGCACGTGTAGGTGGCACCCTTACCGCTCACTTTTTCGATTCGGGTTGGTCGTGTTGGGTTAAACGACCGCGACCATTCGGCGATGATCGATTACTCTTCCCCGGGCATCTCCAGCGTATCTTTGGCAATGCGGTCGAATTCCAACACACGCTCGTCGGGTGTGCCGTGCTCGATGTCGGCGAGGACGATATCGCAGGGACCCAGTTCGCGGTGGATGCGACGCAGGTCGGCCTCGATCTGCTTGAGTGATTTTGACGTGAGGTCGGTCGGTTTGTACATGATGGCCCGGCGTGCGTTGGGGCAGAGTTCACGGGCGCGAATCAAATCGGAATCGAGTCCCATATCGACGTACCCAAGTTTTTCGATTTGTGCGTAGTCTTCGATGTAGGGGTCCACGTTCCACGCGCAGTTGTGGATTCCGAAGTCGTCGAAGGCTTCGGAGAGCATTACGTCGAAGGGCAGCAAATGCTCGCGGTAAAGTTCGGGGGACACCATGTTCACCACACAATTGCTCACGGTCGCGTGCCGGACATGCACCCCGGTTTTTCGCTGGCGCTCGTACACGTGCTTCATGCCATCTATCATGGTTCGCGCCACGACCTCAAAGAGGTGGCGTGCCAGGGTGGGATTCATCATCAGATCCATGAAGATCTGGTCGCCGCGAATTCGGAATGCGTTGTTCAAAACGCCCTGCCAGTTGATATAGCCTTCGACGCGGCCAAACTCGCGCTCGATCACATCCATCTGGTCGAGTAACTGCACGAATACCGGGTTGGTCGAGAGATCGGGAACTTGCAACGCACCCACCTGGTCGTCCGAGAGAAACTCGGCACGGGCGGCGGGCCAGTTGTCCACGTAGTACTCGGCGCCCACCCCAAATATCCGCGAGATAGTCAGGGCACCGTGGATGCCATCGAGCGTGGGGAGCGCCTCTTCGGGGTTGTCTCCGCCAAGGTGC
>JAJRPE010000254.1 GCA_024280935.1 Candidatus Hydrogenedentota bacterium
ATTTCCAATTTCCGTCCCGTAAAGCGTGTTACCGATGTCGTGCGCGTGTTTAAGCGCGTGCTGGACCAGATGGATGCCACCCTCGTGATGGTCGGCGAAGGCCCCGAGCGTATGGCGGCGGTGGGCGTGGCGAAGCAATTGGGGATTTCCGACCGCATCAAGTATATCGGCAACCACGAAAATATCGAATCCATTATTCCCTGCGCGGATCTTGTCATTCAGCCCAGTGAGCACGAGAGCTTTGGCCTTGTCCCCCTGGAAGCCATGGCGTGCCGCGTGCCTGTTGTGGCGACGGCCAGCGGGGGCATCATCGAAATCATCGAGCACGGGGTATCGGGGTACCTCTGCGAAGTGGGCGACATTGAACACATGGCCCAGTGCGCCATTGAAATACTCTCCGACCCCAAGCGTGCCGACGCCATGGGACAATGCGGCCAGGAACGTGCCATGTCGGGATTCAAACGGGACGATATTGTGGCCGAGTATGAAGCACTCTATGCGGAGGTTCTCGCCATGCGGAACGCCGCCCTCGCCCACGCCTGACGGCACCTTGCCTGAAACGTGGGATTCCGCCAATGTGCGGCGTGTTCAGAAAAGTACGGACACCATAAAAATCGCGTCGGGTGCCACGGGTAGGCCCGAAGGGTTTACCCGTGCAAAAACCTTGGTCTCCCAAAACTGGATGCTCCCCTCATTTACCCACAGTCACTTCACGGGTAAAGCCCTGACAGGCCTACCCGTGGCACCGAATTCAGTCCACGATGTCCTGGCACTTGTCACTTAACATTTAGCCAATAAAGCACCCGGAGATTCTTTTGAGGCAGGAAGGATGCTTGCCCGACATGGATGACAAGGGATAGAATGTCCAAGCACTGATGTCGTCGTGCGCCTGCCGACTTTCTAGACGCTGGAAAGGAGTCCCGTGTCTTCACCCGAAGAATCGAATAACACTGCGCTTAGCACGTGGATTTTATACAGTGTCGGATTCCTTGGCTTGGGGAGCCTACTCTTTTGGTCCGCCTTGACCGCCTACTTCTCCAGTGACGATTTCCTTCATCTCAGCACGGTTATGAAAGGGGGCATCCCCTTCATGCCAACGGGCACCGGGCGCGGTTTCCTGAGGCCCGTGGTGGGACTAGACTTCTGGGTCGAATACCGATTGTGGGGAACTCACCCCTTCGGTTATCACGCCAGCAACGTCCTGCTCCATGTTCTTAACAGCCTCCTCGTGGTCAAGCTCACCACACTGCTCCTTCCCAACACCGCACGAAACCGCACGATATCCCTGGCTTCGGGGCTGATATTTCTTTCCATGGCCTGCCACGCCGAATCGGTCTCCTGGATCTCTGGTCGCACCGATCTTATCGCGGCACTGTTTTCCTTGTTGACCCTTTGCAGCCTTGTGCAGGGAATCCGCTCGGGGTCGCGCTACTACCTGTTTGGAAGTCTTTTCCTTCTTGCCGCCGCACTTTTCGCCAAAGAATCGGCCTTTGCCTTACCCTTCCTCATGGTGGCCACGGCGTTGTTTCTGCGAATCTCCAGACGATGGCGCATCGACCTGCGAGCGTGGTACGCCACCTTGGCTGGCGTGGCAGTCATTCTCGCCATCTATTTCGCGGTGCGGCATGTGACTGTCGGTGCCTTTGTCGGTGGATACGGTGCCCACGGCCACTTGCGTTTTCATCAGGATCTGCTGGCCCAGGCCATGTCGCGCTTTGCATGGCGAGCCTTCCTGCCTCCCCTCCCCCGAGATACGTCCCTCTTCGCCACCCACGGCAGAGGCATAGCCGACCTTTTTTCTGCGACCCTTGTTGCCGTTACGCTGCTCTGGACCTGGGTGGCGTGGCGATACCCCAAGCGCCGTTTTGGCTACTTTCTCTATGTCGCCTTCTGGCTCGGCCTGCTGCCTGTCATCAATATGCGCATACAATGGACCAATACCGAGGGCGAACGCTTTCTCTACCTCGCCTCCATCTTTGCCGCCATGGGTGCCGCCAACCTTGTCGGCGCGCTCTCTTCCAAGACATGGCGGCGCATCGCGTTGAGCGCCATGATCATTGTGCAAGGCGGAATGCTCCTGACAGCAACCCAACGATGGAAGACCGCCGGCGAGTGTGTCAAAGACATTGTTGCGGGTATTCAATCAACGCACCCCGAGGGCACCGTCCTTTTCGCCAACAAACCGGATTCCTACAACGGCGCCATGATCTTTCGCACGGGATTAACCGAAGCAATTCGCCACTTTGGCCCGGCACCCAATGAACAGGTCGTCGTGGAGGTCCTCTACGCCACCACCTTGTTTCAGTCCGACCATGTATTTGAATTGCGAAAAGAGAATCAGTCCCCCGAAACATTCACCATCACCGCACAAGATTCTTCCTCCGTCATGGTGGAAGAAGATAGGTTTGATCGGATTGAAACGCTATCCGGGGACGAACGCGGCTACACCTTCCGCCTTCGCGCCCCCTTGGAGCATAGAGAAATCCTCTACTATACGTATCGAGGAATTCAGTCCTTGAACGCATCCCCCCCTATTGCCGACCCCAAAGAACGGTGAGACCCATTGTATAAATCAGTTTCAAGAACGACCCAAGTGATGTGTGTCGGTATACTTTTTACGCTCTACGGATGCACGCCGACGCCCCTTTCGCCACCCCGTGGCGCCCATCTTCCGGGGGACGGCTACAACGTCGCTATCATTCTGGTCGACACCCTCCGTCCCGACCATCTAGGTTGCTACGGCTATGGGCGGGCCAGGACCCCGGCCATTGATTCCCTCGCATCGGAAGGCGTGCTCTTCGAGAACGCCTACACGGCCTCCACCTTCACCGGCGAAGCGGTCGCCTCACTCTTCACGGGCCGCCCCCCTGCCATGAACAGCACGGGACTCGGTTGGACGGCGAGGCCCACGCCCCAAGAGAGCAATCTGCCAAAGCTGTTGGAATCGGCGGGCTATAAAACCGGGATTTTCTCTTCTTCCTTTGTCATGCGCTTTCGCGGCTTCTACGACAGCTTTCAAGAAGCCGAGCTGTTGCCGGGTGTTGAAATAACGACCGAGTTGGAAGAGCGCGTAACGGATGCCGCGCTGGATTTCGCAAAGCGGCATCGGGACGAAGCCACCTTTCAATACCTTCACTACTACGCCCCCCACGCCCCCTACAATCCGCCCGCGACCGCCCTGGAGCCTTTTGGACCCAATCGCGAGATCCTCGACCCGACCGAGGAACAGCACCCCTTGGACTTGGTGAGCCAGGGAATGCTCCCCGAAGATGCCCGCCTTACGGAGCTCAAAAAGCACTATGATGGAGAAATCGCCTTTATCGACCAGACGATCCAACGCTATCTGGATGGCCTGCGGGAACTTGAGCTCCTGTCAAAAACGATTGTTGTCCTTCTTTCCGATCACGGCGAGGAGTTCATGGAGCACGGGGGCACCGATCACGCCTGGAACCTCTACGAAGAAACGTTGCGCATTCCTCTGATTATCTGGGCACCCGAATTGTTCAAGACACAGCGCATACCGGACCCTGTTTCCATCAGCGATGTGATGCCGACGCTGCTCCGGCTCATTCAGCAACCCCATGCATCATTTGAGAATCCGGTATCGGGTCAGTATTTGGTTGCCGCAGGAGAAACGACGTGGAATTATGTTCCACGGCAAGGCCCCATCTATGCCAGCCTCTTTCCCGAGAGCCGCGCCCAGTTGCACGCTGTTCTTTTCGATAACTACAAGTACATCACGGGGCCGCGCTGGCTTGATGCGGACGAGTGCAAGCAGTATTGGTTGTTGCAGGGAGCTATAGCGAATCGGGCGAAAGAAAGCGACTTTCTACCCCTTGACCCGTGGGCACCGGCTGACCAGGAAGTGCTCTTTGACCTCAAGGCGGACCCGGCTGAACTCACCAATATCATCGAGAGGCAGCCCGTGTTTGCCACACAAGGGCGTGCCCTGATGAAGGACTACGAAGCGGCCAGCACCCCCTACCGCAAGAAAGCCTCGCCCACCACCATGACCGACCCTTTTGGCAAGGCCTTCGTGAAATCAGGGCTGCAATCCTTGTCGGAGGATGCGTAGCATTCAGATGATACCGAAAACATCGACGGAGGACGTATCAGCCCGGATATCATCGAGGGTTTGGAGACGATGGGGTATTTGTAGTTGGAGTTCACCGAAAATCCGTTTATACTCAGGACACCCGAGTCCTGACTGATTGAGTTGACACTGTGGAGGTGTGCCGACATGAAAGAAAAGCAGCAAGAGAACCTACACTGCATATTGCGTGTGGTTTTGTCTAATCTAGTTTTTTCTGTTTTTTCGCTACTTCTCGCTCTGGTATGGGCCTCGCTCTGGTACGTGGCGCTTTACATCGTTATAGGATACGACTATCCAGTTCGTTATGATTTAGAAAACCCAATTCCCTATGTCGTGCTCTCGACTCTTCTTTTCTGTGGAATGGGTTCTTGCGTGCTGTGTTATTGGCAATCTCGACGTCTTTGTGAGTGCTGCATTCAATCCTCCAAGCCTCTCGTACAATCGCATGATTCGGAGACCGACGAGTTGACCGAATTCTTGGGGAGAAAGATGCCGTTCAAGTTGTTTTATTGGCCCCCTGCCGGAGTCCGCTACAAAGAAAATCCAGTCTTTTGGAGCTTTATAACATCACTCTTGTTTTTTTGGATTTCATGTATCCTTCAAGCGTTTTTGTATGGCGGGATGGTTTTAGGTTTTTGGGGGACAAATGAATATGTAGAGATTTTTGGAATGACTATGAACTAACCATCCCATGTCAGCAAGCTCTTGGCCACCCGCTCACGCGATTGGACCGTGTTTGCTACGGAAAAGACCTCCAGCGCCCCGTAAGACACTGTTCGACGAGCACGCGCTTCAGTAGTGATAGCGACAAGAAAGGACTCGGATCTTTTCGTCGGTCACTTCGTAGACAATCCGATGCACGTCATCAATCCGCCGGGACCAGCACCCAGAAAGCTCATGCTTTAAGGGTTCGGGTTTCCCGATGCCATCGAAAGGGCTGTGACACGTGTCCTCAAGAAGCCGCATGAGCCGCAATGCCTTCTTCCTGTCGTGATTGACCCACCAAGTCAGGTCCTCAAAGGCGGACGGGTCAACGACCAAGCTTCGTGCGTGCGTCGTCAAGAGAAATCCCCCCCATTCGATTCCTGGCCTCCAGCAAGCGGCGCTTCATCGCGGGACTCTTCAGCAAATAGGCGGTCTCCCGCTCGGACTCGATCTCGCGCCATATTTCCATTGGCACAACAACCCCCACCTGTTCTCCGTCGGCATTGGTTATGTATTGTAATTCTGTATTTGCCATTCTGTTTTCCTCTCGCACTCAATCTTACCACGATATGCTGGGCCGCGTGAAGACCAAAAAACGCTAGGCACCAGTACCGTTTAACGTTTTTTGAGTGTTCACGTCGGGCAGGAGTGCGGACTTTCCAGTCCGCAATAAAGGCAACATGATGCCAGCACAGGCTGCTTGGTGCTCTTGCATCAGTTACAGGCCTTGGCGGATTCAACGCGCGTCTTATGTCGGGTAAGAAAACCCGACCTCCTATGTGGCGAACGCTTACGATCTCCTCAACGCTTCGACGACACGCTCACGTAGGCGAACGACATCTACGGCTGGAAAGTTTGCTTCGTAACCTTGCGCTCCGATAGCCGCACAGTTCGAGAGACTCCCCGAAATCTGGTGCATACAGGCCAGGTTCGCCGAGGTGCCCGTGGCGACAAAATACGCGGCGAGGTCTCGCTGAGATGACGGTGCTTCGCCCGCCCGCAGCAATACGCTTTCTGCCGCGTAGATACGCTCGAATGCCGCCGCGAAGGGGCCGCTAAGGGTCTGCTCGGCGAGCAGTGCTTTGGTCTCTCCTCCGTTGTCCTCCAAGTGGCGCTGGAGAAGCGCCCTGAACAATTCCTTTTGCGCGGCCACGCCGCAGGGAGCATTCGCCGCCCCCGTCGAGGCGGACTCCCCGCACTGGGCCAGAAGGCGCTGCATAACCGTGACCCGACAGATTTCGGTGGTCCCTTCATACAACCGGGTAACGCGCGCATCGCGGAAGGCCTTGGCCGCCGGATACTCTTCGCTAAAACCATAGCCCCCGTAGAGCTGGAGCATGTCGTCGGTAAAGACACCGAGGGACTCGGAGGCAAAGGACTTCGCCAGGGCACATTCCAATGCAAAGTCCCGAAGTACCGCCAAGCGCTCGGTTCCAGCAAGCGCCGACGCATCACCACGAGCTTCCGTCAACGCCCGCTCCATCACGCTGGCGACACGGTAGACGGTGGATTCCACGGCATAAAGCAGTGACGCCATGCGGGCCAGACGGTCCCGAAGCATGCCGAAGCTGGCGATGGGCTGGCCGAAAGCCGTCCGTTCCCGGG
This sequence comes from Candidatus Hydrogenedentota bacterium, assembly GCA_024280935.1. Taxonomy (GTDB): domain Bacteria; phylum Hydrogenedentota; class Hydrogenedentia; order Hydrogenedentales; family JAEUWI01; genus JAEUWI01. The sequence goes on from JAJRPE010000254.1 coordinate 6,404, forward strand.
TGTAGGCCCCGGCCAGGGGAAGCAAGGTTTTCATCTTACCCACACAGCCCGCGGCCAGCTTCAAACGGCCCAGATTGAGCATATTGAGGGCGATTCGGTGACCCTCACCCGGCGCACCCAGGATTGTGCTCTTGTCCACCACAACATTCTCGTAAAAAACACTGCACGTGGAGGAGGCATGTTGACCAAGCTTCTTTTCCTCGGGGCCGATGGAAAGGCCGGGTGTGTTCGCATCAACCAGAAACGCGGTGATACCGACCTCGGGAATGCGTGCAAAGGTGATGAAGCAATCGGCATAGGCGGCGTTGGTAATGAATTGCTTGGCCCCACTGATAACGTAGCCGTCCCCCTTCGGCGCGGCGGATGTGGTGAGGGCGAGCGCGTCGGAACCACAATGGGGCTCGGTCAGGGCGAAGGCCATGATGCACTCCCCCGCTGCCGCGCCCGGCAAGTACTGCGCCCGCTGCGAGTCGTTGCCGAAACAGGCCACGGGGAGCATGCCCACCCCCTGGTGAACCATAAGTCCCACGCTCAGACTGTGTCCGCGCCCAATTGCTTCGCTGAGTAGGGTGGCATCCAATACGCCGAAACCCAGGCCATCATCATCTTCGTCGAGTTCGGCGGCGAATACGCCCAGCTCTGCGCACTCCCGGAAAAGATTGCGGGCCAGCGCGTAGTCCCCGGTAGCCAAAGGCTCTTCGGCAGGTCCCATGATTTCTCGTGTGAACTGGGCGATGCTTTCGTAAAAAAGCTGTTGGGTATCCGTCGCCTGTTCTGGAAACCAAAGATCCTCCGCAGCGGGTGTTGGCCCAAAGAAATCATGACCCATCTGTGCGTTTCCTCCGTTTGCTGAAAAGTGATTCTTAACCGTTTTCACAGCACTATACCTTCAAACTGAAAAGGGTGCCACCTACACGCGGAGGGACGCAGTCCCGAAGCTTGTGGGTGATTTCATTGGCTCGTAAAAAACACAGGCGGGACGCCTATGCTACATTCTTTTCCCGGTTTTCTTTCTGTATTCCAAGTTTGCACACGAGACCACGACCCGCTATGATCGGCCTCTGCGTGTAGCCCTCCAACTCCCACTATACCCTTCCGACGAAGAAAGTACGAAATGCCCCCTTCCCTTCCAAAATTTGCTGACGGCGATACCGCTGTCCGCCTTTTTACCGAATCGGGCCAGGAATTCGCCGTGGTCGAGAATCTGGCCCACGTCTATCCGCCCTACGACCTCTATCCCCTCGCCCCCGCGCGTAGCACGGTGGCCTCGGGTCTCCGTGCCGCCGTGATGGACATGGATGGCACCACGACCACCACGGAACCCCTCTGCATCAACGCTTTGGAGACCATGGTAGGCCGTATTTCCGGCTGGAGCAACGACCCGAACTGGCCCGGCTTGAATCCCAAACAGGACTACCCCCACATCATCGGGAACAGCAGCACGCGCCACGTAGAATACCTCCTCCAGACCTATGGTGATGCCATTAAACCTGTCTGCTTCATGCGGTCATTGGTCCACGCTGCGGCCTGGACCCTGGGGTTCTCTCAGGATGAGTCGCGGAAACAGGATTTGGAGGCCATGCTGGACCTTCTCGGTATTGCTGAGCTCAAATCGGATTGCCGTTTTCGGTCTTTGATGTGCATTGAACACCATGACGGCCCCGAGGAATGTGCCGCCATCGAGACACTGGCCGACGAAATCTCGGAGGCCTTTCCCGCCAACGATTTTCCGCGCCTTACCCGCGCCTGTGTCGAAATCTACTACCAACGCTACCACGAGCTGCTCTCCGCCGTAGCCAAAGCCAACGGCAAGCCCTTGCCGACCGCACTCAAAGCGCCGACCGACGGATTGCTCATCGAACCCATGCCCGGCATTGGCATCTTTCTCGCCTTGGTCACGGGACTATTGGGTGATGAGGCCCCCAAGGTATTGCCCGAACTGTCCCGACATCTGAAGGATTCCTCTTCCCTTGAAGGCGCAGAAGCTCGATTGGCCCAATTGGGAATCATCTTCGCAAAGAAGCCCGCCCAGGTCGCTCTTGTAACCTCCTCCATCGCCTACGAAGCGGCTGTCGTTCTCGGAGAGGTGTTTCGTCAGCTCCATAAAGAGGTGTCCACCTGGGGATTGTCTGAAGAGGCTACGGCCCGTATCCAGCAACGCTTTGAATCGGCAGAGACCTTCTACGATGCCATCATCACCGCTTCGGACTCCTGCGAGATGCGTTTGAAACCCCACCGCGACCTCTATTCCCTCGCTCTAGGCCGGCTGGGACTTCATCCCAGTGAATTCGGCGATGTGGTCGGCTTCGAAGACAGCGAATCGGGCACGATTGCCATCCGGGCAGCAGGAATAGCCGTCTGCTGCGCCCTGCCTTTCCATATGACGGCGGGGCATGTGTTCCACGCGGCGTCGCACACGTGTGTGGGTGGGTTGTCCGAAGTTATTTTGCAGGAACATTGTTTCCTGCCCCGGTAAGAGGACGGGTTTTCTTACCCGCCGCAGGGAACACGTTGAAGCAGCAGATGCGCGTGGTGCACGGAAAATTTCCCGGGGCCTCTACTCAGATCACGCTGCCTTTGTTGCGGACAGGAAAGTCTGCACACCTGCCCGTGGTGAGCATCTTTATTCCCAAAAATTCTTGTTGCCCCCGGCCCGCAGACTATATAATGCCTTGCCTTCACGTCGAAACAGCGGTGACTCTTTGGGGACACAACATTTGAATAACGGCGCACCTCTGCCGTCCAAAGTGGCTGAGCCACAACCAAAGCAGTCATCCCCGCGAACGCGGGGAACCAGTGGTGACTTGGTGCAAACCTGCCGCGTTCTGGATTCCCACGTGCGTGGGAATGACGAGGCGTCTTCTTGTTTTTTGTTGGTATTTTTCAAAAGCAAGGCCCGAAAACGCACTAAATAGAACAGTCAGCGATCAATAATGCAAGAGAAATTAGAAGATAATTCATTAGTCCGGGCGAAAGCTGCAACAAAAATGGCACGCTTTCTTTTTTTGTGTGTCATTGTGGGGGTTGTGGCGGGCCTCGGAGCAACGGCTTTTTTCTGGCTCTTGGAATTTACCCGCTTCATTTTCCTGGAGCAGCTTGCGGGGTTTCATCCAGAGGGGCCTGGGGGCGAGGCACCCCTCTTTCAGCACAGTGACGGAGCTTTGCGCCCATGGGTGTTGTTTGCTCTTCCTGCGGTAGGCGGTCTGGTTAGCGGAATCATCATATATCGATATGCCCCCGAAACAGCCGGGCACGGTACCGATGCGGCCATTGAATCCTATCACTTTCATGATGGCCGGGTACGCAAACGTGTTCCCTTTATAAAAGCAATAACCGCAGCCATTACCATTGGCACGGGTGGTTCTGCGGGCCGTGAAGGGCCAATCGCCCAAATCGGTGCGGGCTTCGCCGCAACCTTGGGCAATGCTCTGGGACTAACCGGCCACGAACGGCGCACCCTGATGGCGGCGGGCATGGCGGCGGGCATCGGCGCGATTTTCCATGCACCCCTTGCCGGTGCGCTCTTCGCGGCGGAAGTGCTCTATAAGGACATGGACTTGGAGCATGAAGTCCTCATACCCGCGTTCATCTCATCGGTCACCGCCTACAGTATTTTCTGTATGTTTTTCGGTTGGGAACCTATTTTTGTAACCCCTGATTTTGTTTTTGACCACCCCATTCAATTGTTGCCTTATGGCGCGCTGGCCGTGACCATGGCCCTGTGCGCCTCGCTTTACGTCTACTGCTTCTACGGCGTGCATAACCGCTTTGAGGCTCTGAGGGTCCCGAACTATCTAAAGCCAGCCATCGGGGGTGTCGTGGTGGGGCTCATCAGTTTAGTGGCTCCACGAGCGCTGGGCGCGGGCTATGGTATTGTGCAACAGGCCATCGATCATGAACTTACGGTGCCGGTACTGCTGGGCTTGGCCCTGTGCAAGATTGCAACCACCTCGTTCTCCGTTGGATCTGGGGGTAGTGGCGGTGTCTTTGGTCCCGCGCTCGTGATCGGCGGTGCCGTGGGCGGTGTCGTGGGGCTAACGGCGGAACAGGTCTTTCCCGCCGCCGATATCCAGGCCGGGGCCTTTGTTATCGTGGGCATGGCGGGCTTCTTCGCCGCCGCAGCCAACACGCCTATTTCCACGATCATCATGGTGAGCGAGATGACCGGAAACTTCAACCTGCTGGTGCCTTCCATGCTGGTCTGTATTCTGGCCTATCTTCTGGCCCGCAGGTTCACCCTCTACGACAAGCAGCTCCCCTCCCGAATGGAAGCCCCCAGCAAAACGGCCAATATGTGGAGCGCCGTCCTGCGCAACATTACCGTGGCGGACGTCCTGGGTGCGCAGAAATCGACCAAAGAGGGAAATCCCCTTCTAACGGTGCCCCGAAAAATGCCGTTGGCCAACCTTATTAACCAGTTTTCCAAGAGCGATCAGGCGTGTTTTCCGATTCTCAACGGGCAATGCGAATTGGAAGGAATCATAAGTAGCGCCGATATCCGGGCCACGATTATGGAAGAGGGTCTTATCGGCCTGATTGTTGCCCATGATATCGCTAAGCCCGCAACGACCATTCACACCGATGACACGCTGTTAACAGCCATTCGTAAAATGTCGGATAACGACACCAACGCACTGGTCGTGGTAGCGCCGGATGCCCCCGCCAAGCCCGTGGCGGTGCTGAGCCATGACCAGGTAATTCAGGCCTACAGCCGGGAAATAATCGATTCCTGACGGTCGTTTTCTTGCGGGGAGCTGACACGGTAGGTCGACACGTTGCGATAACCGAGTCTTCTGGTCACTGCGTGTGACCATCACAGGCGAGACGCCTGTGCCACCCTCTTCTCATCTGCCGGACTTCTTTCAATCGTCTGGAAAGGGTGGAACGGCCGTCCCGGCTGTTTGTCTTGAAACCAAGTACGAAAGGCGGTTGCGTACAAAAATAAGTACTGGTACAATAAGAAGTACAATGATGAAAGGAAACGCTCCCATGGATACAATGAGTTATTCCCAATTCCGACAACAACTGGCTGGAACCTTGGATCGGGTAAATAACGACCATGTGCCCGTCCTGATCACCCGACAGAATGGGAAACCCGCTGTGGTGATGTCCGCCGAAGACTACAAGTCCTACGAAGAGACCGCCTATTTGATGGCCAGTCCCAAAAATGCCGAACGCCTGAATCGCTCCATCGCGGAAGCGGAAGCCGGAAACACCACGGTCCATGAACTCATAGATCCATGACCCCATGACACTATCTTGGACCGGGAAGGCGTGGGAAGACTACCTGTACTGGCAACGCACCGATAAGAAGACGTTGAAGCGAATCAACGCGTTGCTGGGGGATGCACAGCGCACCCCCTTCGAGGGGATTGGTGCCCCGGAACCGCTAAAGCATGGCCGGGCTGGATACTGGTCTCGACGCATTGACCGGGAACACCGGTTGGTCTACAAAGTTGCCGATGACACCATCTTCGTCGTCCAATGTCGCTATCACTATTGAATTTACGGGATGATTCCAAGCGAGGCAGCCTGATACGATATCCCCAAACCATAGTACATATCCCTTCTCCATACGTCGATACAGGCAAAAATGTGCCAATGCCTGTTGCCCCGTTTCGCCAAGTATGACATACTAATCACGAAGGAAAACCAAGCAGGGACTGATGCAACATGCCCACACAAAGCGTGAACTTAACCAACCACCAATCAACCTTTATTGGCGATATGCTGGCGGGAGGACATTACAAGGATGCCAGCGAAGTCCTCCGTGCCGGTCTCCGTCTCCTTGAAAGCCACGAGGAAGAGGAGCGGCTACGGCTCGAACGCCTCCGTGCTGAAGTGCAGAAGGGCATGGATGACTTGGCCCATGGGCGCGCCACCACAGTAAGCACGCGGGAAGAACTCTCGGCATTCTTTGGAGAAATACGTTCGGAGTGCAAAGAACACGTCGCACAAGAAGATACCGATGGCGTTGCAACTAAAGTTCAGTAAGGCCGCCCGTGAAAATATTGCGGACATTTGGTCCTACACCATCCGCACCTTTGGGATAAGACAAGCAGACGCATACCACATCCTGTTGGAACAAGCCCTTGCGGACATCGCAGAGGAACCCAGCCAAATCGGCAGCAAGGCACGGACTGAACTGGGAAAAGACTTTAGGAGCTACAGGGTCGCCCTCAGTTCTAAACGGAGTGGAACCAGGATTAAGAATGCCCGGCATGTGGTTATCTATGTCCTGATAGACGCTGACACATGCGGCATCAGTCGAATCCTCCACGAGTCAATGGAATTGCTACGGCACATTCCCGAGGAGCACAAGGGGGGAAAAGACGCTTTCGAGGAAGAGGAATAGCCGTCTTGGCATCGCACCCGTAAACTCCCCGCTTGCGACTCCCCGCACCATTGGCCCCTCGTTCCCTCGCTCCGCTTGGGAATGCCGTACCCGAAGCTCCGCTTCGACGGATAAATCTGGGAACCTTGAATCAAGATAGCCTCAGCCTGTCGACTCTTCAATTTCATATCCAAGACTTCTCGCTTGCTCGACAAACCTATCAATGCTAGTTTTCGACCACTGGTTTGAAACAGCATACTTCTCAGAATCAGCAAGAACTAATACATCCCCATCACCTAGAAAATGACGCGGGATCCCTGTTCGCTCACAGATCTCTCTAGCTTCCTGGTGAGGAGTAAACAGACCGCTTCTTCTTAGCTCCTTCGGAAATGCTTCCAATAATGCCGGAAGATCAGTCGGGTGATACTCAGATACCCACCGCAGAACTACTGCCAACACCAGTTTTCTTTTGTTGAAAATATCTCCTTCAAATCGGTATCGGGTTAGATCCCTTGATGAACGTCTCGCTTCTTTCAGCTCATCGTTTTTCTGCTTTATTTTGACTTGATAGCTTTCCGCCTCGGGCAGCGGGATTATTTGCTGAATATCCAGAAGAAGTTGGTCTTCGTACTTAAAAGGACTCAAACGGACGCAGCGAATATCGATATCTCGTTCGTTTAGCCACATTACCGAAGTAGTAAGCTCTTTGGAAAAATCAGCGGAAACCAATACGATCCGAACGTCCAACGCGAATCCATCCTCCTGCGATTCCTCCCAGCCCAGAAATTCGAGCAGTTTGTCCTCCGCGTTGAACTTTTCCCCAATCGACAAAAGATACTCTGAATAGATTTCTGTCGCTCGATTAAAAGTTAGCGTTGAAACCATAGCCGAATATCGCAGCGCTTGGAGATCCATATGTTCGCCCGTTTCCGTACGCTTGAGTTCTATAACGACGAGGTTCCCTTCTCTATCAACGGCCAGCAAATCAATACGACGTTTGGAATCAGACCACTCCGAGAACTCCTCCGCGATGACAAGGCAGTCCGGGGCGATTGCATCGATTTGACGCTTGAGCGCTTCTTGCAGGTTCTGTCGTTCTAATATCCCCTCCGCACTGAAGGTTGTATCCTCTACTCGTTGCATTTCGTTGTCTTGAAATTTGTAGATTGCCATGAAAATCTTGTCTCTCTGTTGGTAATAGCCTTGCGCTGGCATCGCACCCGTAAACTCCCCCGCTTCGCTCCGCCGTGTACGGGTGGCACCCTTGACGCTTACCTGTTTGGCCTACATCCTTGCCCAACACCCCTACTTTATTTTCCGCCACGCGCACGAACTCTCCTGCGGCCGCCTCCGACCTCGTGATTGCGCGGCATGACCGATAGCGTTTTCCTATTCGTGGAAATTCGTGTCCATTCGTGGTTCGCTCCCCTTTTGCCCCTACTTCCCCGTCGAATCCACACCAATCCCAAGGCGGTTGTTCTTCCACGTCATATTTTCGGCGTTGGTCTGGTTAAAGCGGATGGACTCACCGGAGGTGTTGTAGATGGTGTTGTTTTCCACAGTAAAGCCCTTGCTGCCCTGGTCAAAGAAGATGCCGTTGTTGGGTGCGCCGCCGTGGGCGTAGGCACTCCGGTGGGCATCGTGGAATACGTTGCCGCGAATGACCGATCCCGGCTGGAATCCCAAGGTGTATAGGCACCCGCCGTCGGCGAGCATCTTCATGGTATCGTAGACGTGATTCCAGGCGATGAGGGTGTCCTGCTGGCTGGTCTTGGACTCGTTCCAGCGGAAGCCGACGGAGATGCCGGTGTAAGGCATGTCGCGGACGATATTGTGGGTGATCTGTGTGCCTTGGGCGAAGGCATCGAAAATCCCGACACAACCGTGGTTGATGGCCCCGCACTGCTGGACGAGATTGCCCGTGAGCACGTTCCCCAGGGGCACATCCACGGGCTTGCTCCAGTCGGTGGCCAGGAAACTGTCCTCACCCTTGCCGGTGGGCAACATTTCG
>JAJRPE010000255.1 GCA_024280935.1 Candidatus Hydrogenedentota bacterium
GGATCGCGATGTGGAACAGCAACTCATTGACCAGACGTCCAAGATTCAAATGGAATACCTCAAGGTCGAACCGCCGGCGGTGCCGACGGAAGCCGAGATTCAAGCGCAATACGACAAGGATGAGGGGGAAGGCTATCGGAAAGCCCAGACCTATACCGTCGATTATGTGGCCATCTCGCTCAAGCCGGAAGGTCCCTCGGATAAGGTGAAGGAGATTTTGGCGAAAGCCAAAGCAGGTGATGATTTTGCCAAGTTGGCGGATGAAAATTCCGATTTGGCCACGAAAAACGGCGGCGACCTCGGCTGGCTCGAAGAGCGTGAAATTGAACTCGATTACCGGAAGCCCCTCTTTGCCTTGGCAGTCGGTGGTGTGAGCGAGCCAGTAAAGGGGCCTGGCGGCTATTATATCTACAAGGTGGAGGAGGAACGGATCAACGAAGAGACGGAGAAGCGCGAAGTCAAAGCGCGACATATTTATATTAAAGTTGAGCTTTCTGATTTGGAACGGGCGGACTTGGAGATCAAGGCCAACGCCTTGGCGGAAAAAACCCGCGCAAACAAAGATCTTCGCGCTGCCGCCGCCGAACTGGGGCTTCCCGTGGCGACGGCAACCGGATTTTCCGTGCTATCCACCGAAATTGACGGCATCCCGAAGGTAGACGCTTTCCAGTTTCGCCGGGGTGTCGATGAAGAAGCCAACCGCAAAGACGATAAGGGAGAACCCGCCGAAGCGGAGTTCAACGTCATCACCGGTCGTGACAATTTATACGTGGTCCAGCTTGTGGGCGACCCTACGCCGGGCGATATTCCGCCCCTGTCCGACATCCGGGATCAGGTGATTGACGATGCCACCGCAGCCAAGAGGGGCAGCGAGGAATACAAGAAGCTTGTCACCGAGTATGCCGACAAGATCGTGGCACAAGCGAAGACTTTGGATGAAGTCAAAACAATGTTTCCCGAGTTGAATGCGCAGATCAAGGAAACGCGGCCCTTCGCCAAGAGCGAGTATCTTTTCCAGGACCAGATATACCTACAAACGCCACAAATCTTCGACACGCTTGATGGCAAAGAAGAGAACGTCCTGGCTGGGCCGCTAACCGATTTTTTGGGAGGGACCTACTTCATTGCCCTCACCAATCGCGAGGAACCTACGGAAGAAGACAAGGCCACATGGGATGAAGACGGCAAGGCGCTTCGCGACCGTATGCTTGCTTCGGCCCGCTTTGAGCTGACCACGGACTATATGGCCGATCTTTCGATGCGTTATCTCAAAGCGGATTCTCCCGAACCCGTGAACATATCTCTGGATCTTGAGATCTATGGTGCCATCGTCGGTCTGAACGATAAGGATGATGCCAAGGCAACTTCGGACGACGCTGCGGGGAACGGCAGCGGTGAAACTGCCGAAGCACCGGCTAGCGATGGAGAAACAGAAAAAGCCAAGGGGGGCACCGACGCTTCCTGAGCGCAGCCCTCTTGAATTCTTGACTGCACTCAGGGCCTGCGAAGGAAACGTCAAGGGTGCCACCCTCACACGCAGCCGGTTCCCGGCTAAGTTTGCGGGTGCGGGTTCGTGCGAACTCTTTTGCGTTATCACTTGGCTTGGAAACGCGCTCCGGCATCTAATTGGGTCTATTCTGGTGGCTCACACCCGCAAGCTCCCCCGCTTCGCTCCTCCGCGTGAGGGTGGCACCCTTGCCAGTTATTTTTAGTAAATATTGGGTTGTGGGCAAAGCCAGCGTTGGGGGGGGGGAAAGGCCACTTTTTGTTGGGTCTCCCACCCCCGTGACTTGGAGCGATAAGAGTACCCCTATGGCCGAGCCAGAACCCCATTACGCCGACATTGATATCAACACCCTCGAACCTATCCCCCGGAATCCGGTCCACGTGGTGGTGGACAATATCCGCAGCGCTTTTAATGTCGGTTCTATCTTTCGCACATGCGACGCGGGTGCCGTGGCCCATATCCACCTCTGCGGCATGGCGGCTCACCCGCCCCATAAGAAGCTGGAGAAAACAGCACTGGGTGCCTTTGAATACGTCCCCTGGACCTACTACGAGCGCACCAAGGATTGCATGGCCGCCCTGAAGGAACAGGACATCCCCATTGTGGGCATTGAAGTGGCCGACGACGCCCAGGATATGCACGCCTTCGACTGGCCCAAACCCGTGGCCATTGTTTTTGGCAACGAGGTAAACGGCATTCACGAACGCAACCTGAAGCGTTGCGACCACGTGGTGAAGATCCCCATGCACGGCTACAAGAACAGCATCAACGTAGCTACCGCTTTCGGTATCGTGCTCTATGACATACTCGGAAAGTGGAATACACGCTAAGAAGTAGAATGAATGTGCTACGATTGCCCCGTCTTGTGTTGCGTAATCGATGACCCAGAATGTTTCACGATAAATCAACCACACCCAACACCACACGCGAAGGAAAAATGGCCGTGTCCGACAGCAAGAATGCCCTGCTCTACACCGATGGCCTCGAAAAATCCTTCAAGAAACGGAAGGTTGTTCGGGGCGTGTCCCTGGCCGTAAACCCCGGCGAAATCGTGGGTTTGCTTGGCCCCAATGGTGCGGGCAAAACCACCACCTTCAGCATGACCGTGGGTTTGCTGCGTCCCGACGCGGGCCGCATTTTCTATGATGGCAAGGACATCACCAAGCTTCCCATGTACCGGCGGGCCCAGGCCGGCATCGCCTACCTGCCCCAGGAAGCCTCGGTGTTCCGTCAGCTCACCGTACGGCAGAACGTCATGGCCATTCTCGAATATCAAAAGCTGAGCAAGGCGGAGCGCAACAAGCGTGTCGACGAATTGCTGGACGAACTCAACATCGCCCATCTCGCCCAAAGCCCTGCCTACACCCTCTCGGGCGGCGAACGGCGACGCACCGAAATCGCCCGTGCCCTCGTAACCCGCCCCAAGGTTTTCATGCTCGACGAACCTTTCGCGGGCATCGACCCTATCGCCGTGGCCGATCTCCAAGAGATGATGGTCCAACTGAAGAACAAGGGAATCGGTGTGCTCATCACGGATCACAACGTCCGGGAAACCTTGGGGATTTCGGACCGGGCCTACATTATCATCGAGGGTGAAGTTCGCGTTTCTGGAACTCCCGAGACCATCATTAACGACCCCACCGCACGAAAATATTATCTGGGCGATCAGTTCCAGATGGCCGACCAAGCGGGCTGAACGCCGCGCAAGGAAGGTTTGAAGGGTGATCTGTTTCTTCTAACTTCACCCTTCAAACTTCATCCCTCTTCACCACACGGTCCACCACATAAACAGGACGGCACTTCACCTCGTCGTAAATTCGTGCAATGTATTCGCCCAGCAGCCCCACGCCGAAAAGGTTAATCCCGCCGAGGAACGACGTCGAAATCAGGATGCTGGAGGATGTGCCCAAATCGTGCCCCATGATCTTTATGCAGATGGCGTAGAGCACGAGCAGCGCCGACAAGCCAATGCTAAGCGCCCCCGCGATCCGAAAGACAAAAAGGGGCACGTAAGAGAAGGAAAAAATCGCGTTCATGCCAAGGGTCCACAAACCCCTAATGCCGACCCGCGTCGAAGAGTCATAGCGTGCGCGGCGGGGTACGGAGACCCCCGTCTGGCGAAACCCGACCCAGGCACGCAGGCCCGGCAGATACCGATTGCGCTCGGGCAACTGGGAAAGTTGCGCCACCACCCGCCGATCCATGAGGCCAAAATTTCCCGCGTCCATGGGCGAGTTGGTATCGGCAATCCAGTCGAAGATGCGGTAGAAAAGCCAGAATACGCCCCGGCTCAGGGGATTCTCCTGGCGGGAAGTCCGCTCCACATAGACCACGTCATAGCCTTCCCGCCACTGGTCCAGCAGGGGTGCAAAGGCTGCGGGGTCATCCTGATAATCCGCGTCCATCAAGATAACCACGTCGCCCTGGGCATGATCCAGCCCGGCGGCCACAGCGGGCCCATGACCAAAATTCCGTGCCAAATGAACCACCCTAACCCCACCCTGTGACGACGCAGCCAGGTGGTCCAGCAGCGCGGCGCTGCCGTCCGTGCTGCCATCGTTCACCAACACAATCTCCGCCCGCACCGACGGCGATATTGCAGCCAAGTGCTCCCGCACTTCCGCGATAAAACCCTCGATACCCTCGGCTTCGTTGTACACCGGTGCCACCACGGAAACCAGAAAATTCTCGTCCCACGTTCGGGCTGATGCCGCAGCATCTGGCAATTGGCTATTGGACACGGCTATTCCTTCCTTGGACAGACTTCCTGCGTAAGCGTTTACACCCAAGAAAATCCCACACCGTCATTCCCACGCAGGTGGGAATCCAGAACGCGACAGGAGGACTCAGGTCACACTGGATCCCCGCGTTCGCGGGGATGACGATCTGCTTTTGCGCTCAGGCGGCAAACGCGTACATGCTTACAGTATATGTCATCGGCAAGAGCAGAAAAAGCTGGACGCTATCAAGAACACCCTAAGGGTGCGAGCCTGTCCACTTCCC
>JAJRPE010000256.1 GCA_024280935.1 Candidatus Hydrogenedentota bacterium
ATCAGCCGCACCAATTTTTTGACGGGCTCGTCCTCGGCGCCGCTCTCCAGCTTCGAGACGTCTTCAATATCATCGGAGGCCTTGAGTTCCTCCAGATTGGTTTCGCTGTCCTCTGTGCCCACCAGCGACGCGTATAAATCTTCGGCCTTGCCGCCGCCATAGTGTTTGGCAATCGCGTCGGTGAGCTCCGAAGCCACCGCGACCACGGGCTCGATCTCGTAGCTGGTCAACATTCGAAGGTCGTCCAGCGCCATGATATTGAGCGGATCGGCCATGGCCAATGTCAACACGTCGCCGGTTACGCTCACGGGCAACATCTGGTATTGGCGCGCCAAGGTCTCCGGTACCTCGGAAAGTACCTCTTTGGGAATCGAATAGTGCGTGACGCGAATGTGGGGAATGCCGAGTTGCTCGCTGAGGGTGATCACCAGATCCTCTTCCGAGAGATACTCCTTGCTTACCAGAAGGCTGGGCAAGCTCTGGCCTGTCTGGCGATGCAGGTTAATGCACTCCTGCAACTGCTCCTTGGTCACAAGCTTCTGCTCAAGCAACATGTCCGGCAGTCGTTTCTTAGTGATGCGTGTCGCCATGTTTGCCCTCCTTTTCCGATAGTGCGCCTGGGGCGCCTGTGAATGCCATGTCGTTGCCTGCTTCAATGAATAATTTCGCGGGCATTAGCCTCATGCGGCTTCTCCTCCGCCAATATGACTGAGTATTTCGGTCGCCATTTCCACACTGATGGCTTCCTTCGTAAGGGCCGCAAACGCCATCATCTTGCGCAACGAACCCACCATTTTGCGCATATCGTTCGATACCCGCATGGCGACCAGAGAACAAATCTCCTCGGGCAACGCCACGCCTTCCGCGCCCAAATGCTGGCGCAGAATCTTCATGCGCGTTTCCCACTCGGGCGGCTTTAATTCGGCCACGATTCCACTCGCAAAACGGGAAATGAGCCGTTGCTCCAGAAGGCCCAATCGGTCTGGGGCCTTATCACTTGCAATGATAATCTGTCGACCACGCTGGTGCAACACATTAAAAATATGAAAAAACTCTTCCTGCGCCTCAACCCGGCCCCCCATAAACTGGATATCGTCCAGAATGAGCACGTCCCAGTGGCAGTAGTTGTCGCGAAACGCCATCTGGGCATCTGCCGCAACCGCCTCCTTGAGGCGGCGGGCAAAATGGCTTGCAGACACATAGCCAACCCGGTGTTTCGGGTTCTTTTGTTGGATATGGTTGCCCACAGCGCTGATCAGGTGTGTCTTGCCCAAGCCAACGTCGCCGTAAAGGAAAAGCGGGTTATACGCACTGCCTGGCTTGGCGGCGACTCCCTCGCATATCTTGGCCGTAAAGGAATTTGTTTCGCCCGGGAAAAAGGTATCGAAGGTCAATGTCTCCAACGGCACCTCGGATTCCAAGGCATCCCGCACCTGGGCATCTTCTTCCGCATGGGCATCATCATCGCCACTTCCCGAGGCGCCAAATGGCGAGACAGAGGCATGTGCAGGACGTTGCCCCTGCTGAAGGTTCTGCACACGCTCGTTCTGCACGAGGGTAGCCTCAATGAGTTGGGTCGTCTGTTGGGAAGATTCCACGGCGGCCTCTGCGATAGCGGTAAGGCGAGCACCTTGGGCATTCTGTGACTCCTGGCTGGCCGCCAGCATATCGCGCATGGATGCCACCATGCCCTCCTGGGAGTTGCGCAAGGCCGCTACGACTTGCTCGTTGCCCTCTGAGGATGGATTTGCCCGGAGCTGAACAATCATAGTGGCCATCACTTCTTCCATGGTGGCCCCAATCGCGTCTCGGATCATTTCCGAAAACGCTTCGAAGTTTGGCGTTTCGGGTTGCTCCGCCTTGGCAGAGGCGCGCAATTGTACGATGACCGACGCGAGGGCTTCCTGCATGGCAGCGCCGACGCTCTCGCGTATGGCCTCAGCCACCCCTTCGTTAGCGGGAGGTGCTGGTTGCCGGGTCAATACCTCTACCAGACTCTTGAGGGTTTCTTCCATGCCCGATGGCATTGCAGGGGGCACAGTTTCAGAAACGGCCATCGGAACTGCGTCAGGTAAAGCGACGGCAGACGTACGTACAACATCTTTAAGTTCATCAATGGAGGCGCGAAACGCCGCTTCCAAACCCGACCAGTCCGGTGCTGGGCCTGTTTGATCCGGTATTTGCGCTACGGCGCTCAACGCTTCCCCGAGGGCATCCCGCATAGAAGTCTGGATCGTCTTCGCGAATGATTCCATCGGAAATTCCGGCGCTTCGACGGTTACAGTTCCGCCCTGCGCCCCCAACTCTTTGGCCATGCCTTGAAAGCCGCTTTGAATGGCCGCGACCAGCGCCCCTGTGTCCACCGCAGCAGCAGGAGTTGTCAGCCCTGATGCACCGCTGCCAGCAGCTTCCATCGGTGGCGCAGAGGTTGCCTTTGGCGCGGGGCGCTGTTTGGGCGGCACAGCACTGAGGCCCAAAGAGGCGGCACTCATCGCGGCCCCCGCTCCATCGCCCGATTCAGATTCGGCAAAATACTTAGCCGTTACCTGCTCAAAATGGTTCCAATTACATAGGATTGGTTTAATCCTGAGAGCCGGGCATGCTTGCCGAACCACCTCAAGGGCTTCCGCGTCCAGGGGATCCACCATGGCTATCGTTAGTATTCGGCCCAGCTTGTCGATAGGCAGCAAACCATATTCCAGGCATATTTCCCGGGGCACGAGGGCCAACACGTCGGCACCAATATCGTAGTCCAAGAGACTGATATGGGGTATCTTGCACTTTTTTACAAAACAGGCGTTCAGGTCTTCCTGGGTGATGAATTTGGAACGCACAAGAATGTTGCTAAGAAATGCGCCTGTCTTTTTTCGTTCCTCGCGTGCCTCAGTTAATTGCTCGACGGTAATCAACTTTGTGTCTACCAGCAGTTCGCCGAGACGATGGTGCGCCACACCGGAACCACCTACCGTATTTCCGGCAGCAGTACCCGACTTGGTTCCAGTATCGGCTTGGGTATCCGTCATGTAGGGCGACACACTCCTCGAAGCGTTAACACGTCCTTTCCAGCACGGTGCCGGAAAGGACACAACGCAGGGGACCGTACTCGATTGTATCACCCGGCTCAAAAACGGTCAAACGTAAACCCAAATCGCTGGGCGGGTTATATGGATCGAGCAGCAGTCACTGCGGCGCGGAGGCGCGTCGGTATTTGGCGGTATCTGTGTCGGTGGTGCCCTGCAAAACTACGGTGTATACATGGCTAAGTCCGGTAGGATCTGAGCCTGCGGCACCATGCGAAATGTTATGCGCCGTCACGAAGTCGTAACAATGCCTCGGCGATTTGGAGGTCCTCTTCCGTTTTTATGATGTGACCCGCAAAGCGGTCGATCACATGGAATCCAATACGCCCCGCGTAGGTCGCTGTTTTCCCGGCGGCGAAGGCTTCGAGGTAGGCAGCGCGACGCCAGCCCGTAATACTCCAGCTAATGCGCTGAACGGGCCGGAGTTCCTGGGAATTGGTCTTTTCGGTGAAGCTGAAGTTCACCGGCACGCCGTCCAGCGCACATTCAATCTGCTCATGGGTGCAGCTAAGGAAGGTGTCCACGCCCTCTCGCTCCATGGACACAACAAATTCACGAACCTGACTGGCTGTGAGCAGGGGCGCTATAGAGTGGACCTGAAATACTCGCTCGCATTCGTGCTCTTGCAAAAACTCGTGGACAAATTGCTCGCTCGTGGCGGTGTTGTTCGCCAGGGCTTCGGGGCGCTTGTGAAACTGCACCCCCTCTTGGGCAGCCAGTTCAGCAAAAGTGTCATGCTCCGAATTAACCCATATTTCGTCGAAGCACCCGGCCACCTGGCATTTTCGTATGGCCCGAACAAGGATGGGCACGCCGCCAAGTTCCCGAAGGTTTTTCTGTTTCAGTCGCTGGCTGCCCATGCGGGCCGGAATCATGGCGATATTCATAAATCTGACCCTCGATAGGCCGTCACCCCGGCTGGACCAAGTCGAGGCGCACCTTGATGACGACCTTCCGCACCGTCTCACTCGTGCCGCCGACCAATTGCTGGGCCGTATGGCCATCGTCGGGAAAGAAGACCGAGAAGTAGCCGGGGCGATTAACCACCGTGCCGCTCACCGCTTCCGGGCGGGCGAAGAGCAGGTAATCGTCCGCTTCGTCATAGGCCCTGATGAGCTTCAGACCATCCCGACTGAACCAGTCGATAGCCTCTGACCCTTCCAAGGACATCTGGATATCGACGTAACGCTCGTGGGCTTCCACGGTTGTGTCTTCCGGGCCGCGCGTGGGATAGGTCATCACGCGGTAGAGGAGCTTGTCTCCATCAATGGGCACAAGGCCATCGTCGTCTGGACTGTCGGTTGGAATATTTTCTAGAAATTCGAATGCCTTGGTCCAAGTGGGGCCGGAAAAATACTGTCGCCAATCGGCGAGCTTTGCTGCAATCACGAATTCAATCCTTCTGGAGACCCAAGTCTCGTAACAAATTTCTGACCGCTTCGCTTTCCATCTGTAGGCGACACTGTTCGGTGTAGGTACACACATGGGGCGTGAGAATGGCTTGGTCAACCTGCGCGAGTTTTCCCCGATAGGGCTCTTCCCAGAACGCATCGAACCACGTCCCCCCAACGATACCGGATTCGAGGGCGTTGAGCAAGGCCACTTCGTCCACCAGCGCGCCGCGTGCGCCGTTCAACAGCAGTACACCGGGCTTCATTTGGGCGAACGCCGCTCGGTCAAGAATGCAAGCCTCGCCACTGGCATGAAGCGAAATCACATCGGTCGCTGCGAGGCCCTGGTCGAGGGTAACAACCGTGATACCGGGCAACGCGCTGGTGATATCCAGTGTCGGGTCACAAACCAGGATATCCGCCCCGAAGGCCCGGAGCAGTTCGCCGACACGGCGGCCGATGCGTCCGTACCCGATGAGCAGCACCTTGGTGCCGCGTAGACCCAGGCCGATAGACTTGGTCCATTCACCCCGATGGAGGGCCGCGTTGGTGGGAATGAGCTGCCGGGCGAGGCTGAGCAGCGCGGCCAAGGTCATCTCCGCAACCGCGTCGATTGGGCCGTCGGGCGTACTGGAAACGGCCACCTCAAATTCTTTGGCCGCATCGAAATCCACATTGGCCACCCCAATACCCACACGGGCCAGCGCCTCCAGCCGGGGGCTGGCCGACTGTAGCACCCTTCGATTCAGGGGCTCCAGGCCCGCAATCAGGCCATCAACCCCCTGGAGGTGTTCGATGATTTCGGCCTCGCTAAGACGACGCCCAAAGGGATTGGGCTTCACGACCACCCCAGCCGCTTCCAGCATCCGCAGGGGCGTCGGATCTTTCTCCGCGAAGGAGGATGGGCCGATGGCAACGGTTTTGGGCATGGTGTTATCCTTGATTGATGGTGCTTCTTGTCACGATTCACGAGTTGCTTGCCCGTGAGGCAGAGGCATCCCGTCCGTGCATTTTTTGAGCCAAGGCAATCATCTGAAACTCAGAAGAAAGCCAACAAGGGTGCCACCCTCACACGCAGCCGGTTTCCGGCTAAGTTTGCGGGTGCAGGCTCGCAAAAAACGTCTTGGCCATCAGATAAACGGAAAACGTGTGTCGCAACCTCTCTCAGTTTTTCTTAAAGGTACGACGTTCGCCCTATATTCCGCACCCGCAAGCTCCCCCGCTTCGCTCCTCCACATGAGGGTGGCACCCATAGGCGTTCATCATTGCGGCACCACCGCCGCGCCAGAACCCAATAGGCCTGACGTAAAAGCATCTTACCTTTCTTCTCTTTTCGCAACCCAACGCCGAAAAACTACGACGGGGTAACCACCTCCCGCTTTCTGTTCCAAGCCATCATCTTCTTGTGGAACCAGGACAAGTTTGCCATGCGCACGGCGGTTACGCCATAAAGGCCGAGTTCTACCGGGCAATTGAGGGCGGCACCGTCGCGAATAGACGCATGGTGGTTCCGGTGGTGGGGGTCAAGATCTTCCGCGCCCGTCTTCTTGTGGGTCGCAATGATGGCATCTTTGTCTGCCTTAACGTCGCTCTTGATCTCCCAGCCCTTCTTTGTGAAGGTGAGCGTCGCGTCTGTACCCCGAATACAATGATCGTTCCCATCATCATTGGCCATGGTTCCCAGGACATGCACGGTCATGCCGTTGGTGATGCCTTCCATCGCCGGGTATTCGGCCATCATCTCGAAGCTATCGGGGAGATCCCGGCCATCATCCCAGGTGTAGATGCCGCCCATGCCAACGACACGGTCGGGCAATTCCAGCCCGCAGGCCTTGATCAGCCGGGTCAGGCGATGGATGAAGAGGTCGGTCGCTATGCCACCCGAATAATCACGGTAACAGCGCCATTCATAGTAGCGGTGGGGATCCCAATCATGATTGGGCGCTGGTTTTTGCCAGGCATCCCAGTTCAGGTCGTCCGGTTTTGGCGCATCACTTTTTCCGCCCTTGCGCCAGGGCCCCTTGCCTTCGTAGTTTCGGACGTAATCAATTTGTGCGTGGACCAGCTTGCCAAGTTTCCCGGCCTTGATGGCTTCAAAGGCGCTCGAATAGCTGTCGTCCGCCATGCCCTGAACGCCCACCTGGAGCTTGAGTCCGGTTTTCTGTACCTTTTTGAGGACGGCTTGCGCTTCTTTGATGTCGTGGGTCATGGGCTTTTCGACGTAGACATGCTTTCCGGCATCGAGGGCGTCCAGCGTGATGTAGGCATGGGAATGCTCGGGGGTCGCGATCAGAACATAGTCGATATCCTGCCGCGCCAGAATTTCGCGATAGTCCGTATGGACGGTGGCATCCCCACCCGCCTCCTTGATTTTAGATTGAAAATCAACGGCCCGTCGGTTGTACACATCGGTGGTCGCTACCAGATCGATATTCTCGGAGTCCTTGATCTTGAGCAGTGTCTTGAGATGACCACCCGCCATGCCGCCACAGCCAATGAAGCCCATGCGCAGACGGTTATTGGCGCCATCGGTCTGGGCATAGCTCTTTGCGGTCATGGCCATGGCGCTGACCGCGCTTCCGGTTCGGATAAAGTCGCGGCGATTTACCAAGGGTTGATCTGACATTGATTACCTATCCTTTCACAAACATGAAATTGTGCTGAACTTAACTGGCTCACAGGATAGGGGGCACGCACGTGTGGTTACAAGTCTTTGATTCGTGTGGACCACCACTCAGAGCTTTTTACGTAGTTGCTCCAACCGATCCATGGAAGCGGAGTCCAGGCGATCCTCAAGATGATGGGGCGCTGGTTGGCGGGTGCGCCGGAGCTTTTCGCTGGTATCGCGGCTGCTCTCCCGAATGCTCTGGAGGAAATTTCCCGCGTCCATTACGAGGGAACCCATGCCCCGGCACAAATCCCGGACACCACGATCATTGGTGACCACGACGACCTCCATCTTTCGGGGTGCCTCGTAGACCATGCGCTCAATAATGGTGTCGGCGGTCTTTTTCGCGGGGGAGTAAATAATTTGCAGTGAACCCACGCTGCGGTTGTGGGCCACGTTCTCCGCTATTTGTTGGCCTTGCCCATCGAACACGATAGTCACACGGGCTCCCGTTTGGGCGCAATAATGGGCCACCTTGTCGATGAGCGCTTCCCGGGCGGTTTCGAGGTCGTGGCCGAGGAGGCTCTTCAGCCATCCGCATTTGTGAAGGACGTTGTAGCCGTCCACCAAGTGTAATTCCGACATGAAACCTCGTTTTTGAAGTTTG
>JAJRPE010000257.1 GCA_024280935.1 Candidatus Hydrogenedentota bacterium
CCGACGGGCGCATCGCAAGCCTGCCCGAGGATCGTTTGTTCTATGTGACCTGCCGCGCCAATGGTGAATTTTCCACGCCAGGTTTTTCCATGCCCGCAGACGGCCTCGCGTTGAATGCGGATGCCCGCTATCTTAAATCGGAAGGTGCCAACGGACGGGCCTACATCATGGCGGATCTACTGGATGATACGGGGGCGATCATCCCCGGCTACGAACGAGAAAAGTGTCTCTACGAGAATGTGGACGGTCAGTCGCTTCCCATGCGATGGGAGGATAGAGACGGGAGCGACCTCGCGGGCCAAACCGTGCAACTCCGTTTTTTCCTCCGTGCGGCAAAGATTTATGGCGTGGCGGCCATGGAATGAGCGGCATGTTATTTCGAGGATACGCTGGTTTGACTCGGGGTGTCCTGTGTCTTGCAGGGTGCGCTGGAGGCGAATCCGCATGCTCTTTTCGCGGGGGGAACCCCCTTCGTTTCGATGCGGCCCCCGTAACGCTTGCTACGGGGGCCGATTGCCTTTGCTCTTGCTAACCGTTCACCGGGGTATCAGGAGGGCGGGTTTTCTTACCCGCCACAGGGCACACGTTACGCCAGCCGATGCATGTGGGTCATGAAAAAAAACGAGCGGCCTTTGCTGACATAACGTCGCCCTTGTTGCGGACTGGAAAGTCCGCACTCCTACCCGCCGTGAACGCTTACGGCTCTTGTTGTCGTGATCGTGTTTACGCAATCCCGCGCTTTTTCTCGTAGGCCGCGATGGCATCGTTGTGTCGGAGGGTCAGGCCGATTTGGTCCCAGCCGTTGAGCAAGCGCTCCTTCAGGAAGGCGTTCAACTCGAAAGCGATGGTCTCGCCGTTGGGCTTGGTGACCGTTTGGTTGGCGAGGTTGATGTCCAGGCTATAGCCTTCCGTTGCGCGAATCTCGGGGAAGAGGCCATCGACCACGGCGGTGTCCATGACGATGGGAAGCATCCCGTTGTTGAAGCAGTTGCCGTAGAAGATGTCCGCGAAGGACGGGGCGATGATGCAGCGGATGCCATAGTTGTCCAAGGCCCAGGGGGCATGTTCGCGGGACGAGCCACAGCCGAAATTGTCTTTCGACAAGAGAATGGAAGCGCCCTGATAGCGCGCGGCGTTCATCTCGAATTCGGGGTTCGGCGTCTTGCCGTCGTCGAGGTAGCGCCAGTCATAGAAGAGCATATCTTCGTATCCGCTACGCTCAATACGTTTCAAAAACTGTTTGGGGATAATCTGGTCCGTGTCCACGTTCAACGCTTCCAACGGTGCCACGATTCCCTTGAGGGTCGTGAATTTGTTCATGGTATGTTCTCCTCCGGCAGGGTCTGCCGTGGTTTTTACTCCGTGTTTCGTCATCCCCGCGAACGCGGGGACCCAGTCAACCACACCATCTTTCTTGCCGCGTTCTGGATTCCCACGTTCGTGGGAATGACGGCAGGCGGTGCTGCCGTGGTTCTCAGCTTATTTCTGCAGGCCCGCAAAGAAAGGGACAGACCCGTCTGCGCTCGTTCCTCGCTACGCTTGCGTCAGTCCCTTTTTTGCTACTTAAACTTCCAGTCGCGGATGTCGACGAAGTGGCCTTCGATGGCGGCGGCCACGGCCATGGCCGGGCTGAGCAGGTGGGTACGGCTGCCTTTGCCCTGTCGGCCTTCAAAATTCCGATTGGACGTGGAGGCACAACGGTCGCCCGGATCCAATACATCGTCGTTCATCGCGAGGCACATGGAACAGCCCGGCTCGCGCCACTCAAAACCGGCTTCCGTAAAGACCCTATGGAGGCCTTCGGCTTCGGCGGCCTTCTTCACTTCGTAAGAGCCGGGAACCACGATGGCGAGGTCGATGCAGGAATTGACCTGATAGCCCTTCGCAACGCTCGCGGCAGCCCGAAGATCTTCGATGCGTCCGTTGGTGCAGGAGCCGAGAAACATCTTATTCACCGTGATGTCCGTCAAGGGGAGGCCTTCGGCCAGATCCATGTATTTCAAGGCGCTTGCGGTGGAGAGCTTTTCATTGCCTTCAAGTTCGGAAAGGACGGGCGTTTTTTCGTTCACGCCCTTCACCATGCCGGGGGATGTTCCCCAGGTGATCTGTGGCTCGATGTCGGCGGCGTTCAACTCCACGAGCGTGTCATAGGCGCAGCCTTCATCCGAAGCCAAGGCTTTCCACATCTTGCCCCAATCCCGGTCGGTGGGAATATAGGGGCGGCCCTTGAGGTAATCCACCGTTTTTTGGTCGGGAGAAATCAGGCCCGCACGGGCACCGCCTTCGATACTCATGTTGCAGACCGTCATGCGGCCTTCCATGCTGAGCGCACGAATGGCCTCGCCCGTGTATTCGATGACGTAGCCCGTGCCGCCCGCCGTGCCAATCTTTCCGATGACCGCGAGGGTAATGTCTTTGGCTGTCACGCCCACGGGAAGTGTTCCATTGACCCGGATTTCCATGGTCTTGGATTTCTTCTGGAGCAAGGTCTGGGTGGCAAGGACATGCTCAACTTCTGACGTGCCGATGCCGTGGGCCAAGGCACCAAAGGCACCGTGGGTCGAGGTATGGGAGTCACCGCAGACGATGGTCATTCCGGGCGTCGTGAGGCCCTGCTCGGGGCCCGCCACGTGGACGATGCCGTTGCGTTTGTCGTGCATGTCAAAGCAGGTGATGCCTGCTTCGTCGCAATTCGC
>JAJRPE010000258.1 GCA_024280935.1 Candidatus Hydrogenedentota bacterium
ATCCACCAGGCAAGCCCGGCAAAAATTCCGTAGAATGCGCCGAATCCAACGATACCCACGGCCATGGACATATCGGGGGTGTCGAAGCCCTCCAGCACATCCAGAACCAGCAACTGAATTATGTAGATAAACAGGGCATTCATGCCCATGGCGGTAAAGGTCGGAATGCGCAAACGAAGTTTATCACACAACACAAAGAATATGAGCAGCTGTAAAAAACAAAGTCCCGTGGACCACAGCGGGAAGGGTGCTGTCATATAATATGCGGAGATGGGCCAGGCAGCCTTTGTTTCGCCCCAGGGAAGACTTAGCACATAGCCAGCGGCACAAAGCCCAACCCCCCAGCTAAGACAGCCAATGACAAGCTTTCGGTGATTGCCTGTCGCCACAAGGTCATAGGCCAGTGAACCGAACAGCAGCATCATGCACCAACTCAGCGGTCCAAGGGGACCACCGTTGAGCGCCACATCAAAAAGCTCGCCGTGATAGGGGATCAGCTTAATTATCAGATGGGTGTCGATGCCGGGCACATCGGGAACGCGCATTACCCACAAACCGTAGAAAGTGAACATGACGATGATTTGATAAACCGCCACCATGATAAATGCGGCGGCAACACGCACCTGCGGCTTCTTATCAATGAGCCAGAGGGCGAGCAATCCCGCAAGCCCAATATCCATCAACGCATCCCACAGCCAACCCATATAGACAACAAATGCAATGAGCACCAACGTCGAGAAACGCTTCGCCATGGCCTTGCGCGTAGCGACAACCCCTGCAATCGGACTCCGGCGCAGCCACGAAAGCCGCATGCCCATACCCACCACAAAAAGAAACAAAGGCGCGATGGTATCGGCATAACTGAACCATTCCCGGTGGTGTTCAAATTGCTCGTATTCAATACCGAAAAGTCCGTTGGAATTGACCAGAAGCATGCCAAAAATGGCATAGCCGCGAAGCTGATCTATGGCGGTAATTCGCTGAGGAGTTTCCTGACTTGTCTGAACCATAGTGACTATCCATTCCCTTCTGGATGTTAATGGCAGCCCCCAAGCCCACCAATTTCCCCAAAGATATTCCCCCTGTAATCTACGCTCCCGGCACCACACTAAGCAAGTCCGCAGCCACCTGCATGAAGAGTTCGCTGTGCCCCGTTTCCTTGTTGTAGCGACCGGTGACGGTATCAAGATGGCTCCAGCCGGGCCAAATGCGAATACGCTCTGGGTCAGCCAGGGTGTGATTCGCTATCAATTCCAGGTCTGGCTCGAACGGAAAGGCGGGCACCTTCCAACCCAATATTTCCTGGGTTTTGTATATGGGCTTCGTCTCAAACCCGTCAAGCATGAGCTGACTCTGAAGGGGAATAAAGCCATCGCCCATCCGATAGGGACTTACGGGCCAGTCCGCCCCTTCCGAGGGCACAAACCCCATGATCAGATTAATAACCTTGAGGGCGCTGTTTTCGAAACGATTGGTCGATGCCTCCACCAAGCCATCGCCTGACCGCGCCAGCATCTCCAGCCACCCCCGTCCCCGGTAAAGATAGCTCCCGTAGAGAAAAAAACGGTCCATGTAGAGTCCGCCAGCCAACGTCGGCGTAATCTGATCCAGCCCGCCACAAAATGTCTCCAGTTGGACCTGCGGGTCAAAGGTCGTATCATCATAGCCGGGTTGGCTCCGGGCACCCGTCACGTTGGCATCCCGAGGGGACAACACCCGGCTCTCCACGCCTCCGTCACCGGTCCATGTGCTGAAACGGCGATAGGGGATCCCGAATCCGCCTTCCGCGTCAAAATTGGACCACCCCATATCCAGAGCACTTTGCGCGCTGAGTGAAACGTAGTTGGACGTGATCGCGTCATTGACCAGTAACTCACCGAGACTCGGGGTAAACAGGCCAAAACGCGAGGCCGTGAAACGCAACCACTCCGGTGTCGCCCAAGGCGTACCCGTGTGCGGGCCGCCCAAGGTCACCGCGCCAAGCACCCGGTCACCGTACTCGGGGTAGTTAATCATGAAGGCCCGCGCCTTCAGTGCCCCATGGCTATTCGTGATGATCGTCATAGGCCCATCTGAGGGGAACTTGTAGATTTCGTTTATGGTTGGAACACCGACTTCGGTGGCCTCTTCCAAGAAACGCGCAAGGTACGCAACGATGCTCTCCTCATAATCAGGACAGTCGGGATCGAATCCAATGGGCGCGTTAATGCCCGCCATATTATGAGAAAAACTCCACAACTGAAAGTTCGCGCGAAACTCGGTCGCTTCCGGACTGGAGCGCACCCAGTGCGTGAATTCCCCCCAGCGATCCGTGCCCGCGCCATGTATCATGAGCAAGGGCACTGGCCCAACCGCCTCGTTGGGCGCGGCACGAAACAAGCGCCAGATTCCTTTTCGATCTGGACCCGCAACGGAATCGGGAAACTCGGGAAACAAGAGCTTGCCCTCGTCCACTTTTTGCGGCTCATGAACCACAAAACGCCCGGGCCAGGATACGTCAACACGCCAGAATCCTCCCACGGACACCGGAGGAGCAGCCGGTTCAACGAAAAGCCCCGCCTCTACGCGGCGGTAAATGGTCATCGGACGGTCATCGGGAGACTTTGGGAAAAAGAGCTGTAGCGGCTCAGGACCGTGCCCACGCACCTCCACGTAGTGGCGAATCTGGGTCCCCTCGGGAATCTCGCCTTCCAGTTCTGCGGGATTCAGGGACCGCACGTCCACCTGGTACCCCGAAGCGACAAATCCATCCGCCGTCGCGCTGCGCAAGCCCATGGTCTCGGCCCAAGCCGCCTGAACCTGCGCCACCGTAGCGTCGCCACCCGACAGTGTCCCGTGGAGGGCTTGCTCGATATCGGTTACGGCTCCAAGAAGAGGAAGCAAAACCAGTAGGAAAGAAGACACCATGACAAACCCTTATTTCAACAATCCGCCTCGGCCCGTGCTCAGGCGAATACCCTGCAACATCATGTTGAGTTCTTCGGGATTGTCCGACACTTCCAAGCCCGTATCCAGGGAAATGAGTCCGCCTTTAACCAGATCATGCAGACTGTCGTTAAAGCCCTGCATTCCCGATTCCCGGCCATTGCTGATGGCATTGTCCATCTGCTGAATTCGGTTGTCCTTGATGAGCGCCCGAATAGCGGGATTGGTAAACATGACCTCGCAATTGGGCACGCGACCCACGCCATCGATACGCTGTAGCAACCGCAAGCACATGATGGCACGGAGGTTCATGGCCAACTGGGAACGCACCTGGTCATGTTGATTGGAGGGAAAAAGGTCAATGATGCGATCCATGGTCTGCATCACATTCGTCGTGTGGAGCGTGCTGAAGACCAGGTGCCCCGTCTCCGAAGCGCTGATGGCGGCCTGTAAGGTCTCCAGGTCGCGCATCTCGCCCACAAGAATCACATCAGGATCCTGGCGCATCACGGCGCGCAGGGCAGACGAGAAGTCCTTGGTATCGATGGTAACCTCGCGCTGATTGATAACCGCTTTCTTGTCGGAATGCACGAATTCAATGGGATCCTCAATCGTAACAACATGGCATTGACGGTGATTGTTGATATGATCGATAATGGCTGCAAGGGCCGTCGACTTGCCGCTGCCCGTTGTTCCCGCCACCAATATAAGACCTCGTTGCATAGTGGCAAAACGATTGATGGACGGTGGCAGGTTCAGCTGCTCGAACGTCAGTATTTTGCTCTTAATACGCCGCATTACCAGTGACACAGAGCCGCGTTGTCGAAAAATATTTACACGAAAGCGCCCCACGCCCTTCTCCGTAAAGGCCAAATCCAAGTCGCCGTGCTTCATGAAATAGTTTTTTTGTTCGGGACTCAAGAGGACATCAAGCATCCCATCGATATCCTCGGCCAACAGGGGTTCTCCCTCCTGGCATATGATTTGGCCGTCCACCCGAAAGTACACGCGGCTTCCTGTCTTCGCGTGGATGTCCGAAGCATCTTTCTGAACGGCGCGCTGGAGAAGTTTCAAAAATCGTGACCGATCCATTACTTGTTTCTCCTCATCCGTTTGCGCAGAAACGCGGGAATTCCGAGATCTTCTTCGGGATCAGTGGTGTCAATGGGCGGCTCGGCCACGCCGGAGTCCTCTGGAAACAGGAACTGCTCCCCAGGCTCGGCACTTGGATCGACCGCCAACGCCACCGTCTCGGGTGTCGACTCGTCTGGTATCTGCTCCGGGTGCGAATCAACCCTCGGTGGCAGTGGCGGTGGTGTGGATTGCCGCTGCGATGTCGTGACATCAGACGACAAAAACTCTTCGGAAACCCCCTTCGGAAAGCCCGCCGCGATCACGGTAACTTGCAATTCAGGCCGCTCCTGCTCGTCAACAACCGCGCCGAATATGATATTGGCATCGGGATGTGCAGACTCTTTGACCGCAGTAACCGCATCCTGCACTTCACGCATACCAATATCGCAGCCCCCCTTAATATTAACAATCACCCCCCGGGCACCATTTATGTTCGACTGCTCCAGTAGCGGACAAACGATGGCTTCCTGCGCGGCGCGAACCGCACGATCTTCGCCCTCGGCCGTTCCGATCCCCATCAGCGCACGGCCCCGTGCTTGCATGATAGTGCGGACATCCGCGAAGTCAAGGTTAATGAGTCCTGAAACCGTAATCAATTCTGAGATGGCACGAACCCCGTTGTGCAACACTTCGTCCGCATTCTTGAAAGCATTCAGCAGCGACATATTGTGCTGGCACAAAGCCGCCACACGGTCGTTTGGCACCACGATTAGTGTGTCCACGTATTGCTCCAGTTCCTCCAAGCCCTCCATGGCGCTGGCCATGCGCTCCTTGCCTTCGAAGGTAAATGGAAGCGTGACGATAGCCACGGTAAGAGCCCCGTTGCTGGAAGCCTCCTGGGCAACCACAGGCGAAGCCCCGGTACCGGTGCCACCGCCCAGCCCCGCCGTTAGAAAGACCATGTCCGCGCCGCCCAGAACTTCCTTGATCCGCTCGCGATCTTCCTCCGCCGCACGGGCACCGACGCCTGGCTGCGCGCCTGAACCCAAGCCTCCCGTCAGTTCAACACCAACTTGGAGGCGCGTACCTGCGGTGGAACTTTTAAGGGCCTGCGCGTCGGTATTTACGACGATGAAATCAACATCGGACATGCCTGCTTCAATCATTCGGCTTACGGCATTGCCACCCCCGCCACCAATCCCGCACACTTTAATGACCGCACGCTGATCAAAGGATTGAAATTCGTCAGATATTGAAACCGTCATGAACTATTTTCTCCGTGAAGTGGCAGGGCCACAACCAAGATTTTTGGTCCTGACTGATCCCTGCCACGGAAACTTTTTGTTTTTAAAGCGCCTCTTGTAAAACAAAGCGCTGAACCAAGTATCATGGTAGCATCCGGGTTCCGTCGGGAACAATCCCAGCCAGTACTATCGGCAGACAAGATCCTGATCAAAACGCAGGTCCAGATACTCCAGACAGGGGAGCTGGCCAGCCTTCTTCCGCCACAAGGCACTCAAGCGCATGGCTTGTGTCCGGTAATCGCTCCGGCCCCAGCGAACTTCATAGGGCACTTCATCCCAGAACATGGTTAATTTCATAGGGCCTTCCGCCGAAATCTCTGACAAGGTAACCTCCGATGCCACAGGAACTTCGGAATAAGCCCGCCACAAAGCCAACGCCTCGTGCAGTGCCGGTGAGTTCAGACGCTCACCTACGGTGGGGATCCCCAAATTGGGTAGGCTGGTAATCAGGGGGCCCGTGACCGGCGCACCAGGCGGAAGCTCACGGAGCACATACGCCGCCCCATCCACAAGATAGGTCCGCCGCCCCGCCATCACCGTGGCAACGGCGGCACGCTCTTGTAGCGTAATTACCAATGTACTCGGAAGTTCGCGCGAAACGGCAACCGTCTCCACATAGGGTAACTCCGCGACCTTCGCCGCGATGGCCGACGTGCTGACCATGAGCAGATTATCCTCGGTCGTTACGCCCGTAGCAACACATACCTCGTCCGTACTTACTTTCTCTGATCCATACACCAGAATTTGATTCACCTTATAGTGCGGCGAATCGATGGTGTAATGGTAAAAAGCATAGACAAAGACAGCAAGTACGCAGACGCAGCACCCCAGTTCCAAGAGGATAACAAGCCTGCGAAGACGTTTCCGCCTCGGTGCAGGACGGCGTTTCCGCGATGTATGGACCGAAGCCAACGGCATTATTGGCCCCCCAATGATTGTAGTAAGGTCGTCGCCACCCGGTTGATGTCCCCGGCCCCCAGCACCAGGACCATGTCACCCGATTCGAGATAACCCTTCAGGCGTTCTGGCACGGTGTCCATATCACGTACAAGCTCAACATGGCGTGCGCCCCCCTGATGGGCCGCATCCACAATCATACCCGCATCCACACCCGGGATAGGCTCCTCCCGCGAGGGATAGATATCCGTCACAATGGCCAGGTCCATTTCCGCCAGCACTGCCGCGAAGGCATCGCAGAAATACTTGGTCCGACTGTAGAGATGGGGCTGAAAAACACCAATAATTCGCCGGGGCTTTACCCAGCGGATAGCTTCCAGCGTACTGGCGATTTCGGTGGGGTGGTGGGCATAATCCTCGACAACGGTAACCCCGACCACCTCGCCGCATACCTGAAGGCGGCGGCGCACCCCCTCAAAGTGGCGGAGCCCTTCGGCCAAGATGCCAAAACGCATTCCGAGGCACAAGCCCACCGCACAGGCCGCCAGGGCATTCCGCACATTGTTCTCGCCCAGCGCGTGAACCGAAACCGTGCCGAGCAATCCCTCAGGGGCTACCCGTGGATCATGGCAGACCACATCGAAACGGGTTGCCAATGTCCCAAGGCGATGAGCAGAAGAGTCGGACTCCGGCGCGTCCAGTCGAATATTCACCGCCTGAAGCGACATGCCCGCTTCGAGGCCATAGGTAATCGTGACACTATGCACCGCTGGCAAAATGTCCGCACAATTCGCGTCGTCACCGCAAATAATGGCATAGCCATAAAAAGGCACCGCATTACAAAATTCAACAAAGGCACGCTTGATCTGGTCGATGGTGCCATAATACTCAAGGTGCTCCGCGTCGATGTTCGTCACGACGGCAATGGTGGGGTGCAGGTGAAGGAAAGATCCGTCATGTTCGTCGGCCTCCGCCACCAGATAGGACCCCGTTCCCCATCGTGCGTTGGTGCCGCTGCGATGCAAGATCCCCCCGACTATCGTGGTCGCGCCAATGTTAGCCACATCCAATATGGAACTGATCAAGGAGGTCGTCGTCGTCTTGCCGTGCGTACCCCCTACGGCAACCGCGTTGGGCTTCAGACGCATCAGATCCGCAAGCAACTCACTGCGATGCATGACGGGAATCCCACCCTCACGCGCCGCACAAACCTCCTCGTTGTCCTCCGAAACCGCAGCGGAAACGACCAGAATATCGGCCTTAGCTATATTCTCTTTGCGATGCCCCTCAAAAAAGACCAGCCCAAGACCCTCCAGACGACGGGTTATCTCCGAAGCGGCAATATCAGAGCCGGAAATTCCGTGGCCCAGATTAAGCAAAATTTCGGCGAGTCCGCTCATGCCGATCCCACCAACACCGACGAAATGTACGCTCCGTAACTGACCCGTCATAGCACGCTTCCTATACCATATATTGTGGCTGCACTTATTTTAGCAGATGATCGACCACAAGTAAAAGGTCTATTCGGGATCGGGCCACCCAAGCCGACGCGGTGTGGCGGAGTACGTGATCTGCAAGCAGGTTCGCTGTGGTCCGGTCAACCTCGGTATACCAGGAAGGACAAGTAGGCGACATACAAGCCGACCATGATGGCCCCTTCGGGGCGCTGCACGAAATTGCGTGGCCTGCCGGTGAACATAAATGCGAAGAGAATAAGCGTGGCCAGCATCATCACGAACAGATCGAAGTTGTTCGTCACGTCGTAGTTCATGGTGTTGGCCACACTCGAAATACCCGCCACAATGAAGATGTTGAATATGTTGGACCCCACGACGTTGCCCACGGCAATATCAACGTTCTTTCGGTAGGCGGCCATGCCGGATGTGGCGAGCTCCGGCAGGGAGGTGCCAATCGCGATGACCGTAAGCCCGATGAAGGCTTGGCTGAACCCCATAGCGATAGCGATCTGCTCCGCGCTGTCGACCGCTAGTTTTCCCCCAATGACGAGTCCAGCGATACCGCCGACAATCTCGATTCCAGAACGAAGTTTCAAGTCGGTCGCCTGTTCGCCGACCCATCCCCGCTCCTTATCCCCTTTGATAAGCTGCACTACGTAGTAGAGGAAGGCGCAAAAGAAGGCCAACAGGATAAATCCGTCGGTATGGCTCAACCGGGATGTGGCATCGCCATCGAATAGCGCGTCATTCAGCAGGACAAAAAAGACGACGGCGGCACCCAGCGTAAAGGGGATTTCGTTCCAAACGGTCCCTTTTTTCGCGGGCAAGGGGCAAATCATCGCCGAAACACCAAGGATCAGGAGGATGTTGGCGATATTGCTTCCGATGATGTTGCCAATGAACAGATCCGAGTTGCCCTCGCTGCCGGCGATGAGTCCAACAACCAGCTCCGGCAGCGACGTGCCGAAGGAGACCACGGTCAAGCCAATCACGAAATTACTGACCTTCAGGGAACGTGCCACCGAAGAAGCACCCCGAACCAGCCAATCGGCCCCCTTAATCAAAAGCGCAAGCCCCACTATCAACAACACATAAACCATTGGATTCAATTCCTTCCACAAGGGCTTCCACTGGCCCGACCGCTTGTGGGGGCCGCGCTGAATGGGCGATCATAGCGACCGCGTGCGCAAACATGCAAGGAAAATCATACTGCCCGGACCGTCCCCCGTGCCGCCGTAGAAATCTTCTGGTCCTTTGTTACGCCTTTTTCGGAATCATGGGCCGGAACAACAAACACTCCCTGGGGGTTTGTCAGGGAGTGCTGCGTTGTGGTCCAGCAGACCGCTTGGATAAGACCGCCTGACAAGACCACGTGCGAAAATTGACGAGGCCAGTAACCCGGCCCTGTACGGTAATATTTATACCACGTCGGCGGACCATTGGCGCCTGAACGCTTCAAATCCATGGAGAGATCGCAGACGGATATCCGTGTACTCAAGCCGCTTTAGCTTGTCGAAGGCAGCCAGTTTATCATCGGCCACGATGGTACCTTCCTCACGATCCTCTATGCTGTCCGCCGAAACGACGCTGAATTCAAACACCGCCATGTTTAATACGCTCGCTCCTACAAGGTTCTGCTTCCAGTGAAGCCCAATACC
Source organism: Candidatus Hydrogenedentota bacterium (assembly GCA_024280935.1). Classification (GTDB taxonomy): domain Bacteria; phylum Hydrogenedentota; class Hydrogenedentia; order Hydrogenedentales; family JAEUWI01; genus JAEUWI01. The sequence goes on from JAJRPE010000258.1 coordinate 9,316, forward strand.
AGCCCCTCTGGGGGTAACGTGGCTTATTCTTCCAAGAATGGCCAACTACGCGCCAAAACGGAACGAAAGTTGCCCGATTATCAGACACAGTGCAAAAAACGGACATTTGTCAAGAAATCACCAACATAGGCTTCGCCCACAACCAAGAAGCGTCATCCTCGCGAGTGCTGGTTTTTCAGTTGCTTGCCGACTCAGAAACCCCGTTGGACTGAACGGGGGGTGCTTAGAAGAACGGCTACGAATAACAGTCGTGCCGCACGATCAGTTTCAACGAGTCCTGACGGCACGTCCGACTGGATTGATATTTGAGCAAAGTGCCCAAGCCATGGACTCCCGCGCCGAGGCCTGCCACCCCCCAACAAAAGCCCCAAAAAAACCACCAAGAGAGCGGCTTACTTCTTGGGCAACTCGTTCGTATAGGGCACCGTTCCATTCTTCGGATCGACCACGTGACCAAACTGCTTGACGTAGACGTCGCCCGGCAGGAACTTATCACCGCATGCATCCAATAGCCCCTGTAGTTCTCCTTCAAGCCGCATCTGTAAATCCCCGTGCTCCGATTTGCCGACGAGGTTGTCCATCTGATAGGGGTCGGTCTCGTTGTCGAAGAACAGCCACGGCCCCTCAAGATTGCGGACATAGGTGTAGCGTTCTGTCCGAATGCCGCGATACTCCTGACCGCCATTAACCCGCAGATACTCGCCAAAGGGTGCGATGCATGCGATGAGGGTGCCCTCGTCACGGGGCTTCTCTTCGCCGCGAATGATAGCGGCAAGATTGCGCCCTTCGACCGTCTCGGGTATCGCGGTGCCGCCAAGCCCCAAGAGAGTCGGCATGATATCGGGCGTATTGAGCGGCATGGCGATCTCACGTCCCGTGGGTCCGTGTGCGCGAGGATAGCGCAGCAAGAAGGGCACGCGAATGGACTCGTCCCATGGCCGCTGTTTCCGCTGCTGTTGTTGCGACCCCAGCATGTCGCCGTGGTCCGAGGTGAAAACAACAATCGTGTCGTCCGCAATGCCCAATTCGTCCAGCGTGCCCAGCAAGTCACCGATACTCTTGTCGAGGGCCGCGATGTGGGCGTAGTAGCCCGCAAGCTGATTCTTGAATTGTTTTTGCTTCTCTTTTACGTTGGGCCGCAACTGGATCTTATCTGCGTCAAATAGGGCCTGAAACTCGGCAGGCGCGGTCTGGTAGGGGTTGTGGGGTGGTCCCCACGACAAAAACAGGGCAAAAGGTTTTCCACTGCCCGCGTGGTCCCGCATGTACTGCTGGGCATCCCGCGCCTGGGCGAAGGCATCGTATTCGCCCCAGTTCTGCACCTTCGGGTCGCCGTCCTCGTAAAAGTACGAGTTGTTGTAGTCATGGGTGCATTCGAGCACCTTCCAATAGTCGAAGCCCTGATGGCGCGCTTCGGGAATGGGTAGACGTCGCCCATGGCCATCCAGGTGCCATTTCCCAATGATACCCGTATCGTACCCGGCTGCCTTGTAGACCTCCGCGATAGTCAGGGCTTCATCGGGTAGCTGCACATCGTTCAGAAAGAGTCCGTGGGTCTGGGCGTATTGGCCCGTCAACAAGCTGGCGCGGTAAGGCGTACACACGGGCATTCCCGACACGGCGTGGGTAAAGTTAATGCCCTCCTTCGCCAAGGAGTCGAGGTTGGGTGTCTTCCCCTGAAGATTGGGATCACCCGCGTAACCCGTCGCCTGCGCACGCCACTGGTCCGCAAGGATGTAGAGGATATTAGGCTGGGGAAGGGATGCTCCAAAGGCGGCTGTTGCGCAGGCAAGAAACACCAGCACTATTGGTGCAACAAGATTTGTCCTATTCAAAATGGTACATCGTCTCCCACATCGTTCACACCGCCCCCCTCTTCCGTGCGCTTCTTTTCCATTTCCTCAAACTCTTTGTCCATCTCCACCTCACATTCCTTGCACGACTCCCAGGTCGAGAAGTGGCTCGTCCAGCCGGTGCCCACCAGTTCTTCGTAAGCCCCTTCATCCTTCAGGATGTCATCCAGCAACAGGCGGTAGCAATCCCGGGGCGTGAAGTGGTCGCAAACATCAAGCACCACCCCAATCATGACCAGACGGCCCAGAAGCAATTTCAATTCTATTTCCACGGCTTCGTCATCAAGATCATCGGGCTTGGGCAGCTTGCTGAAGTCACCGAGGAAAGACTCGAAGGGTTTCCGATCACCTTGCTCCATGCAATAGTCCATGCGCATCATCTCGTCAAGATCCGTCTTCCCGTCATCCCCCGTCTCACCGGCGATAGCGCGATCAATTCGCTTGGTCTCGGCATCCACCGCAGCCTGCCAATCGTCAACCGCCTCCGGCTCCGCGCCATCGAAGTCCTCTGGCATGGGCCGAATCTCCGTAACCTGGACTTCGTTGTCCTGGACCTCGAATTTTGTAATCGACGGCCCGGAACCCGGCTTGGGTGGCTCCAAATCTGGCGGCAAGGCGAGGTTCAGCAAGGGTTCCCAATCGCCGTCATCATCCTCGTTGTCGTAGTCTCGCTCCCGGGTGCAATACTCCACTTTCGCGCCAGCCATCTCTACCGTGACACGTCCGTTGGGTCCAAACCACTCCAGAAAAAAATGGTTACGCCAAGGTGTGGGCGGTGGCTCACCCAAGTCCGAACGGCGGCAAAACTCCTCCACGGAGCACGGCAGGGCCTTCACCCAACCCTGGGCGCTCATCTTTCCGGTGGGGCCGTGCTGATGCAGGTTAAAACCCGGAAAGTCCGCCTTGCGAAAGATCGTCTGCGTCGGGTCGTCCTCCGCCGGTTCAAAGCAAATATGCTTCCCCTTCAGGTCGGCATCACAACTACCGGTCAACTCGAAACGAAGGAAGGTCTTGTCTTCGTCGGCGAGCCCCTCTTCCCCACGGAGGACCAGAAAACCATGGACCCCGTAGTTGCTCGTGTTGAAGAGCTCGCCATATTCGATATACTCACCCAAACGAATGCTCATACCGCTGCTCCTTCTGCCTTTCAGCCACCGGTTTTTGGTCACAATTTCAATCGGTCTTTATACTACCACCAACAGCACACAAAACGAAGTTGCCCATGTGTTTCTCATCTATGGGTGCAGAAACGGCACATGGAGAATGTAGGACATCCGTCCCGGTTGTCTCCAAGCGGCGTAAGCCTCGTTTCAGCATGGGGTAAACCCTGGAAACACAAAGCTGTTGCATCAGAGGAAAAGGCCGCTACCGGCCTGTGACAACAGGGACGGATGTCCTACATTCTCACACGAAAAACATCTAGTCCAGCGTGGTCCGATACGCATCTTGGTACAGACCAATCTTCCCGAAGGGTATGGGTTCAAAGCCTGGAATCCGTTCAAATACTGCTGCGTCCTCGCGGAGGGCGAAGTTCTGGTTCGTCCTGTCGACGAAGCCTGGATCTTCCCGTGTAATAAAGGACTGATCGATGTCCCAATTTCCGTTCACAAAGTTCTTGCAACCCACCGCAACATTTCGCGATGCGTGATTCATCCGCAAGCCCTCGTACGCGAAGAAACCCTGTAAATCCGGGTAACGCTCGGTGAAGGGCGGCTTGGTGATGTCCACTTCCTCCAACAGGCGCTTTTGCCAGAGTGGCTCGTTGAGCCATTTTTTCCATCGGACATCATTCCAGGGGGCCGCGCCCAGCGCCCGACCACACTCGATGAAGATGTTGTTGGTCACTACGTTGTTGTGGCCACCATGATTAAACACGGCACCAAAGCTCCCCCCCGATGCCTTGTAAAACACGTTGCCATGGACGGTCTGCCCGCCGTCCCCGTCGTCGAAGTAGATGGCACAGCTTCCATGGGCCATCTTGCTTCCGATTTCGTGCCAGTAGTTATGACGGATCATCGTCCCCCGGTCCGACGGATTTCGGCCCATATAAAAGGCCCCACAATCATCGGAATCCGTGCTGATATGATGGATGTCATTCAGCTCGAAAACATGGTCATTGCCCGACAGCATAATGGCCTGATGGGGCGCATCGTTAATCTCGTTGTGGGCCATATAGACCCCCACGCCACCCACAACAATGTTGTAGGCCGCCGTGCGCATCCGCTCGGAAACCCGGTAGATGTGATTGTTCACCACGCGATGGCCTGAGGGCGTCAAGGTCTTCCGGTCGCCCCCTGTGATCGTGAGGCCGCCCGTACCATTGTGGTGAATGTCGCAGCTCTCCACCGTGTGTTTCGTACCGCCCTTAATGTTGAGGCCCAACTGCCCCGCGTTGCGGATGGTGCAACCCACGATATGGACATTCGACCCGCCCTCTACCGTCATGGCCGTCCCGGCAACACCCTCCAGCACAAGGCCGCTGAATTGAAGATGGGAGACATCCTTCAACGCCAACAAAGGCTTCGAAAGCAACGACAATACGATGTCCGCGCCGTCCAAACTTACGGGTGGCCAAAAGTAGAGCGCAGTCTCGGCGCGGTCGATGAAATACTCCCCGGTCTCGTCCAGTTCCTCCAGCAAATTCACCGCACGATAGCGCCGGGGCGCGGGATTGCCGCTGCCAATGCCGTAGCCATGCTTCTTTGCCAGCGTAATATAGCGCGTCGCCGGATCCACCGACTGCACGCGAATGGTTTCCGAGGCCCAATCGAAGCACCAGTAGCCCTCAAGCCAAAGCGCCGACACCCCCGCCCAGCGCGCAGGTTCATCGCCGCTATAGGCAAAAACACCCAGTGCCTCCGATTCGTGCTTGCGCCAGGGCGCGGGACCACTTTCCACCACCGATTCTATCTCTGCCCAGCCCGCGTTGGGCCAGCGTGCGAGGGTCATCCGTTCGCCGTTGAAATACAATTCTGGAAGCGCTTGGGCCGTCCGAAAATTATCGGGATAGGTGCCAAGGTCCGTTATGCCCATTTCTCCGAGATCGGCCCGGAGCACGGTACTGCGTACCCCTTCTTGAATGCGATTCAACTGCGTGGTATCGGTGACCGGAACAAAGGAAGCGGCTTCCAGCGTACGACCACCCGACAAGCGCGCTTTGCCGGGATTTATCGCCCGATACAATATCGGTGCCGCTTCCGTACCGCTGTCCTCGGCGCTGAATAACACGGATGCTGAAAGCGGATACACGCCGTCATGAACCCAGACCGTCACCGCGTCGCCTGCGGTGCGTGCGGCATCCCGCGCCGCGCCCAAGCTGGCAAAGGGTGCCGCCTCGGTGCCCGCGTTGGTGTCACTGCCCGAAGGAGAGACATGGAACTCGGTTGACGATACACCGACAGCCCCAACACTTAAAAACAACAACATGTATATGCGTATTGGTCCAATCATGAATAACACTCCGTTGTAAAATCAACAACGCGTAAGGAACCGAAAGACCCAAAAATTAACCATAACATCGAACGCACTATTGATCACATATCCACAACAACATTTAGAGGTGGCCCCATACTATATCTTGTCTTCATCGCAGTTCTTGTTGACTACGGAGCTAGCGCACAAACCAGCGCATCGCATAGTGCCCGGTGCTCCGGTGAAATTTCAGCGTATAGGGATCGTTCAGCAGGCGGGCACAGAAGCCGTCTGTCCGGGGCAGCAGCCAGCCGAAGTCCCAGTTTTTGCTTTCGTAGCGCATGGGAATGGACGGTTTCACCCGCGCCGTCGGATGGGTTGCGTTAATCAGGAGCTTCTGCTCCGTGTAGTAATAGCTGTAACCTATGGGTATGAAAACTTCATGATCCATCGCGGTACTCGTCGGGCCTGCCACATCGTCGCACAAGCCCCGAATCGCCACCTTGATGTCGCAACCGTCCAGGAAGGCATCGGCCATGACATCTACCGAACCCGAGCGCACCAGGCCATCCGAATCGTGAGAGAGCACCTCGCACCAGTCGTCCCGAACCAGATAGCGGAACTGCTCAAAGTCATAGATAAAATTGCTGCTGGGCGCATTGGTGTCGGCGTCGAAGCTATCCCCCTGGTGATACTTCGGCATGGCGCACGGCGCGGCGCCCGGTGATGGCCCTGGCGTACCCGCAACTGGCACGCCATCCAAAAAGGGACGGGCAATCGCCTGCTGCCCATCCTGGTTGTACATGAAAAAGGACATGGACGGGCGCGGTCCAAAGCCGTCGGGCAATTGCACCGGCTGGCGGTTGGTCATGATGCCCGCCGCGAATCGGTCCTCCAGCAGATAGGTCGTCTTGAATTCCGACACCTCCTCCACCAACTCGTTGCTGTTGGAATCCGTATCGATATGTTCATTGTGACGAAAACCGGTATGGATCCGAAGATCCGCCCCACGCCGAATAGCATCGGCCAGCGCGGTGCTCGCGCCAGACACCACGTTACGCTGAGAATCCAGTTCCAGGGCGCACTGCCACTTTGATTGATACATTATCGCCCCTCCTTCCTTGAACGTGTACTTACTGGGCATAATGCAACCCGATCAGGTGGGCCAGTATAACAATCGCAGCGAGAAAAGAGTAATCGTAGACGACGTAAGCAATCACCCAGCAGCACAATATTCCTTGCTTTTATGGCGTTGGCAGATCTATTTTAAATCACAACTTCCCCGCCAAACTCTCTCCCGGTAAAGGACTGGTTTGATACGTCCGATAAACAGAAACGAGGCTTTGAAGATCGCTTCGAATACTAAGACCGTCATCCCCGCGAACGCGGGGATCCAGTGCTGTTGCGATGTGTACCTGTCGCGTTCTGGATTCCCACTTTCGTGGGAATGACGTGGGCTTATCTCGTTTTTATTGCAGTTTTCACAGGCCAAAACACTAAGGTGAGCTTCGCCCACAACCCAATTTTTAAGATGTGCCGCCAATCTCCTATGATGTAGCTCTTTGCACAGTAACTTATCCCACAGGAGTGACGGCACATGAATGCATTTATACGGAAATTTTCGG
>JAJRPE010000259.1 GCA_024280935.1 Candidatus Hydrogenedentota bacterium
AGTCCCTGAACGTCTCGTGAATGTTTACGATTTTCCCTCAGGGAACTAAACATTGTCGGCGCAGCCGTGTAGCTTATCGAATCGGCTGAGGTATTGGTGGCCCGTTTTTCTATTTTGGCTTGGTTTTTCAGGGCACAGGAACTTAGGATTCTGACCAAATTAAAGTAGTCAAGTTTTCAGGGGTGCGGGGCATTGATGCAAGAAAGCGTTGTGCGAGATGGTTCTCAATCCCTACCTGGAGTATTCAAGGTTCGGCCTGAAAGGCCTTAACAGGTTAGCCCAGGGCAACGCCCTGGGAAAAAAGGACACCACAAAAAAAGCCCTGAAAGGGCGTAATAGCAGCTCATCCCAGCTACTGTGCCGCCCTTTCAGGGCTTGGTGTGTAATGGGATTCCGCAACCCAGGGCTAACCTGTTTTGCCCCTTCGGGGCGCTATCGCTTTGAAAGTACACGGGCGAACGGGTCATGTTTCAAAGGAACTTGGCAAAGTAATTTTGATCAAATCCCTTAGTCTGTTGCGGCGGATGAAGCGAGGCAGGAGCGAAACCTTGGGAGTAAAGGACGCATGATGAAAAAGCCCGCGAAGCGGTCGATGGAAATGACGGGATGCTTTTCGTCACCCGCTACGCGGGTTTGCGGGGGGGGGCAGTATACCTGGGGTTGCGCTCGTGCCTCGCTTCACCCCAGGCTAAGTTCCGTCGTCCACTTCGTGGACTAAGATATGTAGGCGGCTTATGGTTTGACTGCTTCGAGAACGGCACCTACACTGTGGACATGTGACGGTATCTCTACCAAGAGGGGCGCTCTCGTAGAACAGTGCCAATAGAAGGAACCCTCCCCACGATGACTCTCCATTGTCAAATACGGCACATTGCACTATTGACCTGTCTGTTCTTTGCTTGTGTCTTGCACGCCGACGCGCAGCAGCCCATCACACCGGTCGCGCAATGGGACTTGGGCGAAGGGCAGGGCACGCACAGCGTCGAGCAAATCAGTGGCACGGACGGGACCATTCGTGGGGCAACCTGGGTGGAGCAGGATGCCGGATTCGCGTTGCGCTTTGACGGGATCGATGACTATGTCGATGGCGGCGATTTAAGCTCAGCCGATTTGCGCGGCGCGCTTGCTATGGAAATCTGGGTACACCCCGACCAACCGGCCAAAGGCGAACCGGGTATCTTTGGTACGTGGTTTAATTCCTATGCCCTTACCTTTTATCGCGGGTCGTGCTGGTTTTATATCGGCAGCGGGGCCAACAAGGTCCATGTTCCCCTTCCCGTGGGGGAATGGTCCCATATTGTGGCCACCTTCGATGGTGCCGAGTTGCGCCTGCATATCAACGGACAGAAGGCTGTCCGCAACAAAAGCACCTTCGATAGCGTACCCGAAGGCGCACGCATAACCCTGGGTGCCATCGCGCCCACTGCGGCGGCGAAACCTTCAAGGTACTTTGGGGGGATGATTGGCTCCGCACGGCTCTATGATCGCGCACTGAGCTGGAAGGAGGTTGTGGATCGTTACAACCCGGAGGCAGCGCACTATGGGCGGCGACCGATAGCGACCGAAAGATTCGACACCCTGGGTCTTCAGGTTTTTCCTTATCCAGAACGGGGCGAAGTCGTGGCCCGTATCGACTACAGCAATGTGACCCTGCCTTTGGATCGTGTGACCGTTCAGGTGGAGGTTGCGGGCCATAGCGATACACGCAAGACGATACCGCTCGCGGCCGATGGGGATAGTGTTGAAGTCGCGCTGAATCTGCCAGGTGACACGCCCCCGTCCCTGCAATGTCGCGCCACCCTCCTGCTGGATGGCAGCAAGGTTAATGCAGCAGACGTTGAGGTTCCGTGGGCGATACCTGAAGCGCCTGTACCGGCTGTTTCGGCTTACCGGGTTTCGTCTCTGCCACGTCCCGTTGTCTCTCCTGCCTTTATGGCTCGCTTGGGTGTCGATGGTTCCATTGCGCTGAAAATCGACGATGAGGTATACTGCGTCTTTTCCTGCTTCTCCTATCCCCAGGGGGGCTTCAACACACTGGGCGGGGATGGATCCGCACGTGCGGGCGCGGAAACGGGATGGATCGCTGCGAAGGACGAGGATAGCTTCGTGGGTACGGGTGCGCACTACCGAATTACGCGAAAACTCGTTCGCACACCGACCCGTATTGAAGTCGTCGATACCATCGAAAACACAACGGACGATATCATCGGCGTGCTTCTTGAGCACCGGCTTGAAGGTGCGAGGGGTTCTCGCCCTACACTCTACAGCAACCCCACCGTGTTTCTGGCAGGAAAAACGCGGGGCGTGGGCCTTGTGGCCCTGGATGATGTCTTCTTCCTCCGTGCGGAGAACCGACTGGAAAAGGGCCATCCCGTTCTTGCGGACAAACATCTGGGCATCCCGCCAGGGGGAAGCCATAGGGTGCGCTGGGCGATTTACCCGACCGCGACCACCGACTACTACGATTTTATCAACCAGGTGCGGCGCGATGAAGGGATAAACGGACACGTCCCCGGCGGCTTCGCTTTTACCACGTCGTGGGAAGCACCCTCATCGGATTACGTAAAGAACCGGGGGCTTGCCTTTTACAGTTGGGCCTCGATCACGCGGGTCTTGCGCAATCCGACTATTTCGCTGGAAGGCTGGGAGTTTACCGACTACCCGGAGCTTTGTGACAAAATTCGGACGTGGATCGCCGACACCCGCACGGCCTACCCGGATTTGGAGACCACCTTCCATGTGGCCCATAGTCTCTTTGCCACCGATGAGCCAAAGGTTTTGTTCCCCGATTCACTGGCGATTGATTCGGCGGGCAACACCTTGTGTTACGGCGGCAACTCCATCGACTACTACAATAAATATTTCTCGCCTGAACTTGTTCAAGACGGGTGGCGCTGGTGGATTTACTATCCGACCTTGGAAAACAGCTACGGCACGCGCATGCTGGAAGCCGCCGACTATATGATCGACGACCTCGGGGCCACCTCCGTCTGGGCCGATGGCTATATTTCGGGATACGTCCGCCCTGGAAGTTTCACCTACGATCATTGGGACGGTGTCTCGGTTAGCATCGATCCCGAGACGAAGTTGATCACGGCAAAAAAGGCCCTTGTGCCCCACGTGGCTATGCCCGTGCTCAAGGCCGTCGCGCAGAAATACACGGATGCGGGCGGCTATCTGATTACGAATGGCAAGCCCGGTCCTTTTTCCTTTACCCGGTTGCCTGTGATCTCCAGTTGCGAAACGAGCGGCGGCGACCAGCAACCCATCTCGCAACTTCATCTCGGCAGCACCGTCACACCCCTGGGGGCACCCACGGCCATCCGCTCCTTTCAAGATGTCTACGACGACATCCTGCGCAAGCTGGACCACGGGGCGCTCTATTTCTGGCACGGTGAAGGGAACACCGTGACCGAGCCGACGATAGTGTCGGAGATGTACCCCATCACCTTCGAATCGATTCACCCCGGCATTGTACGCGGTAAAGAGCGCATTGTGACCAAGGTCTCGGGAATCTACGGCTGGCCGGGAAGTCATGACCTCCACCAAGTGCATTTCTACGATGGCCGGGGAAGGAAGCGCCCGCACAACTTTGTGACCACGGTAGACGAGGCGGGCGTGCGGACCGAGATCGCCCTCGTCAAGGGGGAATCCGCGGTGATTGAGAAGTTGCCTGTGCGGCTAACGGCGAAGATCCTGAATGTTCACGTGTCCGATTACGATGGGGAGCGCCTGACCCTGACCACAAGTTTGTCGCCTCGAAACGTCCAGACGGTAGCGCTCTTGAATCCCAACGGGGGTGCGCCCCTCGAACTCAGTACAGATGGTGTGCTGAGTGTCGTAGAATAAGAGTAAGCGTTCATAGTAAAGGGGGTTGGGCATTCCTGCCCGACACAAGGTGTACGTCGGGCATGAAGCCCAGCACGGGCACGTGTAGCCCCGTTGCGTTCGGGCGACAAAACACGATGCGCCATCCTTGACAATCAATGTGTCACCACGAACACGACCTGCGTTTTCGACACCCGCCGTGCGCGTTATGTCGGGCAGGAATGCCCAACCCCCTTTGCCTTAGAACCTGGAGCAGGCGGTGAACGCTTACTCCATTTATGCCATTGGCTTCGCCATGTTATGATCCCGATCCGGGCCGCTGAAGGCCTCCACCCCAAGGTTCTTACGTAGCATAGGCATCCCGCCTCTGTTTTTACCAGGCATCTATCATCCATGCACGTCGACGATCTCCATTACGAATTGCCCGAATCCCTCATCGCCCAGGAACCTTGTCCCCATCGTGATCAGTCGCGTATGCTCGTGGTGAATCGGGCCGACGGCACGATCACGGAAGATGTTTTCGCCAACCAGCCGAATTACCTCAACGCGGGCGATTGCCTGGCCCTCAACGATACGCGGGTCATCCGCGCGCGGCTACATGGCAAAAAAGTCACGGGCGGCAAGGTGGAGATTTTTCTTCTCCATGAGGAGCGGCCCGGAGAATGGACCGCCCTGGTACGGCCCTCCGCCAAGGTGAAGCCGGGTTGTCCTGTCCATCTGGCGGGCGGGGTGGTGGCCACCGTGGGCGACGTGTTGCCCGAGGGCCGTCGCCTTGTTTCCTTTGACACACCGGATGTTATTCAGACGCTGGAGACGATTGGCGAATTGCCCCTGCCGCCCTACATCCATCGGGACACCCAGGTGGACAGCGATCTGCGTCGTTACCAGACGGTTTATGCGGCCCATCACGGTGCCGTGGCCGCCCCGACGGCGGGACTTCATTTTACGCCGGAGGTTTTCGACGCGCTGGATGCGAAGGGGGTAAATCGCACGACGATTACGTTGCACGTTGGCTATGGCACCTTTAAGCCCATCAGCGCCGATACCCTCGAAGAGCACTACGTGGACCCCGAGGACTTTTTCGTCTCCGAGGCAGCGGCGGGCACCCTCAACGCGACCCGCGCTCAGGGGGGCCGAATTGTTGCCGTGGGCACGACGGCGACCCGCGCCCTGGAGACCCAATACCGCGACGGGGCCTTTTGCCCCGGCGAAGGGCGCACAGACAAGTATATTTACCCGCCCTACACCTATGGCGGCGTGGACGTGTTGCAGACCAACTTTCACCTGCCCAAATCGAGCCTCTTGGCCCTTGTTTTCGCCTTCGCCGGGCGGGACCTCATCATGGAAGCCTACCAACACGCCATCCGCGAGAAATTCCGCTTCTACTCCTATGGCGACGTTATGTTGATTCTGTAATCTGAATGGCTACTTTCGGGTTCTTGATGGTGTCGGGAACGATCACGTAAGCTCCCCATGTTGCCAGGACCACGCGTACTATGTACGGTTGTGATGGACAGGAGTGTGCCATGGGATGTTTACGATTGCCGGTTGCCCTTGGGAGCATTTTTTTTGGATTTAGTTATTTGGTCGTTGCGGTTGTGTTGCTTTTTTCTGGGAGGATTGAAAATAGGCCAACGACCTTGTCCGTCGAGTCGGCCGAAAAGGATGGGTTTCCTGAACGAGCGTATCTTCGTGTCACGGGCGGTTACGTCGTGCTTTCAGAGGCAGAAATCGCGCTGAAATTCGACAAGAGCGAATTACTTTACATCACGGCACCCGTGGTCAGTGAATCGCTTTGGGAAGCGTGGAAGGTTAGCACCGAAAAAGGCGAGACTCTTGACGCGGGACCTGTCCGGCTTTTTGTCGCGTTTGATACGAAGCAGGCGGCGTTGCTTTGGCCCGAGGCGAAGAAGCGGGCGCTGGCGGGGGATCCACTCGGATTGCCCACGGTGAAAATGGATGTGGTCGGTGAAACACAGCGGGCAGAGGACACGGTCTTCAAGCCCAATGACTTTAAGGGCCGCACGACAAATCTCGACTGGGAACCGGTGCGCGTACTAAAATTTAAGCGCCACTTCAATAGCCTGGGAACCGTTGCAAAGAATTTTGGAATTGCCCTGGGCCTCTTCGTCCTGGCCGGCGCGGCACTTTTTTACAGCGGGCCGAAATGGAAAGTCAAGGTAGGGGATTCGTATACATTCACGGGGGATGAGCCGCCGAAGGAGAGGATTGAGGTGGGCGACACACATGTATTTACCGATGATGGGGATGGAGATTGAACACCGCTCCACAGTTGGAAGGGAAATAATGACTGTTCGTCATATTCACCGATCGCTTCGCGGGCTTTTTTATCATTCGTCTTTGCAAGCGTTCACCACCTGCTCCAAGTTTTGAGGCAAAGGGGGGTAGGCATTCCTGCCTGACACAAGGGGCACGTCGGACATGAAGCCCGCCACGGGCACGTGTATCCTCGTTGCGTTCGAGCGACAATACACGATGCGCCGTCTTGGACAATCAATGTGTCACCACGAACACGACGTGCGTTTTCGACACCCAACCTGCGCGTTATGTCAGGCAGGAATGCCAACCCCCTTTGCTGTGAACGCTTACACTCGCTTTTTGGCGATCGTGCGCAGGGGGCTTGGGGAATATCACGGTACTGTTGCTCCAAGCGCACGAACCTTCGTCCCTCAGGATCGTGCGGCACGTCCGACTGGATTGATGTTTGCGCAACGGCAACATAGATTTACGGCGAAGCCGTTTAGTTCAACGTTTACGTCCAGATTCAAGGTTAGCATCAACCATCAGAATTCGTCGATGCACTCGATAGCAATAGGACCAACCCCACAAAAAATATAAACGCGCCCATGGAGAATCCCATGAAGTATCCCGCTCCTTGTAGCTGGTGGGACATGACGGCCTGGGATGGGTTGTTCGGATTTACGTAGCACACGGTCTCCGAGCCAAAGGGGCTTTCCTTTTTAATTCGCTCAAAGTTCCAGCTAAGACTCATACCAAAAGGCCCCGTGTCATATTGGTCGGAAGAATAGGCTCTTTCTTCCCATGTGTAGTCATAGCGCAATTCGGTACCAAGTTTGGCAATCCGGCAGGGGGTCTCAACCCACGACTTCGCCGCGTTCCAATCCAGGAGGGGAATAACCAACAGCCCATAGACGGCGAGTCCCCCGACGGCCATAACGCAAAGCGCAAGTGTGCGAAGGAGCATGACCTTGCGGTGCGAAGGGGGCTTGGATGCGGTTGCTTTGCTCTCAACGGGTTGCACCACATCCTGAACGATTTCCGTGCCTTTAGATGTTGCTGAGTCACCGTCTGTTTCGGTGATATCGGCCCCTGCATCTGTCGCTGAATCTACCGAAGGTTCCGGTGCCTCCGAGCCATAGCGTATCACGCAATAAATCATGGCACCGATGAAGAACACGAGGCTGCCGAAAACGATGAATCCATAGCCAAAGTCCCATAAGACGGCGCTGTTCAGGGGCCGGGTCACGCTGCCCCGGGGGAAGTACGCCCAGACCGTGAAGTTTTCCGAATCGTAAAAGGGAGCGGTGCTGCGCAACGAGATGACGTTGGGTGCGTCGCGTATTGCTTCGTATTGCTTCGTATTTCCGCCCCAGAAATCGGGTGCTCTCTCACTGGGATAGGGGTTGCGACCGGTCCAGCCATGGATCCGCTTGGGCGCAACGTACACATTCTCTGGAAATGTTATGCGTACGGAAACGTCTTCGATGGGAATGCCGTAGAAGTTTTCCAAGGGGGTGAAGGCTACTTTGTTGAAGCGGGTCCAGAACTGAAAATACAAGCCCCGTGTGCTTTGGTATTGGAGCGTATACACGTGGGGCGCTTTGGGATCGGTGCCTTCCGGCGGATCAACACAAATACGGACGAAATTCTCCTCGTCATGCAAATGGTGGGGCACGACTTCACCATCGCAGGTCGCGCTGATAATGTCCAGACTGAATTCGTGTGACGGAGCGGCCATCATCTCTGCCGTGCCCTCAAAGGGACGTTTGGATATGACGCGGGTGTAGCCGCCTCCGCCCGGCAGTTTTTCCGCCAATTTCGGCATAGAGAGTGTTTCGGTGATGGTGAGCGCGCCCCAGATTTCGACCCGGGCGTCCATGTGGAAGGCCGATGTGCCCGCCTCCATTTCTACTGGGGGAATGGGAAGCCCTGCTGTGGAGGCGGTCCTCCGGGCAATGATTTCGCCCGCGCCCACCCATGCTTCGTAGCAGGCCCAGAGCAGGGCCGATCCGAAGAAGAGCGCCACGGGCAGGACAACGAAGAACCCGACTCGTTTGAGCGTTTTTCCCATCGAAATCATTTCCTTCGCCTGTTTCTTGTTTGACATGGCTGTCTTATGGTCAAAACCCGCCCTTTGCGTCTTCGTGTCTTTGCGTGCCCAACAAAAAAGATCGCACGCAAAGGCGCAAAGGCGCAAAGAAAAGAAACATTTCACTACGAAGACACGAAGAGCGCGAAGGAAGATAAATAAAGAATCTCGCCGATTTCCCACAGCAGGTTTGCATTAAGTCACCACTGGTTCTCCGCGTTCGCGGGGATGGCGGTTTTTGGGTTGTGGGCGAAGCTCATCTTAGCTTAGACTACTGTGGAATCATATGCAACGGCTGCGCCCGAGATTGGCTGGAGCGCGTGCCAGACGCAGGGAGAGCGCCGCATGGGTCAAGACGATGAACAGCCGTGCGGGGAATTCCTTGAAGAAGCCCGCAAGAAGATGGAGAGCTTGCTGGAATCACCTGCGGTGGACCATTCGAAACCTGTAGTACCGGGCAAGTCCATTACCGAGCCAAGAGAGACCGGCGGCTCCTGTACAGGGTGCGGGAGCGGCTTGTTCCTCGGGGGTTCTTTTTTGCTTGCTGGATCGCTCATCGTCTTGATCTATGCGGCAGACCCCCTTTTAAGCTGGATGGGTGCGAGTTCGTGGCCCGCGACCGACTGTGTCATCGTCCATAGTGGGTTTGTCATGGAATATACGTATACGTGGGAAGGGACCGAGTACACGTCGAACGACTATGACTTCGCCTCGGATTACACCCATCTGGGTTTCAGCGAATCCGAGCGTTTCGTCGAGGGTGAGTCGGCGCGCTGTTTTGTGAACCCCGACGCGCCCCGCGAGGCTATTCTTTCAAAGGCCTTCAATATGGCGTACCTCAAGGGGCTTTTCGGTCTGCCTTTTGCCTTGGCTGGGCTGGTGATGCTTGTTCTATTTGTCCGACCTGCGCTTGTGGGCATGCGTGATTGGGTCACCGGTGATTGACTGGATTGAGGCGGGGCCTTGTGTGATATCGGCCAATTTTTCCCGGCGCGCCACGGGATTCACGGCACCACGCTGGATGAAGTTCTCGTCGCTTTCCGGGGAGCTTCTCCGAAAGCCTTGGACGGCGATCTGCACACACATGTTCGGGGCCGTGTCCAATTTGACTTAAAAGCGGGTAATTTCGTATAGTTACGGGTTCGACCCCACTTTTCATCGCTGGGACGGGGTGTATTTCGTTGATCACCCCGTAAGATTCCCGCGAATTATTTTTTGTTGCAGAGATTTTCTAAGAGGAGAGTAGCGTGAAGCGCACGTATCAGCCTTCCAACATCAAACGGAAGCGAACCCATGGATTTCGTGCACGAATGGCCACCAAAGGCGGTCGTCGTGTGATTAATAATCGTCGCCGCAGGGGTCGTAAGAGCCTTACGGTATAAATTGAATGTGATGATCCTGTAATGCAGGACCCGGCAGACCAGGCGAACAGCCCTACTCTGGATGCCTCCGCAATGCCCCACGCTGACCAGTTTTCAGAAACATCGCGTCGTGGCCCCTACACTTTTCCCCCTGCGGACCGAATCCGGAAGAAATCTGAATATGCGGCGGTATTTTCCAATAGCCGCAAGGTGGTTGATCGCTATTTTGTCTGTTACCTGGTCACACAGGAACAACAAGGGAGTAAAATGGGCCTGGCGGTGTCGCGCAAGGTCGGCAAGGCGGTCACGCGGAATCGCGTTAAGCGCTATCTTCGCGAGTTTTTTCGTACCCACCGCCCTCTGATGACCGCGCCGTGCCACTTCGTTATTGTGGCGCGACCAGCAGCAGCCGCTTTGAGCTATGCCGAGTGCGTCCGTGCGATGAAGCGTTTGCTTCAACGGGGTGGCGTGTTGGATGGCTAGGATTATGATAGCCTGTATTCGCGTCTACCAGCGTTGGCTGTCCCCGTTGCTCGGCCAGAATTGCCGATTTTATCCCTCCTGTTCCCGTTACGCGATTGAGGCGCTGCAAATTCACGGCGTGTTACGCGGTCTGTGCTACGCTTGTTGGCGAATCGTCCGGTGCAATCCGCTGACCCCCGGCGGTGTTGACCCCGTACCCGGTTCCGCGCCTGAAGAGCCAGGATCATCCGACACAACATAGACCTGAGTTCGCGAAACTATCGCGTGCTGTTATGGTCCGGAGAATGCTACGTTGCTGGGTGATAACCAACGCGACAAACAAATGCAGCGAAACCACACCATCGCGATTCTGCTGATGACGGCCCTCGTCCTGGTGTATTTTTACTTCGTTCCCCTTCCGCAGCCGCCTACGCCGTCGCCCGTGCCAGCCGAGACGGTTACCCTCGAAGAGATCACCGAAGCTGCTGAGACCGGGACGGTGTCGGCCTTCGAGAAGCAGGTGGAAGCCATGCGGGCCGCCGACGCGCCTGTGGCTCCCGCCGTTGATGCCTCGATGGTCGAAGCGGGTATTGCTGCGCTCCTTTATGACCCGGAAACCGCGCCCGCTACGGAATACACCCTCGCCAACGATCATCTCGAACTGGTGTTTACGGATGTCGGCGCACGCCTCAAGCAAAGCACGGTGCTGGTGGAGCACGGCACGCCCCAGTCCTTCGTACCCCAGGACCCCGAAAAACGGGAGGACGAAGTTGCCTACCCGATGAGTTTGCGCTTCCAGGAAAAATATCTGGGCGACTTGCTTAACGGACTGCGCTGGACCCGGGTGCCCTCGCAGGATGGGGCTTCCCTGCAGTTTTCCATAAGTCTTCCCGAGCCCTTTAACGCGACCCTTACGAAGACTTTTGCTCTCTCCCCCGACCACCCCAGTGTGCTGCACGTCACGGTGGCCTTCACCAACACCGGTTCAGAATCCCAACGTCTTGGCTTGGATACCGAGGCGAGCTATTCGCTTTTTTGGGCACCCAACGTGGATTCGGGGGATGCTGACAACCGAATGGCGAAGCAGGAGCTGGTGTGGCGCGAAGAGGGGGCCAACAGCCACTTTGCCACGTCCAAGCTGGGGCCGACGGAGAGCGGTGACTACGCCAAGATAATGCAGGCTCCCGATTGGGTAGCCGTTAAGAGCGCCTACTTTGTGGTCGCCATGAAGGCCGAGTATGAAGGTGCCAAGGGCTGGGCCGATGGCGATCCCGACAATTTTCAGGTGGCCCTTGATGTGCCTCGCGTGGAAATTGCTCCCGGTGCCACGGATACCCGCGAATTTCAGGTTTATCTGGGGCCGGCCCAGGGTTCGAGTCTGGCGGCAGCCTGGCCGGGACTCAAGTCCGTGCTCCAGTTCTTTACCATGTTTGGTTTCATGGATACCTTCGCCAAGATCCTGCTCTGGCTGCTGAATTTTTTCCATGGATCCATCTGGGCCAACTACGGCTTTGCCATCATCTTTCTGACCATTGTTGTGCGGACCGCGATGTTCCCCTTGACGCTCAAGGGCACGAAGAACATGAAGAAGATGCAGAAGCTTGGGCCGGAGATGGAGCGGATCAAGAAGGAGGTTGGCGACGACCAGCAGGAACAGCAAAAGCGGATGATGGCGCTCTACAAGGAGCGGGGTGTGAATCCCCTCGGCGGCTGCATGCCCATGATTCTTCAGATGCCCGTTTTTTTCGCGATGTACCGCGTATACGCCACGGCCTTTGAGTTTCGGGGCGCGCCCTTCATTGGCTGGATTACGGATCTGGCCGAACCGGATGCCCTTTATACCCTGCCCTTCGCAATACCGATTCCCTTTATGGAAAATGGTATTAATACCCTGAATTTACTGCCTATTCTAATGGGCCTGGCCATGGTGGCCAGCACCAAGCTCATGCCCACATCGGGTCCGGTGCAGAATCCGCAGCAGAAGATGATAATGACGTTCATGCCGGTCATGTTCAGCGTTATCTGTTACAACATGGCCTCGGGCCTGAATCTCTATATTCTGACCAGCACGGTGCTGGGCATAGTACAGAATCACTTTATTCACGTCGGTGATGATGAAGTTGCTCCCAAAGCGGGGACACCGGGGAAGTCTCCCAAGTCAGGGAAATCAGGGAAGTCGGGGAAAAAATCCAAGCCCAAGCACTTCTATGCGGCGGCCCAGGCACGCAAACGCGAAACGGCGAAAGAACAACGCCGGGAGAAAAAGAAGGGGAAGAAGCGTGCGGGTAAGACGCAGGACCATTAACCTTAGAGATTGCGGAACAGCGGCACCGCCAACGCAACGCGGGTAAAAAACCCGCCAGGAGAACATTAGCTATGAAACAGGTGGAGGCAAGCGCGAAGACGCGCGAGGAGGCGATTCAGAACGCGCTGAAAGAGCTCGGCGTGGAAATGTATGAAGTCGATAAGATCGAGATCGTCGACGAAGGCAGCAAGGGACTCTTTGGCTTTGGCGCACGGCCGGTCAAGGTTCGTCTTGTTGTCGAGAATATGCCCGACGACCCCCAGCGAGACGAAGCCCAGGAAGGGCGATCCCGTGGCAGTAACCGTGGGCGGGGGAACCGAAATCAAAACAGGGAAACGCGTGGCGGACGCCCGGAGCGCAGCAACAACCGTGAAGGCCGTGGGCGCAATCGCGATGAGAAGCCTCGTGCTGAGCGGGGAAACCGCGACGAGAAGCCTCGGAATGAACGGGGGAATCGGGATGAAAAGTCCCGCAACGGGCGTGGTAATCGGGATAGAAAGCCCCGTGAAGCGCGTGACGAGACATCGAAGGAGACCCCGTCCCGTCGTAGTGACAATGAGAGCACGGGTCAGCGTAATCGCAATGACCGGGACAGAAGTCGCGAGCGCGGCCGCAATCGTGGCGAACGACCCCAGAAGCAGGAAAATGATCACACGCCCCGGGGTGAAAATGAGACTCCACCCAACACGGGCCGAAACAAGCGGACCGAAGGCATCACAGAAGATATTATCGAACCGATAACCGATGCTCAGGGTGCGGAAGCAGCGACTCTCCTCGAAGAAATCATCACCAAGATGGGCATTGAGGCGAAGGCGGAGTTTACGCGGTCGGAAGACGGCAGCGCACGTCTCAATGTGAGTTCTGAGGATAGTGCCATTCTCATAGGGAGAAAAGGGCGCAACCTCAGTTCCATGCAATACCTTATCAACCGCATGATCTCACGGGGCGACACGAACGAAAATACAGAGCGCCTTGTTGTCGACGTGGAAGGCTATGTTAATCGCCGCCGCGAGTCTCTCCAGGAAATGGCCAAGTCCATGGCGGAGCGCGCGAAGGAAACAAAGCGGAACATGCGCCTCAAGCCCTTGAGTCCCCAGGAGCGGCGCATCATTCACCTGACCCTGGAAGGGGACGAAGATATTCGGACCTTCAGTTTGGGCGAATCCCTTTACCGAAGCGTGGTCATCAGCCCCAAGGATGCCACGAATCCCGAGCGCGGTCGGAGCAGCCGAGGTGGGCGTGGTGGTCGCCGACGTGGTGGCCGAGGGCGTTCGCAGGGGCAGCGTGAGGGTCAAAACCGCAATGCTGACCGGGACCAGGATGCCGATGTAGGCACCTTTGGTGACTAATCCCGACGACACTATTGTTGCCATCTCCACGCCCCCCGGCGAAGGGGGCGTGGGGATTGTTCGTTTAAGCGGGCCGGAAGCGATCGCCATCGCGGAAGGGATCTTTAGATCCTCGCGGGGGAAGCTGTTGGCGACACGGGGCCAGCAAGTTTTTCATGGGCACATCGTCACGTCTGCGGGTGCCCTTGTGGACGAAGTGCTTTGCGTGGTTATGCGTGGTCCCCACAGCTACACCCGTGACGATGTGGTGGAGATCAATGGCCACGGCGGGGCGGGGCCTCTCAATGCTATTCTTGAGGAGACGTTGGGCGCAGGCGCACGGTTGGCCACGCCCGGCGAGTTTACGTTGCGGGCCTTCCTTAATGGCCGCATCGACTTGATTCAGGCGGAAGCGGTCATCGACCAGATTCAGGCCCGCACCCGTGCCAATCTCCAGGCCGCCAATGCCGCCGCGAGCGGCACCCTGTCCAGGCAGTTGCAGACGATGGGGGAGACCGTTCTTGCGCTTCTGGCGCGGGTGGAAGCGGCCATAGATTTCCCGGAAGATGACCTGCCCGACCTTATCGAGACACCCCTGCTGGCGGAGGCGCGGGCCGCTCGTGACACCATGTTCGCCATGCTCAAGAAGAGCGATGCCGGATGTCTGCTTCGCGAGGGTGCAACCCTGGTTATCGCGGGATGCCCCAACGTGGGCAAGTCCAGCCTGTTTAACCTGCTTCTGCGGGATGCGCGGGCTATTGTGTCCGCGCAGCCGGGTACCACGCGCGACCGCATTGAAGAATATATCACCTTGGCGGGCGTTCCTGTAAAACTGGTCGATACCGCCGGGATGCGGCAGACGGACGACGAGGTTGAGCAAATTGGCGTGCGGATGGCACGGGAAACCTTGCAGACTGCCCAGTTGGCCCTCCTTGTGATCGATGGCGCGGCACCGCCCAACCCCGAGGACGAGGCGATCTTTCGGGAGTTCCAGTCACTGGAGATCCCTATCGTAGTTATACGTAATAAGTCAGATTTGGTGGCTGCGTCGGCACCGCCCGCGTGGGCTTTGGATGCCACGGATACCCTCGCATTGTCTGCGCTCACGGGCGCAGGGCTTGAGGAATTGGAAAATCGGCTGGGAAGTCTTCTGCTGGGCGGGGTGAATGTTGCCGCCGACGAGGCGCTCATCAACCGGTTGTATCAGAAAGACAGTCTCCGGCGCGCGTCCGTGTGTCTGGAGCGTTTCTTAGTGGATATGACGCTGTCGCCCGAGTTTCTTGCTGTGGAGCTTCAGGAGGCCTTGCAGGCTCTGGGAGAAATCACGGGGGAAACCACGCCGGACGATGTCCTGGAGAAGATATTCGGGGCCTTTTGCATCGGGAAGTAGGCGGGCGGTTTTTCCTACCCGCCACGGCGCGTCTACGACCGGGCACAAAGCAGGCCTGACGATTTCTGGTGCGGAAGAATGCGGGGTGTTCTTGCTGGCCACCACGGTGCTTTTGCTGCGGACTGGAAAGTCCGCACTCCTGCCCGTCGTGGTGCCAAAATAGCCATGGCTTTTCATCAGAAAACGAAGTAAAAATAAAAAGAGGCCTGACACGATAATCGCACCAGACCTCCGCGGAAGGAGAAACGCCACAAGTGGCGCTGACCATCCCAATTCTACCATAGCGCGGCGCTTTCGGCAAGTTCGCGGGTAGTAAATCGATAGCAAGTGCGGACAACAAGGATCATCAAAAAGCGCCACTATCACCCGACAATAACAACGATAACAGATACAAACAAACACAAAACACAGGTAATATTCCCCCTGTTATCATAGGCGAATAATGGATGCTCCCTGTTGTTCCGCAGCCACCACCACATCTTCCCGACAGGTGAAAAGAATGATTTGCGTCCCCGCTGCAAGGCCGGAAATAAGTTCCAGGCTTGTCGCAAGCCGCGCATCGTCATAATTCGCAAAGGGGTCATCCAACAGCATGGGGATGCCTTCGCCACTCGCGTTGAG
>JAJRPE010000260.1 GCA_024280935.1 Candidatus Hydrogenedentota bacterium
ACCGCTTGCGTTCGGCGCGAGGGCTTGTCCAACAGCGTGATGAACCTGGCCGACGCGGGGTGCTGGCCCCGCACGAAATCCAAAATCGCCACCGCCGTGTTGCCTGTGTCGAGGATGTCCTCCACGATCAACACATGTCGGTCGCGCAGCGCATCCTCCGGCAGGTGGGTGAAATGGACCTTGCCCGTGCTCTCCGTGCCGTCGTAGCTCTTGGCCCGGATGTAGTCCACCTCCAGCGGCCCGCTGAGATGGCGCATCAGGTCCACGCTGAAGGGCACGGAACCCTTGAGCACCACGAGCAGGAGGAGCTTTTCATCTCCATAATGCGTGTTCACCTCCTCCGCCAGCGTCGCAATACGTTGCTGGAGGTCGGTCGCGTTGATCATCGGTGTCGTGCTGAGGTGAAGTTCCATTGTTCCTGATCCGTTTTTGGTATGCGTTGAACTAAACGGCTGCAACTTGGAGCATTGTACAGGCTATGTCGGCGTTGGGCACACATCAATCCTGCCGGACGTGCCGCGCGATCCCGAGGCACGAGGGTTCGTGCGCGTGGAGCAACAGCGCCGTGATACTCCCCAAGCGCCAGCGCACGAACCCGTCAGGACTCGTTGATACTCGCCTTTTGGGGATCGCGCGGCACGACTGATTTTCGTAGCCGCCCTTTCAATCACCAAGTGTCCGTGGCACCCTTAAAGTGGTCTTACAATTTCAATTTCCACCAGTGTCGTTGTATCCCCGGTCACAGCGACCACGCCACTGATGTTGTGGCCCACCACCCAGATAATTTCATCGCCGCTCGTAACCAAGAGTTGCCGGTCGCGCTCGGCACGGGTCAGGCCGAGGTCATTAAAGTAGTCTTTCAGTTTTTTCGTGCCCTTCATGCCCATGGGCTGAAACCGGTCGCCCGCGCGTCGGGTACGCACGCAAAGACTGTCGCCCAAGGTCGCCCCATCAACAAGCTGGTACCCTGGATTGCAGTGATTCGCGATGAGACCCTCGGGGCACTGTGCAAGATGTTTGCACCGAAAGTGAAACCCGCCCAGCGTAGCCTCGCCGGGCAGGGGAAGCTTTTTCTCCACGCCCTCAGCACGCAGTGGGGCAATCACCCCATATCCATCGCCGCAGAAGAGGGCGATGCCATTGCCCGCATCAATTTGTTTTCCTGCCTCTCCGTGGGCCAGCAAATCGACCCCACGGCACACCGTGTCATAGGTCGCGTCGCCACCGCCGCCCTGAATGATGTCGGTCATCACGCGATGCTGCAAGGCCTCGTCAAGGACGATAAAAGCCTGGCGATCAATGCGCCCTGTGCTGTCCAGGCACCGTACGTGCGCTTCGGCAGTCAGACGCGCCAGCAGGCTATCCTCCCTGCGTTGAATTCGAGCCAACCTGTTCAGGGCCTCATCAATGCGGGGGTTGTAGTCACGGCGCAGGGCGGGCAGCAGCTCGTGGCGAATTCTATTGCGCAGGATATCGCTATCTTCGTTGCTTTGGTCTTCCCGCCAGGAAAGCCCCTCCCCGCAGAGCCACGCCACCAAATTCGCACGGGCAATTCCCAGCAGCGGACGGAGAAGGGGGATACCGCCTTCGCTACGCCGCCCCGGGATGCCCGCCAAGCCGGTGGGACTGGTCCCACGGAGCAAGCGCATGAGGACCGTCTCGGCCTGGTCATCGGCGTGGTGTCCGGTGGCAATAGCTGCGTAGCCATGGGCGTTGGCCGTCTCCACCAGAAAAGCATAGCGGGCGCGGCGGGCCGCCATTTCAAAACTCTCGGTGCTTGCCTCGGCCAGGGCGGCAATGTCCCCGCCGCCACGGTGCGTGGGCACACCCATGGACTCCGCCACCTCCGCCACAAATCTGCCCTCGGCCCCACTGGCACCATCACGGGTCTGGTGGTCAAAGTGGGCCACGGCCACCGGACAGCCCCCCCGATGAAGCAAATGGAGCAACGCCATGGAGTCCGCTCCGCCGGACACGGCAAGCAATACGGGTTCATGCCACGGCCTTGGAAAAAGGGCGTCCAAGGCGTCACAAACTGTGTTGATCAGTTTTTCGTTGGGTTTCGATGGCATGGGTGGCAATTTCCGTTGGGCCGAAGGGCGGACAAGGAAAACCTGGCCTCCTTCTTTTCGATAAATGTTTTTTTATTTTCTCTGTGCTTTTTGCGTTCTTTGTGGCTCAGAAACGATCACAAACTTGATGTCAGACTGCTAACGAAACATAGCCTCAAAGAACACAGAAAACGCAAAGAAGATTGATGAGATGATTCCACCGCCTGAGAATCCTCCTTTACCACGCTCTGAATCCCATATGTACTTCTTGATTTGAAACTTATACGATCCAAAATTTATGAGAAGGCCGTGTTCCTTACGCGATGACGCGAGATAGCCAAGGATTTGGGCGATGTGTTCTGGAATAATCGACTTGACCGCCTTCAGTTCCACAATGAGTTCCTCTTCCACCAATAGATCGGCAACGTAGTCGCCGATCAACGTCCCATCTTCGTCGAAAACCTGGATAGGCTGTTGTTGCTCGACGGTCAAGCCCATTTTTCGCAGCCGGTGGGCCAACGCATTTTCGTAGACCTTCTCGAGATGACCATTCCCATGATACACGTGAATGTCATAGGCCGTTTGACGAACCTGGTCGCACAACGCTTTGATTTCCATAGCTCAATTCCCTTTTCTGGATTCATTACAAAATAGCCACAACGAATGTAGAGTAACCGCTGATCACAGCCAAATTATTTAGCCACAAAAGAGCGCAGAGAGCACAAAGGAATTGTTTTCGTAGGCATTTACATTGGGCAGGGCAATCATCTGCCCCCTATTCTCCGGTGACGTTTTGTTTATTCTCTTTGTGCTTCTTTGCGTTCCTTGTGGCTAAAAAGTGGGTACCAGGAACGGCCACAAACTTGATGCCAACGGCTAGCGAAACAATAGCCTCAAAGAACACAGAAAACGCAAAGAAAACAGATGAGATGATTCCAACCTCCGAATTTCCCGTAAAGCAGTCACTTGTTTCCATTTGGGTCGCCTCGTTATACTTTCGGCACTATTTTATCCCCTGCGGACAGGTTTTCGCACACTTGACACGTTCCGGTGTGCAATCGCAGCGGGAATCCACCATCTGGACATCCTGTTGTCCCCCTGTTAAACGAGGAGAAGTGTGCCGTGGCTGAGGCCATCATGCAACAAACACTATCGGGCTGGGGCGGTATGAATTCCGAAGTCTGCGACATGTTTCGACCGGAAAAGCGCCGCGCCCTTTCCGAGCTAATCCAGTGCAAGCACAGTGACTCGCTCATTGCGCGGGGCTTGGGGCGGAGCTACGGCGATACGGCCGTGAATGGCGGCAGCGCCGTCGTCGATACGACGCGCCTCGACCGGATGCTCGGTTTTGACCCGGACGAAGGCCTCTTGGAATGTGAAGCCGGGGTCAGTCTGGCCGACATCATTGATGTTTTTCTGCCTCGGGGCTATTTTGTCCCCGTTACGCCGGGCACCAAGTTTGTCACCGTGGGCGGCGCTATCGCCAACGACGTGCATGGCAAGAATCACCATGTAGACGGCACCTTCTGCGAATTCGTGGAGTCCTTTACCCTGCTCATCCCCAGTGGCGAGGTGCTCACCTGCTCCCGCGACGAAAACGAGGATGTCTTCTGGGCGACGGCGGGCGGCGTAGGGCTCACGGGGATCATCCTGACGGCCCGCATTCGCCTTATGGCGGTGGAAAGCGCCTATATCACCGCCGACTATACCCAATGTACCCATCTCGACAGCGCCCTGGAGGCCATGGCGGCGACGGACGAGAATTATCAGTATTCGGTGGCCTGGGTCGATTGCCTCGCTAAGGGCAAGAACCTGGGCCGTTCCGTGCTGATGCAGGGCAACCACACGCCCGCCGCAGAGCTTTCCGGCACCCACGCGGCAGCGCCCTTCGCGGTAAAAGGCGGCCTCCCAAAGATGGTGCCCTTCAATTGCCCGTCCTTTGTGCTCAATCCGCTGAGCATTCAGGCCTTCAACACCGTTTTTTATGCCGCCCACGGCACCTGTACGGGAAAAATTGTGGATTATGACCAGTATTTCTATCCCCTGGATGCGGTCAATCATTGGAACCGGCTCTATGGAAAAAGTGGCTTCGCCCAATTCCAGGCCACGCTCCCTTTCGAGAGCAAGGCAGGATTGGTCACCATATTGGAGCGTCTCGCAAAATCGCGCCGCGCCTCCTTCCTGGCGGTCTTGAAGACCTTCGGCGAACAGAATCCGGGGCTGCTGTCCCACCCCATGAAGGGGTACACCCTGACCCTGGACGTACCCAACCGCCCGGGCCTGACACTTTTTCTACATGAGTTAGACAAAATTCTGCTCGACCATGGCGGACGGCTTTACCTTGCGAAAGACGCTGTGGCCACACCCGAAACCATTGCCGCCATGTACCCGCGGCTGGACGAGTTTAGAGCCATTCAAAAACGCCTCGATCCCAAGGGAGTATTGTCATCCTCTATGGCGCGGCGATTGGGGTTGGTCGGATGAACAACGAATTCAACTACAGCGTCGTTATTCTGGGTTCCACCTCGGGCATCGTGCGGGCCACGGCCCACGCCTACGCCGAGGCCGGCTACGCCTTGGTCCTGGCCGCGCGGGATGACGAAGAGAATAAAATTCTGGCGGCGGACATTCGGGTGCGCTACGGCGTGACTTGCCACGCCCTCCACTTCGACGGCGCCGATGCGGCTTCCCACCCGAAATTTGTGACAGACTGCGAAGCGGCCTTGGGCACCAATCCCACGGGTCTCATTCTGGGCTTTGGCTATATGGCGGAGCAGGAAAAGGCTCAGCGCGACGTGACCGAAGTGCAAGCGATGGTGGACGTAAACCTCACCGGCGCCATCTCCATCCTGGAGCGTTTCGCGGCGGTCTTTGAAGAGCGCGGCTCGGGTTTCATGGGCGTGTTGTCGTCCGTTGCCGGGGAGCGGGGCAAACAGAGCAACTACATCTACGGCGCGACAAAAGCAGGCCTCACCTGTTATTTGGAAGGGCTGCGCGTGCGGCTATTCAAGGCCAACGTGACGGTCACGACGATACAGCCCGGTTTTGTGGACACGAAGATGACCTATGGCCTCCCCCTACCCGGTCCGCTCGTGGCAACACCCGAGCAAGCGGGCCGTGCGATTTTCAAGGCGGTGAGCAAAGGGCAGGACGAAGCCTATGTGCTTTTCTTCTGGCGCTACATCATGCTGATCATCAAGGCCATTCCCCGGTGGCAGTTTAAGAAGATGAGCATGTAATGGCCGAAAAAACGCCCACACCTTTCCCCATCGTGTTCTTTCACGCCATACGGCCCTACCAGTGGACCAAGAATATGCTGGTCCTGGCCGCGCTGTTGTTCGCGGGTGAAATGGTCAATACCGATCAGATTCTCACCAGCTTGCAGGCCCTCGTCGCCTTCTGCCTCGCCGCCAGCGCCACCTATATCTTCAATGACCTGCTCGATATTGAAAGCGACCGCGAACACCCCAAGAAATGCCGCCGTCCTCTGGCGAGCGGCGACCTGAGCGTGCCGGTGGCCTGGGTCATGCTGGTGACGCTATTTGCATTGGCGCTGGGGTTGGCTTATGTGATTCGGCTTCAATTCCTCTTTGCCCTGCTGGCCTACATTGTCCTCACCCTGTCCTACACCCTGAAACTCAAGCATGTCGCTATCGTCGATGTTATGGTTATCGCTCTCGGCTTTGTGATTCGCGCTGTGGCCGGAGCCGTCGCCCTGGACGTGCCTTTTTCCAACTGGCTGGTGGTCTGCACCTTTTTCCTCGCCATCTTCCTGGGGCTGAGCAAACGCCGCCATGAACTCACGTTGCTCGAAGAAAACGCGCAATCACACCGGCAGGTCTTGCAGCACTATTCCGTCCACTACCTCGATCAGCTTATTCTCATCGTCGTCAGCGGCACGCTCATAACCTACACCATCTACACCTGTTCCCCGGAGGTCATCGAGCGTCTGGGTACGGACAAACTCTATGTAACGTTGCCCCTCGTCGTTTACGGCCTTTTTCGCTACCTTCACATTATCCACCACGGCGCGGGCGGCGGTGATCCAAGCCGCACCCTGATCAAAGACCGTCCCTTAGGTGCCACCGTGCTGCTTTGGGCCATTTCCTGCGGCCTCATCATCTATCTACCCGCTTTTGGCGGTTGATTTCCAGAGTTTCTATGAACCCGCACCCGCAAACTTAGCCGGGGACCGGCTTCGTGTGAGGGTGGCATCCTTGCCGTGACCCGCGAACGCTCACCCTATTCCCTACTCCCTACTCCCTACTCCCTACTCCCTACTCCCTACTCCCTATTCTCAATTCCCTATTCTCTTTCCCGCTCTTGCTTCCGCATGAGGCGACGCCGTTCATCATCCATATGCTTTTCCTTGGCCGCAGCCACTTCCGGCGCACGGGCATCCAACAGTTCCTGATAGGCGACGGCACCATCTTCCGCATCACGACTATCGTTAAAGCGGGCGATGTCCTTCTTAGAACCATAGGTGGTCAGGCGGTCACCATTGCGAATGTAGGTCGCGCCCACCGGTGAACCCACAAATTCACCGCCCACCCGATGTATGGCGAGCACGTTGATGCCGACATCGGAAAGGCGCAATTCATCGAGCCGTTTTCCGATGGGCCAGTTTTCCGGTTCCATATGCAGCTGGGTAACGCTATAGCCCTCGCCCAACTGGAGCAGACGGCGGTAATCGTGAACCTCGTCCAGGGTCCACCGGCGGAGAGCCCACCCGATTAAGATGAACAACTTGTCATCGACCCATTTGCTCATGGAAAAGGCGAGTAGAAGACTCAAGCCCGTTGCGAGATAGGCAAGCCGGATCCAAAATGCGAGATCATCTTCCCCCGTCGTGGCCGTAACCGTGGTGGCGATGATACCCACGAATCCCGCGTTGCCAACCATCATAAGGGTGAAGACGATGCGCCGCCGAACCGGGTGATTGACGATGGATTCGGATTCCGCCGTGGTGTAGCCTGCGGTAGTAAAGGCGGAGCGGGCCTGGAAACGGGCCATCTCACGGGAAAGACCCGTGAGCGTAAGGGCGACGGTGGCTATACGATTTACGACGACGGACAGCAACACGATGATCAGCAAGGCTAAAACGGGAGCCATGGCGGTATTTCCTTCTTGGATTAAACGGATTCAGCGGCAACGGTAGCAACATTTTGCCAATCACGGGCGGCTGGTTCAACAGGGCATGATCGCGTGGCGCGATTTGAGGCAAAGGGATCTAAAGGACCAAAGGGACGCAAGGGACGACCCAGTGCTGCGCCCAGGCGTGCGTCCAAGTACCTTCGATGCAGCATCGGTTCCATCACATTTCTTGGGTCACTTCAGCCCCCTGGGTGACAATTTTTGTCGATAGATGCCCCGCGCTGTTCTTCTGGACAGCATATCTTAGGGTGTCAGTATTTTATAGCTCACTTGTAAACAGCGTGTTTTCAATCGGTTAGGACTCTTGGCGCAATCTTGGCACGGCCCTTGCCTTATAGGAGGCAACAGTTGAAACGAAGTGAGGTGAGGGTCCTTGAGGGCCTTCACAGTGAGAAATAAATGGAACCAATCCTGAGGAGGATACGCCATGAAAAAAGCTAACAAAGGTTTTACGTTGATTGAGTTGATGATTGTTGTGGCCATTATCGCTATTATC
>JAJRPE010000261.1 GCA_024280935.1 Candidatus Hydrogenedentota bacterium
AATAACAGACCCTGAGTTTGCACCATCATCGGGACACATGTCAAGCCCTTTCTCAAGTAGCTCGTCTACTTCGGGTTTGACACCCTGCCAGTAGCCCTCAAGCGCGTTGAGCGAGCAAGTTTCGACTGATTTTCCGTCGGCGACGAGTGCTTTTTTCATGCGCGAGAAGCGCAATTCAAATCGCTGGGTCGCTCGCCGCAACTCGGTGCCGGGATCCGCCCCGAGAAAGCGGGCCAGGTTCACCGTGATAAGAAGCAGGTCGCCCAGCTCCCGACGGGCATGCTCTTCATCCATATCAGCGAGGGCGGCGCGTATCTCGCCCAACTCCTCCTCCACCTTCTCCAAAACGCCGTCAACATGATCCCAATCGAATCCTTGGGCAGATATGGCCGCCTGCACACGAAAGGAGTATGATAGCGCGTCATTCGAACTTACAGTACTATCTGCGTGCATGGTCTGACGCGCCTCTCCAACTGAATACACCTTCCCCCATCACAACCTAGCCAAATTTGCACCAGCGATTGAGTGTTCGTCGAAAAACCACCTCTCCCAAAGGATGCAACGAACTTCGCTGGCAGGAAGAGTTGAGTATAGCATTGGACCGAAAATGAAACAAGGAAAAATTGTTTTGACCCGTGGAAACAGGGCGTTATACAGCACATAGCGCCATGAAGAAGCACGGCCCCCGTGACGGCCTCATTTCTATTGCGACCATCACACTTTGTTGCGTATGATAGCCACTCACCCTGATGTCGGGTGTTCCCGTGCGCCGCGCGGGTTCGAGTTTCATCTCCCAACACCAAAACCCGATTGGAAAAAAGTAATGACCCTTCCCCGGCTGGCGCTTACCATGGGAGATGTAAATGGTATCGGTCCCGAGATCATCGCAAAGCTCTTCGCCAATTATGAACCATCGGCATGGTGTTCGCCAATCATATTCGGTTGCGCCTCAGCGCTGGATACCGTGCGCCATCTTGTTTCCGAATTTCCAAACTTCGTGGCCGTAGATTCCGTTGACGCGGCCCTCTCACTTCGTGATGGCATTCCCGTCTACAATGGGGGCCACGCCGCGCCTGCCGTGCAATTTGGAATTGAAGATCCAGAAGCGGGGCGAAGCGCGATTCTTTGGATCGAGGCGGCAACGCGAGCGAGTATCGACGGAAAACTACGCGGATTAGTAACGTGCCCCATCAGCAAGGCATGCATCTACAAAGCGGGCTATCATTACATCGGCCACACAGAGCTGGTGGCCGAACTGACAGGCACCTCCGAATATCGAATGTGCCTGTTCACCGACTCAATGCGAATCGTCCATATCACGGGGCACCTGTCGCTTGCGGATGCTGTGGCCGCCGTAAAAAAAGAGCGCATCATGGACTCGATCCGTATAGGCTACGATGCATTGCTGGCGCTGGATATTCCCTCGCCTCAAATTGCCGTGGCGGGACTCAATCCCCATGCGGGCGAAGGTGGTGCCTTCGGCCGGGAAGAGATTGAAGAAATCACGCCCGCTATCGAAGCC
Source organism: Candidatus Hydrogenedentota bacterium (assembly GCA_024280935.1). GTDB lineage: Bacteria > Hydrogenedentota > Hydrogenedentia > Hydrogenedentales > JAEUWI01 > JAEUWI01. The sequence goes on from JAJRPE010000261.1 coordinate 1,523, forward strand.
TGCCGGGGTGCGGGAATCCCCTGCGAGGGTCCCGTCCCACCGGATTCGATTTTTCGAAAAATGCGCGAGGGGCGCTATCAGATGGTGATTGCCATGTACCACGACCAAGGGCACATACCACTCAAGTTAATCGCAATGGATGAAGGGGTCAATGTAACATTGGGAATTCCGATCATCCGCACATCGGTTGATCATGGCACGGCGTTCGATATCGCGGGTACGGGTGTCGCCCGCGAGCAGAGCCTGGTTGCCGCAATTCGTCTTGCCGCCCGATTGGGGAGCATACGATGAAGGGCTTCAAGACTCGAAACTATCTTGTCGCGGCGGCAACCCTTGCTGCGGTACTCATGGTGATGAGCGACAGCGCCGGGGCTGATCTCAAGGCACATCCCCGGGCCTTTCCTGTTGGCCCAAATCCCTGCGCCATTGTGGTTGTGGATATTAACGGAGATGATTGGCCAGAAATCATTACGGCCGACCGGGGCACCTTGAGTGATCTGCGCGAAGAACGCCCCGCCAACGATGAACTTTCCCTGCTAATCGCCCAAGGCGATCTTAAGTACAAAAAACATCACCCCTCCCTGAAGACAGACTTTGGCCCCTACGCCATTGCCGTCGCAAATATAGATGCCCACCGGTGGCCGGACATCCTGGTCGCAAGTTTCCACGCAACGCGACGTCGCGATGTCAGCCTCTTCCTTAATTTGCAGGACGACAATGTTTTCAAGCCCGTATACTTTTCGGTTCCGGGCGACGGCTTGGAATATCACCGCCAGATCGACGGAGACGGCATGCCGATTTTTCACAAGCCGGGTTTGACATCGCTGCGGGTCGGCGACATCAACAACGATGGCCTTCGTGATGTTGTGGCCGTCGGCTGGGGAAGCGACACCTTGGTTTGCTTGGACGGCGACCCAGAAACGCTGCTCAAGCCCCCGCGTATCAGCACGGTGCATGGCGGGCCTTTTTCACTCGTGTTGGTCGATTTAAATCATGACAAGAATTTGGATGTCGCCGTTACGCTGATGGCGACCAACGAGATTGCCATCCTCCGTGGCGATGGCAAAGGCGGATTCGCCGAGGTACAGCGATTTGCGAGCCGGGGGCGTCTCCCCCACCGGCTGGAGAGTGCGGATATTAATCAGGACGGCCAGGAAGACCTCGTCGTATCACACAAGGACACGGACGACTCTATCGTGATTTTCTACGGTGCGAGCGACTTTTTATATCCTGCTTCCCAGGAGATACGCCTGGGATCGGATCGCGAGGTATTAGAGCACCAGATTAGCGATATTACGATTGGCGATTTCAATCAAGATGGTTTCCCCGACATTGGCGCGGCCTGTTTCCGTTCGGGAAAGGTAATCACGTTGACAACAGATTCGAGCAAGAACAAGACTTTTCTGGAGTTCCGCCAAGCCTCCTATTCCTTCAAGGGGGGTCAGCCCAGAGCCCTCTGCGCCGCCGATCTCAATCAAGACGGCAAGGACGATATCGCGGTGGCGCTTTCGGGCCTCAATGAGGTGAGACTCCTCCTGAACAAAAATAAGTAAGATTTGCACAACGGCCATCTGCCTGTTCGTAAATCAGGAATCCTCGTGCGGGCGAAGCTCCTTCAGGCCGCGCTTCAGGCGGACCAACTGCTCAGAGCGCAACGGCACGCCGCCAAATCGTACGGTGTTGTAGCAAGCCAGCACGTCCATAGCCGCATCCGGCGCGCCCCAGCGTCCCTCCGTCAGCGTATCGCGCACCTCCTCCGCAGTCTTCCCTTTGCAATCAACGCCATGTTTTTCCAGCCTTCTCCGCAAGGCCAGATAGAGCCTGATCACCTGAACCTGGTCCCGGTTCAATGTAAACTCCGTCGTTAATGCGCCTTTGCTGCGTCGAAGAAGCCGCCAGAAAACCATACCGAGAAGCCCCAATATCAAGAGAAACGAAAAGAAACCACTCCCCCCCCTCGCGGGGGTGCGGTGCCCGCCCCCGGATTCCGCTCCTTCTTTTTTCGCCCCGACAATATCACGCACCAGCCCAAATGAAAAGTCCCGCAAGCGCTTAATCTGTGCCCCCCTGTCGAAACCAAGAACTTCCTGAAACCAAAACATTTTTGTTTTTAGTGCCGCCCGCGAAAGAAATAGCGACACCATCTCCAACGTGGTCCGGGAAGCATCATTGGAACGTGGAGAGGGATCAAAGATCACCCATCCCTGCCCCGGAAACCACACCTCGACCCAGAGGTGCGCCATGTTGGCCCGTATCGTATAGGTCGCATCCGCTTCTCGCCATTCGCCGCCGCGATAGCCTCGAACCACGCGGGTAGGCACCCCTTGCGTCCGCAGCATCAGGGCCATGGCTGTCGCAAAGAGTTCGCAGTGCCCCCGCTTGGTTCTATTAATGAAGGAATCGATAACGGAGCCAGACCCCATGTCGGGAATGCTCAGGGTGTAAAGAAACTCACTGCCACTGAGATAGGATTGGATAATCATCGCCTTGTCATACGCATTCTCGGAATCGGACACGAGTTGACTCACCAACGCTATGGATTCCTCAGAAAGCCCATTCCTCAAAAAGACGGTCGAGAGTCTGTCTTCGGGGTCATACTCAAAGTCGGGCGCGGCCCTGAGCGCTTCCGCTGAAGGACTCCCCGGTTCAGACCAAACCTCGTAGTTCAGTTGGCGGACATCCTCGGTTTTGTCCAGCACAACGGAAAAATCACGATCATCGCCCCAGCGCAGTCGCTTTCCCCGGGTCTGCTCCGCAATGCGTATCCGTTGCACCAAATGCATGGCCGGAATACTTTTTTCTGAAATATCGTCAAGGTATATAACCTGATGCACCATCTTTTTCTTTGGTCGGGAGGTGCGCTGCACTTCAACCGGTGATCGCTTGGAAAAATTACTTGGCTCTGGCGCTATGCCCGGATCATACAAGCCCCCCTTCTGGCGTTGCCAGCTATTCCCCACATATCTTCCCAGCGTAGCGACACGCCAATAAAGCCAGTCCGAATTAAAAACCTGCCCACCTGGTTCATCGGGAAAACGTATCATCATTACCGGTGTGGTGTCCTTCGCAATCGTTGAACCCGAGGACAAATCGACCGATTCGCTAAGGCCGACACTCTCTACAACTTGTTGGCTCCTGCCAAGAAGCCCCGCCTCGATTCTGGGGGTAAGCAGGAAAAACAAGACCGTGGACCCCACCATGACGACCGAAAGCACCGCTGCCGTCATCATCATATTTCCCCGGCCAATCTCCGTCTTCCCGTGGCAGGCTTGGTGACTCAAATTGTCCAACCCGACGATCTCGGCGGCGACAGCGGAGTCTGCGCGCGTCTCTTCAGCAGAGTAGCAGAGGGAAAGGCTGGCCCATACCCCGCTAACGAGAAAGGACAACATGACCAAAGCAATGACGGGATCGGGCGTTTGGACACAAGCGGCCAGCAACAAGAATAGCGCCATAAGATGCAAGTGATAGTAGTTCCTTGCCTCCTTTCGGTGGAGCAGGGTATAAATCTGTATGAAACATACCAACAACGTCACCGCAGGGAGCACCCCGAGAGAAATAACCGTCAACGGCAAGAAACAGAGATAGGCGACCGTGAGCGCACGGGACGCTACGCCGTAAGCCGGGTAAGTCGCATGGAGATATTCCGCACCCCGAGTACACACAACGGCGAAGAACGGCGGAAGAAGAACTATCGGGCCAATGTGGGGCACGGCGGAAAGCGCCCAATAGCCCGACATCACCAGGGCAGCCGTCGACCAACGAAGCATGGGGGCATCTTTACTATCCATGGACCAATTCCCGAGGATCAAGTACACATCCATTTTCGGTCGTCGTGCCCCACGCTTCGGGGTCCGGTGATATCAAAAACACAACGGCGTTCAGAGAATCCATGGAGGAGACGCGCTGCGAAAAAGTACTTTTCTCCTCAGAAACCGTGACGCACGCAAGCAACTCCAATACGCGGCGCTCGTGGCCTTTCCCATCCCCTCCCTCCAGTAAGCCGTCTGGCGTAATGATGGATACCTCGTTGCGTCGACGAAGAAGCATGATTGCTATGGAAGCGACCAGTTCCACGGCCTCTTCAAATCGTTCGTTGAAATCATCAATAGTCGAATTGTAGGTAGTATCCAGCGCGAGAACTACAAGCCGTGACTGGTATTGAGCAAGCTCCCGAACAATCCATTTGCCAAGCCGCGCACTGATTCGCCATGCGATGCGCCTGATATCGTCTCCAGGAACGTATTCTCGCAACCCGAAATACTCATCACCGTCGTCTGAGGACTGTGAGCTCATTTGCGAAGCGCTGGGCACCCGTTGCAGCGCACTTGCCCGAACGATATGTACTCGGGGGTAAACCAGCACCTCAATTTCGTCGTGAAAATCGCGGTGCCGTTCGATCAATCCGAATGGAAAACCGCACACAACCCGATATCCGTCAAGTGAATGCTCGCCACGCTTCTCGAAGCACTCTTCCAGGCTAAGGCGAGCCGCCTGTCCAGCCGGAAGATGGCCCACATAGCCCCCACCCTGCGTACCATTCCCGCGCTGTAAACGGAGAGAGGCGGCGGAAAACCAGCGCCGGTGATTCTCCACGCGCACATGGACTTGGAACGGGCAGCCTCGATAGGCCGCTTTGGGCGCGCTGCGGTGCAGTGTTAGATGCCGCAACAGGAAAAAGGAAAGGCCGTAAGAAAGGAGGACAAAACTTGCCATCCCGCCTACGATTATATAGAGCAGATTGGTCCCTGTATTCCATGCCGCCATGAGTCCAAGAGTCAGAATAACAAGGTGGCCCCATCCAACCTTCGTAATACGTGTATAGCCTCGGGCCTTGCGGGTTCTCCGTTTCATTACACCGGGACATCCGTATTGGCGACAATCTCTCGCACAACCCGCGCCCTCTCCTGGGGCGCGATAGAAAGGTCGGCACCGCGCGACTTGACCAGAATGCGGTGGCTCAGCACGGGAACGGCCATTTCCTTTACATCCCCCGGAGTAACGTAATCGCGACCATCCACGAGTGCTTTTGCCTGGCACACCTCGAAGTAGGAAAGGGAACTGCGTGGGCTGGCACCAAGTTGCACCTGCTCGTGGCTCCGCGTGCCCTGAACGATCTTCAGCATGTAATTCGCCACGGAGTCGTCGACCGCAATATCGCCGACACAATCCTGAAGCGCCAAAATATCGGGTACTGTCAGCACGGGTTTCAAATCGTGAATCACTTTCAGTGGATCACGCCGCCGCATAATACGGATTTCGTCTTTCGCAGGCGGATAGCCCATCTCCACACGGAGAGAGAAGCGGTCCAACTGCGACTCGGGCAAGACATAGGTGCCTTCGTGCTCAATGGGATTCTGGGTAGCCAGTACCATAAAGGGCTGGGGCAATGCGTGGGTCGTGCCGTCCGCCGAAATCTGAAATTCACTCATGGCCTCCAGCAAGGCGCTTTGCGTCTTCGGAGGGGTGCGGTTTATTTCGTCGGCGAGGACAATACTGGCAAAGATGGGACCCTTGCGAAACTCGAAGGTGTTGTTCTTTGGGTCCAGCATGGAGACACCCAGGATATCGGACGGCAACATATCGCTCGTAAATTGAATTCTATTAAAGGAGCAATCAAGGGATCGGGCGATAGCCTGCGCTATCGTGGTCTTGCCGATGCCGGGCACGTCTTCAATCAGAATATGACCTCGGGCCAACAGGCCGATAACGCATAATTTGACAACTTCATGCTTGCCATAGACAACCAACTCAATATTGTCTAACAACCGCTGAATCTTCACCGATACCTGTTCGTCCATACTTTCTCCAAGGCCCGGCTGCGGAACCGCCTTGATGCGAGCCACGCCGTTTGTAAGAAACTTTCACAGCGTATCGTTACGAAACCGCTGCCAAAGTACGATTATAACCAGCGTTCAAACCAGTCGTCCGCCATATCCAATGTTTCAAAGGTCATTTTGTGCCCGTCATCGTGACCGAAGTGTTCAATGGCACGGGGGGCGCCGAAGTACTTATACAGCTTCTCCACTTGCTCCACCGCGTCAGTGCAACTTTCTGGATTGCTGACGGCGGCATCGGCCATGGCCGTAATAATCAGGGTTGCGCTGGGGGCTGCCATGGCAAGCAAATGCTCCCAATCAAAATCGAAGACCCCGGAATCAATCGCTGGCTGTAATTTTGGCAACAGGTTGATGGGACCCGCTTCCGCCCAGCGGCCCGCGTCGCTATCCGTGCTGAAGCGAGAAAAACCACAGCTCGCGACACAACTCTGCACGCGGCTATCCAAGGCGGCAAGCAACAAAGCGTTCGTCCCGCCCAATCCGTGCCCCACAACACCAATTCGTGCGGAATCAACGCGGGACTCCTCTTCGAAGACATCCAGCGCATGCTGATGATCCACAAGCATTTTCCCAAGCAGCGACATATCGGGGTTGTCTTTATAGAAATGCGTGGTGTCATAAGCTGCTGAGCGGCTCGATATACGCTCACCGGCTGTAATGCAATCCGGTGCCAAGGTGATGTAGCCTAGCGATGCATAGTGCGCGGCAAAGGCCATCCGCCCGTTTCCCTCCAGCCCCGCAGTTTCGTCTTTTCCTTGCCGGCATTCCTGATGGCAACAAAGGATCCCGGGCGCTTCCTCCCTGCCTTCCGGCAGAAACATCCACGCGGATATGCGCGTCCAATCATCCACAAAGTAATTTACCCGGCGGCGAACATACTTTGGAAAGTCGATTTCGTCCACGATGGTAAGCTGGGGTTCCACGTGCTTTTCGGGCCGTTCGCCCAGCAAAGCATCCACTGCGGCTACAATTTCCTTCCGGGCCTTGGACCAATCAGCGGCACTATCCAACGAACTCAGGTCTACCATCGCTTACTTTCTCCGTGCTTACGCTGCTTCGTCCCCTTACGTTGTAGCGTATGGCGGCGGTCTTCTGCAAGCCGGAGGAAAATCCGGACACTGGTATCCAACGCATCTGCCCATATTGGGAAACGGATGGAGCCAAAGCGACTCTGACGGACGCTCCGCCAGCTTCACACGCTGTATTCCCTCCAGCGCCACATCCATGTCACGCTGGCCCGCGCCTCGATTCGAAAGCAACGGGCCGGTGTACGCAGCACTTGGTCATTCGATATAATGTGGTTATGTTGAAGAAACACCCCGAACCCGATTCCGACTGCGTCGCCCGCCATAAAGCCCTCAAGGCCGATGTCGAGCACCACAACCGCCTCTACTATGTGGAAGCGCGCACGGAAATATCCGATCAGGAATTCGACGCGCGCCTACGCGAACTGGCCGATCTTGAAGCGGCCTGGCCTGCGTTGCAAACTCCAGACTCCCCCACGTTGCGGGTTGGCGGCGCTCCCTTGGAGGGCTTCAAGACAGTCGTCCACCGGGTCCCCATGCTGTCCATCGACAACACCTACAGCGAATCGGAACTCCGTGACTTTGATGCACGGGTCCAGCGTGGTCTGGATGGCGACACGCCAACCTACATGGTGGAGCTGAAACTCGACGGCGTGGCCATTGCGTTACGCTATGAAAACCACATTTTGCAGCAGGCACTCACCCGTGGCGACGGGGTGCAGGGAGATGATGTCACACAGAATGTGCGGACCATAGGCTCTATACCGCTGCGACTCCCCCCCCACGCCCCCCCCACGCTGGAGGTTCGGGGTGAAATTTTCATGACGGTAGACGAGTTGAAACGTCTTAACAAAATTCGTGAGGCGGCGGGTGAAGAACCCTATCGCAATCCGCGTAATACGACGGCGGGCACACTAAAGCTCTTGGATTCGCGGGAAGTGGCCAAGCGCAATCTATCGATTTACCTCTACCATGTTGTTCCAGGCGATGGATTTCCATCCGCGACCCATGGCGAAGCCCTGGCCCTCCTGAAGGCCTATGGCTTGCCTGTCAATGAGCATGTCGAGGCTTGCAACGACATTGATGCCGTCATCAAAACGTGTATGAAATGGACCACCCGGCGCTTTGAACTCGATTACGAGATCGACGGCATGGTCATCAAGGTGGACGATCCTGGGCAACGTGACCGCCTCGGCGCAACCTCCAAGGCCCCGCGCTGGGTTATCGCCTACAAGTTTCCCGCCGAAGTACGGCAAACCCGGCTGCTTGATATCACGGTCCAGGTGGGAAAGTCGGGTGCCCTCACTCCCGTCGCGGAGTTGGAGCCGGTGCCGCTGGCCGGCACGATTGTGAAGCGGGCCTCCCTCTACAATTTTGAGGATCTTGCAAAAAAAGACCTCCGGGTTGGGGACCTCGTGGAAGTGCAAAAAGCCGGAGAAATTATCCCACAGGTTCTTCGTTTCGTGCCCGAGGAGCGATTAGAAACAGCCGTGCCTTTTCCCATACCCACGGCATGTCCCGAATGCACTACCCCCACCCACAAAGATCCCGATGATGCCATTCTCCGCTGCGTTAATCTGGCCTGTCCTGCCCAGCTCAAAGAGCGGCTTGCCCATTTTTCTTCGCGAAAAGCCATGGATATCGAGGGAATGGGGCCTGCGCTCATCGAGCAGTTGGTCGCCAGGGAACTGGTTCGGGATCCGGCAGACCTTTTTGGCTTGGACACGCCCCGCCTCATGGGACTGGAACGCATGGGCGAAAAATCTGCTGCCAATCTCGTACAGGCCCTGGAAGACTGCAAGAAACAACGAAGCCTCAAGCACCTGCTCTTTGGACTCGGTATTCGCCACGTGGGCAATAGCACTGCGGAAACACTGGCACAAAAGTTTGGCTCTATAGAAGCCCTCATGGAGGCGGACGCTCCGACCCTGGAGGCGGTAGAAGACGTGGGTGTCATTGTGGCGCAGAGCGTGCTGGACTTTTTCGACACCCCGGCCAATCAAAAGCTCGTGTTGCGCCTTCGGGACTGCGGATTGTGCCTGACCGAAGTTCAGCCTGTCATCATTGAAGACGGGGACAACCCCATCGCGGGAAAGGTCTTCGTGGTGACGGGAAAACTGAGCCGCTTTACCCGCGATGAGATTCATTCCCACATCAAAGAACGGGGTGGCAAAGCGGCGGGAAGTGTCAGCAAGAAAACGGACTATCTGGTAGCGGGCGAAAAAGCAGGCTCCAAACTGAAAAAGGCAACCGCCCTCGGGGTGACCATTCTTACGGAAGAGGATTTTCAACAACTGCTCGGGGAGCCTGTATGAGCGAGCTTCGCGTCGCCTGCCCCGACACCCTCGATCACGAATCAGGGCGAACTTTGTGGGAAAACGTTTACCAACGGGACGTGTCGCGCAACACGACGCTGGTCGTGGATTTCAGCGCAACAGAGCGCATGGACTCTCTCGGCGGTGCATGGCTCGTAAAAATTGCGGAGCACGTGGGCAAGCGAAAGGCCGTGCTCAAGTTGGTGGGGCAATCAGGACAGGTAGCCGAGTTGCTAGACATGGTGGAGCCTGCCCTCCAGCCCGCTTCATCAAGGTCCAAGGCGAGGGCCGGATTTCTTGAAACACTGGGTGAGCGCACCCTTTCCGTTCTGGAGGAGTCACGAGATTTCGCAGAGCTTTGCGTAGATGCCGTCTACTGGACCATCATCGCCCCCTTGGAAGGCCGTGGCTTTCGCTGGAACATACTCATCGACGAAATTCACGAGATGGGCGTCCGCGCAATAAAAATTGTCTGTCTCATGAACTTCTTGCTGGGCTTAATCATTGCCATGCTGATGGCCAAACAGTCCGAAGCCTATGGCATCTCTATCTTCGTGGCCGATATTGTCATGATCGGCTTCGCACGAGAACTGGCGGCCATTATGACCGCCGTGGTGGTCTCGGCGCGCACGGGGGCAGCAATCGCGGCAGAAATCGCCACGATGAAAGTGCAGGAGGAAATAGATGCCCTTCGCGGCATGGGGTTAAATGTAAATCAGTTTCTGGTCGCCCCAAAACTCCTGGCCCTGTTGCTCGTCCTGCCCTGCCTGGTGGCATTGGGCATCGTGTCGGGCGTTGCGGGAGGCGCGCTGTGGGGAATCGCGGTGCTTGGTTTTCAGCCGTCGATATGGTTCACCCAAACTCTCAATTCGGCCTATACCGAAGATCTCGTCCAGGGGTTCCTGAAGACCATCATCTTCGCGCTGGGCATTGTACTCATTGGTTGTCACAATGGATTCCGGGTCTCCGGCGGGTCACGGGGCGTGGGCCTGATGACGACCCGGGCCGTGGTCATGGATATATTCATGCTCATCACCTGTGATATCGTATTTGCAGCGGTGTTTTACTATATCTTGGGTTAGCGCCTTACGCCGCGATAAGACCCGAAAACAACCTGCGGGTGCCACCCTTACACGGAGGAGCGAAGCGGGGGAGTTTAAGGGTGCTGTTTGTACCATAAGTCTTTGTTGTGGCCCAGCCACTTTACGGTGACAAAATGAGCAAGCCCCTCATAGAAGTACATAACCTGGTGACCCACTACGGTGAAACGTTGATCTTGGATCGCGTCTCATGCGCCGTCCATCCGGGTGAAATCTTCGTCATTATCGGCGGCAGTGGCTGCGGCAAGACAACCCTGCTACGCCACATGTGCGGCCTCCTGCAAGCCACCTCGGGCAGCATCGTCTATAAGGACCGGGATTTAACGCTACTGGACGAAGATGAGCTGGCCACACTCCAGCGCACTATTGGCATTGCCTTTCAGTCGAGCGGCCTCTTCAATTCCATGACCGTCGGCGACAACGTGGCCCTGCCCATTCGGGAATATGGCAATGTGGACGAGCGCCTTATTGATTCAATCGTGCGCATGAAGTTGAGTTTCGTGGGACTTGGCGACTCGGGCCACCTCATGCCGAGCGAATTGTCGGGCGGCATGCGCAAACGTGCCGGACTTGCACGGGCCATTGCCCTGGATCCGCCCTTGGTATACTTTGACGAACCGTCTGCGGGGCTGGATCCCATCATGGCGGCGGGCCTGGATGAACTTATCCTCGATATGCGGGATCTGTTGGGGCTGACATTTGTCATCGTGACGCACGAGTTGGATTCGATTCGCAAAGTGGCGGACCGCATCATGATGCTGGACCGGGGACAGGCCATTTTCACGGGCACGGTGACGGAGGCCGAAAACTCTGATGTGCCGCGCGTCCGGCAACTATTTGAGCGACGTCCCGACGAATTTATCGCACAGCGCAATTTTTAGCGCCTTAACCTTAAAAAACTGCGGCAAAGAACAAGAAAATATTGCGAAGGATGGTGAATATTCAATTCCAAGCGCGGGAGTCTATTATGAATTTTGATCTTGGCTTGCGGTTTTGAGCCAGAGGTGTGATACTGGATCTGCGTGGGAAAAGGGTCAAAACAAACAGTACTTGAACCGCGAATGGACGTAAGGCAGCCGTTGGCCGCAACCAAAAATTTGACCACGGATGACACTGATAACACGGATGCTTTGGCCCTGGAGGTTTTTCGAGAATCACCAATCAAAAAAAATGCCAGCCAGGTTCTTACAGGGTGTTTTTTCTGTAATTTCGTTTTGTTTTATCCGTGTTATCAGTGTCATCCGTGGTCAAAAATGAAAAGCTACAGTCTTTGAAACAGATTTGTAGCCTGAAGGTTGGCAATGTGATACAAATTTTCACAACGTGTTTTCTTGCTCAAAAGACAAGAAAATATTAGCCACAAAAGAACGCTGAGAACACAAAGAGTTCTTTTTCTTTGCGCTCCTTGCGTTCTCTTGCGGCTGAAAAATTTAGTTGCGACCAACGGTTGTCCTACGTCCATTCGTGGTTCAAAACTTAAGGAATGTTGGAATGCGCGTATTTTGGTTGTGGTCCGGCCACGTTAAAATAACGGGAGCTTCTATTGGCTACGAAAACAGTAAAAGTTAAAGTTGGCGTCTTCCTGATTGGGTGCTTCGGCCTGATCATTGGGTCAACCCTCTACATTTCGGGACTTTACGGCGATACGGGCGAATCCTACTGGCTGGAATTCACGGACTCGGTATTGGGCGTTTACGAGGGCGGTATTGTCGAATACATGGGTTTGTCCGTGGGCAAGGTTTCGGATATGTCGGTAACGAGCAACAACCGCGCCCATATTGAGATTCTCATTAATCCAGAGAAGGTCACGCTATACCGAGGTGTGGAAGCCCAACTCGTCATGTACAGCTTGGCCGCAGGCACCATGGCCATCGAGCTTTCGGGCGGCCAGGTGGAAGACGGCCCCCTGCCGCCGGGTAGCGAAATTCCCTCCCGACCATCGGCCTTTGCCGCCATCAGCACCAAAGTGGAGGAGCTCATGGACGATGCCTCTTCCATCGTTGACAAAATCAACGAGGGACTCAGTGGCATGGAATCGGGTGATCTGTCGGATATCATCGATCGGGCGGAGGACATTATGGCAGAGTTCGAGAGTCTGCTCGCCGAAACCCGAGAGACCGTGACGGTTACCCGTGACGTTATCGCGAAGGTGGAAGAAAAAATCGACCCCGTCGCGGAGGAAGTCCTGGCGCTCAGCACGGAACTCCGAAGCACTTCGGAAGATGCCGCCAAATTCCTGCAGGTGGCAACGCGCAAAGCGGAAGATTTGGATGTGGCGGGCTTGAGCAGTCGAATGGACGCTGTCATGGTGGAAGTAACCGCGCTCACCACCCGCCTGACGGAATCGGTCGCCGCGCTCAATGTCTCTTCCGTCTCCATGCTCCACGAGGCGGACAACATCGAGTTCAGCTTCCGAACCACCCTCACAGAAACCACGGATACCCTGATTGCCCTGGAGGCCCTCGTTAAACAGTTGAGAGAAGATCCGTCCTCGCTATTGCGGGGCAAAGGACGAGTAAAGGAATGACAACGATGCTACGCACCGGAAGCGGGTTCTTGATCCTGGCAACGCTCTTGGCAGGGTGCCTGACCCCTGCGGCCATCGAGCCGACCCGTTACTACACGCTCTCCCCCACGCCTGTGGAGACGGGCGATGTCGCAAGCTCGAAATCCCTGGGGATTCGTCCGCTGATTGCCGCAAAGCCCTACAAGCTGGAAATAGCCTACCGGGCCGAAACCAATCGACTGGCTTATTTTCCACAGTCGGAATGGGCAGAGTTGCCGGCCACCATGGTAATTCGCGCCATTGCCGATAGTATTGCGTGCAATCGCCTCTTTGCCGACGTGGGCGAAGCAACCGCCATGGCCCGTCCTGATTTCGTCTTCACGGGCGAACTTCGACGATTCGAAGCGGACTATGCGGGCGACACCCCAGAATTCGTTTTATCCATTTCGGCTTCGATTCGGGCGACTGGCAGTGGCGAGGGCCTGTGGCAAGATCTGATCGAGGTACGGGTCCCCTTGAGCGGCACTGCAGCAGAGGAAATTACCGACGACACCCTGACCGACATTGCGCGGGCGGCCAGTGAAGCCGTGAGCCAACTGGCCTTGGAAGTCTGCACGCGCATTCGGACCGCACCGGGAGAGTAACTGCTTGCTGCGAAGGGGACTGGGCATTCCCGCCCGGAACAATAGGCACGCTTATCGAGCAAGCACATAAGAGATTGCGGGAACTCCTAAGTTCACCAACCAGAGGAATACGTCGGGTGCCACGGATAGGCCTCTCAGGGCTTACCCGTATAGGTTCCTACAGGTGAGGGAGCAAACTATCCGCTCCAAAGTGCGCGGCGGGTGCCACCTACACAGACGCGAGGAACGAGCGGCTTTGTGGGTGCGGGCTTCCGAGGAAAACCCGATGTCCGGGGAAGCAACATTGAGGTATTGACGACTCGCGATCACCGTCCAAACAATGGATCAAGCTACTCTCCGTAAATCCGCACCCACAAGCTTAGCCGGGAACCGGCTGCGCGTGTAGGTGGCACCCTTGCAGTGGTCCTTGAACGCTTACGAACTACCTCTCCGAGAAAAGCCCCCATAAACGCTTACGCTCAAAGCTATTGCCCGACCAAGTTTGCGATGTCTCTATCGCCACTTGCAAAAATCTGCTGGATAAGCGCGCTCCACTCGGTGGACGTTGATTGTGGATTATTCACCACGTTCTGAGCGGAATCGATATATCGGGTAACTTCGAGGATGCTCTGCGCAAGCAAACCGATCGTATCTCCCAGCACCGCCACCGTATCCGGTTGCTGAAGCACCTCGAAGATACCCTGTAACGCATCCATGGCATCCTGCTGTGTTTCCAATCCTGCCTGCTCCACCACCGCCATGTCCGCCCCCTCCTCCAACTGCATCCCCAGCTCATTTACAGCGTTGTATATCTGTTGCGCGGTGTCGGTGTCACCCTGTTGCTCGTAGTAGTCTCCATAGTTGAGCAACTCGCTCCGCAAGGCGGCAATATCCCCCACCTCTGTTTCCCCGCCCATGCTCAATGCGAGGTAACTGGCCGTATCAGCGTCCAAGCCACTCGCCCGCAACACCGCCTCCCGTTGCCGCATGCTTTCCAGCGTGTAGGGACTGGCCTCGGAGAGGCTCGCGCCTCGGGCCAGGGCCTCCAACCCCAACTCGACCTCGCCACGGGCCATGTAGTCCGCAGCCAGCATATAGTGGGGCAGACTATTCCGTTCATTGAGAGCGAGAAGGCCTTCCAACTGATCCTGACGCTCGGACGCATTGTCGGGGTTCCCGGCGAGACTGCGTGCCAGGGCATACTTCAACGCCTCGTTATCGGGGTCATTGAGCAATGCCTGCCGGAACACCTCGGCAGCGGCCTCAGGCGACAGGAACTGGGCGGCGCCAAGAAGGGCCTCGGGCGACAGATCCATGCCCTGAATCATCCGGGCGGCTTCATCCGCACTCAGGCTCGCAAGCTGTTCAAAGGTATCCAAATTATTAATCAAGGCGCGCCGACGTTCGTTGATGGCTTCTTGCAAGGTCAAGCGCACGGATTTCTTCGGCGCGACCCGCTGACGCCCCGACGGCTCCGAAGGCGCTTCAACCGTGTCGGGCACCGCCGCAACAACGATGTCATCCTTCTCCGGCACGAGCCTGAAGATCTCTCCGTCGTCGTTCGTATCAACCTGCGGACTGGCGGGCAGGCTCTCATCGAGTTCGGCAATCTGCCTGTCCGGTACGGAGGCCACATCTTGCTGATATACCCACCACGCAGCCGCCACACAAAGTATCGCCGCAGCCACCGCAGCCCCATAGCGCAGCCAGGCACGACTGCGGGACGGGACAAGGGACTTTAGCACCACGGGACGCGCATGGAGGGGTACCACATTGGCGGGCCTTTCCGATGCCTGGGGCAGCTGCCCCATTACGCTCTCCAGCAAGTCCACAGTGGGCAGTACCCCAGCCATGTCATCACCCAGCGCGTTCAACGCATTGGTGAGCGGCGCAAAAGGTAATTCCACTTCCACATCGGTCTTCTCGGAGGCTTCGGTAGACTCTATCACCGCATCGACCAAGTCCACAGAAGGTGCCAAGGCGGTCAAGGCCTGGGCCGTCGTCTCAAGTCGATCCTCGGCCCCGTAAAAAGGTCGCTTAGCGCCCTCCAATGCCTCCCAATTCAGATGGCATACGGCATCGTTCACCTCCGCGACGATATCAACTTCACCAGCCAAGGCGTGGATATCAGCACCGAGACTTTCCAGCGCCCGGACCGTCTCCTGAATTTTTTCAAAAGCCCTGGAAAACTCAGGTTCCTCGGCCAGGCGACGTACCGCATCCGCACGGGCGGCACTCTCATCGGGAAGGTCCAGCAACAGGGCCAAATCCCGCTCATCTCTTTCGTGGATCGTGTTCACATATCGTCTCGTGGCAGGTCAAACTTATTCCGCAGCTGTTTCAATACACGGTGTAACCGGGTTCGCACAGCGCCTTCCGTGCTTCCCACCGTTTCGGCAATTTCCCGAGCGGACAGCTTCTGAAAGTAGCGCAACACCACAATCTCACGCGCCTCGTCCGCCAGGGTATCGAGCATTTCCAAGAGTACCCGATGCCGTTCCTTTGTAAGCAATTGCTCGTAGGGACTGTCTGCGGGTGCCTGCATCACCTCGCCGGACTCTCCACGGGCCGAACTTGCGTATTCTTCCAAGGTCTCCATATGGACCATTTTTCGCCGCTTGATTTCATTCAAGCAGAGATTTCGGGCTATACAGAGCATCCAGGGCTTAAATTTTCGACTAACCTCAAATCGGGCGCGGGCGGAATAAATGCGCAGGTAGGTCTCCTGCGCCATCTCCTTGGCCGACTCCACGTTTTTGAGGTAATGAAGGCAGAAGCGAAAAATATCGTTCTGGTACCGCTCGACGAGACCCGCCAACGCCTGCCCGTCGCCACGGGCCAACGCTGCCATCAGTTCCTCATCAGTCGGGTCGCTTGCACTATTCATGCAACAGTCCGCCTTTTCAAGCGCAAGCCTGACCATAACGCCCTCCTCGCTTTCAAACTACAGGAACTAATACAAGCCAAGGACAAAAACATCACATCGTTCCTCATTGACACCGAATTATCAGTAACCCAAAAATCGCGCTAAGCTATTGTAATTGAATCGCTTGCGCTGGACAAACTGTCGACGACCCCGCCCCTACTCAAACTGGGCATGACGCGGAGGCGGCCCTGCCAGACGCGCCATGCCGATGCCCTCAATATAAAAATCAACCTCTTCAATAGCCCTTCTGGCATCCCGCAGCGCGGATTGCCGCAGCATCTGATCTTCTGGATGGCGGGCCATACTGGCACATCGGCGGACGGCCGCCAGAAGCTGGAGATATGCCGGAAGTGCGGACATGGTGTTATCAGTCATACGTTGCTCAAGGAAGCGAAGATCACGGCGGTAGACCCGGTCAATCCAATTGCCGACATCCGGCATGACCCCACCTTTGGGATCAGGAACAACCCGTATATAATCGTTGCATGATTTCGTGAGATCGTTTGCAAAGCCGCGCAGCAGGATTGCCCGGCGCTGGACCATGGGATCGGGCACACGCTCCTCGCCAATGCCCAAGCTAAGCCACCGGACCATGGCATACGACGCCACCATGGCGAACAGGCTAAGAAGCAACGTAAACGCGATAAAAATGATGCGATGGCGAAAGACCGCCATGCTTCCGCCCTTAGCAGAGTGTTCTCGATTCAAAAAGCTCTCTCCTCTGCTCATCCTTGCATTGTAACCGTTCAGGCGACGTGGCCCTCAAAAAACGACCTGCGGGTGCCACGGGTAGGCCTCTCAGGGCTTACCCGTGTAGTTTCTACCGCTAAGGAAGATAATTAAGATTCAGGGGCATCGGTTCTGCACGGGTAAACCCTACCGGGCCTACCCGTGGCACCCGTAGACCTTTTTGGCGATTATAGTGGCCCGTGTCGTGAACGCTCATTCTTGCATTTACCGAAGACCAGGAGGGCGGGTTTTCTTGCCCGCAAAAATTGCGCGTTGCGACACCCGATGCGCATCGGAAATAAAAATCGCGTAGTCGCTACGGAGCCGACAAGGCTCCCCTCCTCGGAGGGTCGAAGATCCGCCGTGGTGGAGAACATAAACCGCTGGCTCCGCCAACGAGAAACATAACAGTTACAAAAGCACAAGTGGCCTTTGTTGGCATCACGCTCCCTTTGTTGCGGACTGGAAAGTCCACACTCCTGCCCGCCTCATTTCTTCGGAGCGCGGAGCAAACGGCGGAGATTGGAATCGTTCTCCATCCACGCAACGGCCCGTTCATAGTCATCATACGCCGCCTCCCGCTGGCGAAAGGCAGGCGGATGAATCCGCCTTCGTCCGGTTGGACTCTCCTCAATTCCCATATGGGCATGAAGCATCTCATGGAAGACGATGTACCGAATAAAGAATTCTGGCACGAATTTCTGATCGAGATAGGGATGAATTCGTATCAAGTCGTCGCCAGGTGCAAAACTGCCAAATCGAATGGAGCGCCGCCGCCGCCGCGTGGGCATACGCCCCCAGGTAATGGGTGTCGTCACGGCATTCTCAAATTCTTCGGCATTGACGACCGTATAAAGATCCATCAGGTCGACATAGCGGCCCTCAGTCCGCAGCACGATTTTCCGTGGCGTCCGAGCCGCGATAAGGTGGCGCTGCTCCGCGATAAAGGCATCGATTTTTTTCCCCGCGACTTTGGCGCGAGGCCGCACAATCCACGAACCCAACGCCTTGCGA
>JAJRPE010000262.1 GCA_024280935.1 Candidatus Hydrogenedentota bacterium
CGCGGAAAACTCGACCGCCAGCACCAGAACGCCGCACCCGTCAAAAACATATACCTCTACCCCCTACACAAACACTTCCGACAAACCCTTCAAGCACAAGGCTAGCCTCTGATGCCCGTGTGGGTTAAACGAATGCTTACGGGCGGGGAGGCGTGCTATGGAATAGATTTGTTGCAACGCGTGCTTTCGCAGCGTGGTGGCTGGAAACACGAGGTCTCCCCATGAAGGTGATTTTGGGACCAACCTGAAAACGGGTCCCTACAAGCAGTCCGAGTTGGCAAAGAGTCTTATTGGGGCCACTACCCTGTTGGAAACGACGATATCCGATTTCAGATACTACGAGCCTTCTGACGAACCCGCCGTGTTTCTATTTGCCCCTATCCACGACGAGGGTGCCGTTATCGGGATACGAAATCGATGCGGACGCCAAGGTTGTGGAACAAGCGGATTTGATGTATTTTAAATCAAACATATGTCATCGATGACCAATAGTTACGGTAAAGACTGCGTCCGGCGAGGGATGCTCAACAGGCTTAGTCACGCAAGCTCTATTAAACATAGATCCGTATCTACATGTGCAACTTTGGAGCGATTCTTGCTATACACGTATGTCTCTTGGGAAGCCGAAACGCACCCCGCTACGTGGCTGACATTGATTTCAACTATGAATAAGGAGAAAAACAATGCAACGACTATCGCGACGCACCAGGGTATTTGTCCCCGCCC
The DNA here is from genome assembly GCA_024280935.1 of Candidatus Hydrogenedentota bacterium. Lineage (GTDB taxonomy): Bacteria > Hydrogenedentota > Hydrogenedentia > Hydrogenedentales > JAEUWI01 > JAEUWI01. The sequence continues at coordinate 727 of JAJRPE010000262.1, forward strand.
TCGTGGCTCTGGCCTGCCTGGCGGGACCCGCCAATGCGCTCACCACAACCTACACCGACGAGGCGGCCTTCCTCGGGGCGCTGACGGGCACCGTTACCACCCAGGACTTCGAGGGCTTCGGCGTATTCGATATCCTCCCCACCGGCACCAACACGGGCGGCATCACCTATGAATATGCGGCAAGCGATTTCCTCGTTAGTTTTGGCGAGGAAATGATGGTCACCGACCTCTACAGCGCCACCTCGGGCGTGAACAGCCTGGGACTGGACAATTTCGACGAGGCCTTTATCGAGGGGGACACCTTTGACGTGCTCTTCGACGCCCCGGTCAACGCGATTGGCCTCTATGTCATCACCTCGGACCCCGCTTTGGAAGCCGAGATTGAACTCGTCACCGACCAGGGCACGGCTTTCAATGGCGAGTTCGACTTCATTCCACTGTTCGATGGCAGCCTCGCCTACTTCGTCGGCCTGACCTCGACGGTAGCCTTCTCCTCGGCCACGCTGAGCTTTGCCGACGTTGGTTACTTCGCGTACAATGTGGACGACATTACCACCGCCACGCCGGGTGCAACGCCGCCCGTTCCCGAACCCGCCACCATCACCCTCCTCGGGCTGGGCGTGTTGGGATTGGCGCGTAGGCGACACCGCCAGCACAGGGACTGAGCAATAGGAGGGCGGGTTTTCCTACCGCACAAGGCACGCGTCGCGCCAGCCATGGCGCGTGGGCCATGGAAAAACAGAGGCGGCCCTTGTTGGCATCGCGCTGCCTCTATTGTGGACTAAAAAGTCCGCATTTTACTAGTAATGGTTTTTCAGCCGCATTCCGACGGAGAAACGTAGCTGGACTGAACACGTTGTGCTGAAACGGCTTCGCGGCCCCCATTCGTGCCACACGAACTCGCGAAGCGAGATCGCGTGGCACGATTGCGGTTCATGTGGATGGCTATAGGCACCGTGTCACAAAGGAGGAGTAGCAGTTTTTCAACCGCGGCGCAAGCCGCCGCACGAAGGAGAGAACGCATGAAGAACATGAAACAAGCAACGCTGCGCAACGTGGGTATCCTGTCCATCCTGTTGGCACTCTCGGTCCTGGCCTTGCCGGCCCACGCCGGACGGGTATCCCTGGCAAGCCTTCAGGCCCAAATAGCCGACTTGGCCGCCCAGAACGTGGCGCTGGCCGACCGGGTGGGTGCCCTGGAGACCGAGAACACCGCGCTGAAAGCCAAAGATGTCGCCCTCCAGGGCGAAATAGACAGTCTTTGGAAAACGCCGGTGTCGTGGAATGCTCTGGAGGACATCCCCGAGGGCTTCGCCGATGGCACGGACGACGAGGGCAGTGGAAGCCTCCTCGACCCCTATGTGACCGTCACAACAGGTCCGCTGGAGGGCTTGGCGGGTCCCCACGTCATCTTCCGCGGCGCGAACGTCCACATCCAAAGCGGCAGCGGCGCGACGGAGGGCGCGCTAAACGGCCTGGGCAATTTGATTGTCGGCTACAACGAAGCGCCCGTTGGCGTCGTCAACGACCTCTACGGCCGCGGCGGCTCGCACAACCTCGTCGTGGGCTATGAACACGAATACGCAAGCTATGGCGGCTTCGTGGCGGGTGCGGAAAACAACGTCACGGGTCCCGGTTCCAGCGTCAGCGGCGGCCGACGGAGCACCGCCAGTGGCGGTTATACCAGCGTCGTCGGCGGCTGGGAGAACATCGCCAGTGGCGACTACGCCAGCGCCAGCGGCGGCTCGAAGAATACCGCCAGTGGCCTTAAGTCCAGCGTCAGCGGCGGCTGGGAGAACGTAGCCAGTGGCGGTTACTCCAGCGTCAGCGGTGGTGATCGGAACACCGCCAGCGGCTTCTACTCCAGCGTCAGCGGCGGTGCGTTGAACACGGCCAGTGACTTCTACTCCAGCGTCAGCGGCGGTCTTCGGAATGAAGCCAGCGGCCCCCGTTCCAGCGTCGGCGGCGGTGAGAACAACACGGCCAGCGGCCCCGAGTCCAGCGTCAGCGGCGGTTCGGACAACACGGCCAGCGGCTCCGAGTCCAGCGTCGGCGGCGGCCGGGAGAACATCGCCAGCGGCTCCCGTTCCAGCGTCAGCGGCGGTTTTGACAACTTGGCCAGCGGCCCCCATTCCAGCGTCAGCGGCGGTGCGTTGAACACGGCCAGTAGCGATTACGCCAGCGTCAGCGGCGGCGACGGGAACACCGCCAGTGGCCAAGTCTCCAGCGTCAGCGGCGGCTTTCACCGTACAGTATTGGGGACTCATGATTGGCGCGGCGGGCATCTTTTCTCGGACTACTAGACAGTGGAAACCCATGGGCGCCCCAGGGTGGAGAAATTCACCTTGGGGCGCGCCTGCCGCAGAAGGTGAGGGTTCACTCCCTTCCATAATTTGTAACCGTTCACGACATATTTTTTGTTGGCGAAGCCAACGCTTTTGTTCCCCTCCTTGGAGGGGAGCCTCTTCGGCCCTGTGAACGATTACCATAGTTTTGGTTATTTCACTGCGACACTATGGAAAACCGCTGAGGGTGCCACGGTCAAGCCCAGTGGGGCCTGCCCGTGCCGCAACCAGGGAAACGAGGAAAACTTGCTCCGGTCTTGTTGCCAGGGACATCTCCTGAGCGGCCCCGACGATCAGGCACGGATCACTGAGCAGGACGTACCCTTCCTCGCCCCCGTTGACGCGGAACTGGAGCTCACCGCCGGACCCGGTATTCGCTTTCAAAATGGTACGACTTCCCCGAGGGCGATGTGGTTGAAACGCGACCAGAACTTGACCGCTACTTTGGCCGTGCGACATTTCCCACCGAGGGCTGGGCGTTGGGTCACGACCCCGAAGCCAGAGTTTCACTGGTCATCGGCTTCCCCGTAAACGACGCCATATACCTCCATCTCTGGAACAACCACCCCAACAACAAACCCACGCCCTACTACTACACGGAGTTACAGCCCTGGCTTCAGTTCAACCACGGAACGACGACCTATTTCAGCTATTACGTGCTGGGCGGCACGGAGGACTGGAAGGCCCTTCTTGAAACCTTCCGGGATGCCGGGCTTGTCACCCAACAAATTGACCCAGCCCCCTGGGACTACTGACCGCAGTACCCATTCACCGAAAAACAGGATGGCGGAGTTTCCTGCCCGCCGTATAGAACGCATTGTGCGTAGGGCATAAAAGAGTACGGGTGAACTCTGTTGGCATCACGCTGCCTTTGTTGCAAACTGGAAAGTCCGCACTCCTGCCCGGCGTAAACGGAGGCACCTATAGCTTGTCGCCCAACTCCGGGTCTCCCCCATTGCCCTCGGCCTGTTCCTCGGCTGCGGAACCCGGCGCAGGGAGGATGTCTATGCCGCCCGCGTCGTCGTGAACCCGAATGCGCAGTCCCCACAGGGCCTCGGTACGGGCATCTCGCGGGTTGTGCCCACCCGTATGCAGGTAGACCAGATACACGGTCCCGTCAGGAAGCAACATGGGGTGGGAGTAGCCATAAACACTACGGTCAACACTGTAGCCGTAGCCTTCCCCCGGACCATTCCACGTGCGTCCGCCGTCTGGACTCAAGAGCACCCGGATACCGCCTTTCTTATAGGAACCATGAAACAAGGCCAGAACGCCGTTCGGCAGGTAAAGCAGGTGGGGATCGTACACGCCCCAGTCCGATGCGTCAGAGGCCTCCCAACTTCGCCCGCCATCGTCCGACCAACAGATGTCGCCTTCGCGGCGAATCACCATGACAAGTCGGCCATCCGGCAGTTCCACCACCGTAGGTTCGTTCAACGGGTGGTCCCGTTTCACCACGGAGGCAAGTTGAAAGGTCTTGCCGTGATCCTCTGAACGCATGATGCCAATCGTGCTGTGTTCGTGGGCCTCGTCGAAACGCCCTTCCGATACCCACACAACGGAGCCATCCTTCAGTTGAATCACTGGACCGCTCCCAAACCCGCCCTTCGTCGGCTTCCCCAAGGCATCCATGGGTTCAGACCAGGTTTCGCCGCCGTCGTGGGACAGCATATACTTGGCGTAGGCCTCGCGGGGAAAACGATACGTAAAAAAGGTGCAGAGGAGCGTGCCATCATCCAACTCCAGAATGGCCGGGTGGCGATCATCGTCTTCCGTATCAACCAAGGTTCGTGGAGACGACCACGTGAGGCCTTCATCGTCCGAGTGCATGACGTGGGCACGTCCGCCCCGGGGGGCGCGAATGTCGGGCAGACCAATCTTGTGCCACGCCTCGAAGCTCTTGAGCGCCTCCGGGTCCTTGCGAATATCCTCCGTCCACGGCGGCGTCGCATGCCAGGTTCCCGATGTAAACGTAACCAGCCACTGCCCCGAATCCAACCGCGTCACGCCCGGCCAACCCACGAAGCCATTGTAGCCTTCATACTCCTCCGGCTGGTTCTTCCACGGCCCGACGATGATGCTACGGCACGCAAGAAAGCGGCCCGGCGGCGGCTCTTCTCCGACGACCTTGAATTGAACCGTCTGGGCCAGAGCAGTTTCCGTCAGGAGGGCCACAGCCAATATGACACCCAAAAGAGAAAGAAATCCCCTCTTGACATTGCCCCTCCTGAAACAATTCTGTTTTTCCGATCGCATCATTGCCCTGATAGTCCTCCGGGTAGGTCAGTGAAAATACTATTCACAACGACAGTAAGTAACCCCATGCTCACACGCAGCATACGCAAGCCAACTTCTTGGATCAAACCTTGCCGCCATTCTGGCTCCTTGGAACAGGTATTGCTATAATGAAGACGGCTTGGATTTTGCGTATTGGACGGCCCGTCGAGGCTGCGTGCGTGCTACGAGCGCAACTATTATATTCCGCATGCACATTCGACGATTTGGAGAGCGACAATGAATTTTGAAGAACTTGCCCGCGACCCCTTCCTGGTATTCCGTCTCGGTGGAAATTTCTATGCGCTATCCGCCCTCTATGTCAAGACCATGACCGAGATACCGGACATCGTCCCCATTCCTGGGGCACCGGGCTATGTGCGTGGTGTAATTAACCTGCGAGGTTCTATACTGAGCCTCACAGACCTTCGCACTCGCTTGGGACTAGCATCGATCGATGCTGAATTGAGCGAGCTGTTGAGCATGCTCGAAGCGAGAGAAAAAGACCACATCAACTGGCTCGACACCCTGGAGCGTTCTATCGTCAAGAATGAGAAATTTACCCTCCAACTTGATCCCCATCTGTGTGGATTTGGAAAGTGGTATTACAGCTACACCCCGGCCGACAAGTGGGTCGGCAGCATACTTGCCAAGTTTGAAGAACCCCACAATGCCATCCATCGACTGGCCACCCATGTAAAGAAGTTACAGGCCGATGGTCGGACCGAAGAGGCGAAGCAAAAGCTGGAAGCCACAAAAAAGAATGAGTTGGCCGTCCTTCTCCAACTCTTCAGGCAGCTTCAGAAGCAGATTTCCGATAGCATGAGAGACATCTGTATTGTTCTTGAAACGGAAGACAGAACGGCGGCATTTTCGGTGGACGCGGTGGAATCCACGGAAGAATTCGACGCTGATAGCTTTCAAAAACTTGATGCCGTGTTGAACACCAATGGGGAGTTGATGTTGTGTCTCGCCAAGCGAAAAAAGGACGACACCGTGGTCACCGTGTTGAACCCCCTTGCCTTGGTGGGTGTAGAAGAATAGAAAAACAGCAAATTTTGCGCAGTCAATCCTCGATATCGACAACGCGGTAAACTTGGTCACGCTCACGGACACGGCGAGGACAGGAGATGGTCACAGAACCGCCCTTCCGGGCCGCCTTAACGGGAACTTCATCCTCGTAGAGAGAGTCTACCGTAATTTCGATGAAGCCGCTGGTATTACCGATGAGATACAGCGTGTCGCCGAGGGCGATGTCCCCCGCCTCCAGCTTTATATAGACGATTTGGGCCTTGTCGTAGTAGTTAATCACACTGCCCAGATGAACCTTCTTCGTGGTGGCCGCGCTGCCGTATTGCCTGGCCTTCTCTTCCTCGCCGGGAACGCCGAGATAGAATCCCTGCGAGAAACCCCGGTTGTATACGGTGGCAAGTTCCTCTTTCATCACCGCCTGGATACTCGGCGTGAGTTGGCCTTCGGCATGGAGGTCAATGGCCTTGCGGTAGGTTGCCACAGTCTTGGCGACGTATTCGGGACTCCGCGCACGGCCTTCAATCTTGAAAGAGTGGATACCCGCGTCGATGAGTTGATCGAGGATGTCGATGGTGCAAATGTCTTGCGGCGAGAGCACGTAGTTCTTTCCGACCTGTAGTTTGTATCCCGAAACAGGATCAACAATGTCGAACTCCCGGCGGCAGGGTTGCTGGCATTCGCCTCGGTTCGCGCTCTTGCCGCAGAGGTGCTGACTCATGAAACACCGCCCGCGGACCGCAACGCACATGGCCCCGTGGACGAAGGTCTCGATTTCCAGCGAGGTATTCTGGAGAATGCTGCGGATGTCGTCAAGGCTGCATTCCCGGGCCAGAACAATTCGCTTAACCCCCAGTTGCTCGTAGAAACGCGCCGCTGCGGAATTGGACACCGAGGCCTGGGTGCTGACGCAGAGGGGAATGCCCAAGGCGCGGCAACGTTCAAGGAGGGCCAGATCCCAGCCGATGACCATATCCACCCCCGCTTCTTTCACACGCGCAAGGGTGCGGTCAAGGTCACTCAGCTCATTTTCATAGATGATGGTATTCAGGGTCAGGTGCGCGGCCACACCATGGCTTCGGCAATAGTCGGTGACCCGCTCAATACCGTCAAGGCCGAAGTTTTTGGCATTGGCACGCATGTTGAACTGCCCGACACCGAAATAGATAG
>JAJRPE010000263.1 GCA_024280935.1 Candidatus Hydrogenedentota bacterium
CCCCATGACCAACGGCAAGGCAATCGGCTTTGCCAATGCGTCCCAGGGTGAGACAGGCGTTCTGCTGGGTTCCCTGACCGTCACCGATGGCGCGGAAGGTGAGGGCGAAGGTGAAGCACCAACCGGATGCAACCCAACGAAGACGGGGAGGCTGGCAAGGAGTAGTAGTATCGGGAGTGTGTTCGCGTTTCTGGTCCAACTAACACCATTGCACGCCAACTAAGCCCTGTGCAACACAATGCAAAGGACATTTGCGGGAGACTTCGGGGAGTCTACCTGTTTTTCAACGGCCCAAATCCTGATTCGATAGGAGCAGGCTACAGAAGCGTACGAGATCATGGTAGTTTGGGCCGTCCACACGCTGCTTTTGGATGCGCCTATAGGGAGATGCCAGGATGCGAGAAGCAACGACAAACATCACATTAGAGTCTGTCCGGGAGCGATTGTTAAATAACATTCTCTGGGTATTGGTGTTCTTTGGGGGGATAGCGACAGCAATTGCCGCAATCACCCAAATCAAAGAAGAGCAGTATCTAATCGCCACGTTGTATGCCGCCTGCTACATACTCATCTTCGGCATTGCGTCCAATCCTTCACTGGGTTATACAATCAGGGCATTTACCTGTTTATTCGTCAGCTACGCTGTCGCCCTCTCGGAGTTCTATTTCTACGGTATCTCCGAACTAAGCTATGCGTTCATGTATACCCTGGTCATCTTCTCTGGATTGCTCTTCGGAATTCGGATGGGCCTGGGGTCATTGGCACTGGTTATCTTATCCATATCCACGCGGTACTGGACTGGGATGTATACAAAGTCACTTCAACGGGGTGAAGCACTGGATGTCACGGGGCACCTCCTGAGCTGGCTCTCCTCCATACTCACATTCTCCTTCCTGATTCTCTTGACGCTGGTAGTTCTCACACTCATGCTTCGACTCCTTGGCCGCAGCCTTCGTGACAGCAACCGGCTGGTGGAAGAGTTAAAGCACGAAATAGACAAACACAAGAAAACGCAACGGGAGCTTGCCGAGAGCAAGGAACACTATCGTCTACTCACCGAAAATGCGCATGATATCATCTGGACCACCGATCTTAACGGAGATATGACCTATATCAGTCCTGCGGTTGAACACATGCGCGGGTACACGCCTGAAGAAGCCATGGCGGGCGGATTGGCCTTGAGCGGCCCACCGGAAAATGCCGAAATATTCGCCAAAGCGCTTCAGGAGGAACTGGCGCTCGAAGCATCGGGAAAGGCCGATCCAGACCGTTCAAGAACGTTCAAGCTGAAGCTGTTCCATAGAAACGGCTCGACTATTGATACAGAAATAGTGACCGTAATTCTTCATAACGATGACAGCGAGCCAATTGGAGTTCTCGGAGTAACCCGCGACATTACTGATCGGAAACAACTTGAGGAACAACTCTACCAAGCCCAGAAAATGGAGGCCGTCGGCCATTTGGCGGGCGGGGTGGCCCATGATTTCAACAACCTCCTCCAGGTCATTCAAGGCTACGGTGAAATGGCCCTCGAAGAAAGCAAAGGGCGAACAAGCCACGATGACCTCAAACAAGTACTCGGCGCGGCGGATCGCGCGACAACCCTGGTCCGTCAACTACTGGCCTTCAGTAGAAAACAGATTCTCACGCTGGAGGATATGGACCTGAGCATCGTGGTCAGCGACTTGGCGAAAATGATTCGGCGCGTCATCGGTGCCCATATCGCCTTTAATATCCACTCCGAGCCGGGACTGAAATCCATTCATGCCGATAAGGGGCAGTTCGAGCAGATTCTCATGAACCTGTGTGTCAATGCCCGCGATGCCATGCCCAATGGCGGCACACTCACCATCGAAACGAGCAACGCCAAGCTGGACGACAGCTTTTGTAATATCAACACATGGGCTCGGCCTGGACACTATGTCGTACTGAGTGTTGCCGATACGGGTATCGGGATGGATGAAGAGACCCGGCGACATATATTCGACCCCTTCTTCACGACCAAGGAGGTAGGAAAGGGGACGGGCCTGGGCCTCTCCACCGTCTTCGGCATTGTCCGCCAACACGATGGACTGATACACGCCAGCAGTGAGGCCGGTGTGGGAACCACATTCAGGATTTACCTTCCCATGCTTACCCGGGAGATGAGCACCGCCCAAGAAGAGGAGATTGCACCGCCACAGGGCGGTGCGGAAACCATCTTACTGGCGGACGATGATGAGGGCGTGCGCTCCGTTGCCAAGGCCATTCTGCACAGCGCAGGCTACACCGTATTGACCGCCGTTGACGGCGAGAATGCAATACGCGTCTTTGATGAAAACGCCGACGAGATCGATCTCGCCCTTCTTGATGTGGTCATGCCAAAACTCGGAGGCCGGGCAGTCTATGACCATATCCGGGAAGCACGTCCAAAAACGTCCATCCTCTTTGCCAGCGGCTACAGTACCGGCGGCATACACACCGATTTCATCCTGGATGAAGGGATGCGACTCCTCCTGAAGCCTTACCAGCGCGATACCATTCTTCGGGAAGTGCGGGACGCGCTTGACGCCTGAAAGCAAAGGCCTTTATTTCAGCGATGAAAACGTGGGGATTCAGCGTAGGTCTTGATTTTTTGTCAGAAAACAGTGTATTATTTCTGACATAAGGCAAGGTGCGTATCATGAGTATCATGGAAAAAATAAAATCTGAGGCCGCACGCCTTCCCAAAGGCCAACCTGTTACAAATAAAACCTTTATGTCCTTTGGGAGTCGCTCTTCCGTTGATCAGGCGCTAAGCCGACTGGTCAAGAAAGGTCTCCTCACGCGGCCCGCACGCGGCATCTATGTTCGCCCCAAGCACAACGCCTATGTCGGTGAGGTTCCGCCTGAGCCTATTCAGGTCGCGAAGGCCATCGCAGCCCAATCGGGTCACGCGGTACAAGTTCACGGGGCCGAGGCCGCCAGGCGCATGGGCTTGAGCACACAAGTTCCGACGAAACCTGTCTTCTATACAAGTGGCCCGAGCCGACGTTTTCACTTGGGGCGCATGGAAGTTATCCTCCAGCACGTCTCCCCACGTAAATTGACCTTGGCGGGACATCCGGCGGGTGTTGCATTCACAGCGCTATGGTATCTTGGAAAACAGCAAGTCACCAAGGAAACTATTGCACAGATCCACGCCAAGCTGGCACCGGGTGAGTTTGAAGCCTTGTGCGCAGAATCTTCCGCAATGCCCGGATGGTTGCACGATATCATGCTGAAATTTCTGGAGGAGCGGTAGCATCCATGCCCGAGTTTCTGCGACTCAAGCCAGATGAACAAGCGGATATTCTTTCAGCAGTCTCTACAAGATCCGGCCGAACTTCCCACGTGCTGCAAAAAGACATCTGGGTTTGCTGGGTTCTGAAAAATATTTTCGAAAAAGACACAGATATCAGGATGGCCTTCAAAGGGGGCACATCGCTTTCGAAAGTCTTTGGTTTAATTCACCGATTCTCCGAAGATGTGGATGTCACATTGGATTATCGCGACTTGATGCCTGATATAGATCCCTTTGCCACTAACGTGTCGAAAAGTCGGATCAAGCGACTGGGCGAAGCGCTCAAGGGACGAGTCCAGTCCCACATCCGCGATACAATATTGCCGGGACTATCTCTATCGTTTAAGGAGTTGACTGGTGAAAGCGGGCATATAGAGCTTGGGGAGGACGGAGAAAAGATCTGGCTCTACTACCCATCTTCCCTTGGACGCGCTTCTGGCTATATCCAAGACACCGTTTTAATCGAGTTTGGCGGGCGCAACGTAACTGAGCCAAACGGCCCACACACGATATCCCCTTTTCTTGCAGGTGAAATCCCACATCTCGACTTCCCTCAATCCGAAGTCATGGTCTTGGCGCCGGAACGAACGTTTTGGGAAAAAGCCACGTTGATTCATGTTGAGTGCAACAGAAAGCGGACAAGGCGCCCTGACAGGCTTTCTCGGCACTGGTATGACCTTGCCATGATTGGGCAAGCCGAAAGCGGTGCTAATGCCATCTCCAACCGGGCCTTACTTGAGGATGTGGTCACGCACAAGCAACTATTCTTCAACGCGAGCTATGCCCACTACAATGCATGCTTAACCGGAAAATTTCAGCTCGTCCCAAACAATCCACTGTTGTCCGACCTGAAACGTGATTACAAACAGATGCACAACGCGGGAATGTTTGATATCGAGCCACCCGCCTTCACGGAAATCGTGGAATTACTGAGCGAATTCGAGGATCGCATCAACGGTGCCTAAGCAAACAACTCATTGAGCTTTTCCCACATCGAATGTTACCCTACTCGCCACAGGACACCGTTTAACCCACCATCGCCACAGCGGAGAAATGATACATGCCTGACTACTTCCCAAACGTCAAGAAAATAAAATACGAAGGACCAGACAGCAAAAATGCGCTATCCTTCAAGCACTATAAAGCCTCCCAGAAGATTCTTGGCAAAACGATGGAAGATCACTTCCGCTTTGCTGTTTGTTACTGGCACACCTTCAAGGGACTGGGCACCGATCCTTTCGGCGGACCCACCATGATCCGCAACTATGATGATGCGCCCGACGAAGATACCCAGCGCCGCCAGACCATGGAAGCCGCCTTCGAGTTCTTCCAGAAGCTTGGCGTGAAGTTCTGGTGCTTCCACGATGCGGACATTGCCCCCGAAGGGGAAACCCTCGACGAATCCCAGCGCCGTCTGGATGACGTGGCGAAGCAGGCGAAAAAGCTCCAGAAAGAAACAGGCATCAAGCTCCTCTGGGGCACAAGCAACATGTTTTCCCACCGCCGTTTCATGTCCGGGGCCGCGACCAATCCCGACCCGGCCATCTTCGCCTACGCCGGCGCCAAGGTGAAGAAGGCGCTGGAAGTCACCAAGTACCTCGGTGGCGAAGGCTATGTGTTCTGGGGTGGCCGCGAGGGCTATGAAACCCTGCTGAACACCGATATGGGCCGGGAACTGGACCACCTCGCCCGCTTCCTCCATATGGCGGTGGACTACAAAAAGAAGATTAAGTTCAAGGGCCAGTTTTTCATCGAACCCAAGCCCAAAGAGCCGACCAAGCACCAATATGACTTCGATGCGGCCAGTTGCCACGCCTTCTTGCAGAAGTATGACCTCGACAAGCACCTGAAGCTCAACATCGAAGCGAACCACGCCACCCTGGCGGGCCACACCTTCATCCATGAGCTGGAGTATGCCGTCGCCAACGACCTTCTCGGTTCGGTGGATGCCAATCGCGGTGACGAACTCCTGGGCTGGGACACGGACCAGTTTCCCACCAACCTCTACGACACGACCCTCGCCATGTATACCATCCTCAAGGCCGGTGGATTCAAAGCGGGCGGCCTCAATTTCGATGCCAAGCTGCGCCGTCAATCCATCGATCCGGTGGACCTGTTCCACGCCCACATTGGGGCCATGGATGCATTCGCCCGAGGACTCAAGGCCGCCGCGAAGATGATCAAAGACAAAAAGTTCGAGAAGATCATCCAGAAGCGCTATTCCGGCTGGGACACTGCTTTCGGCCAGAAAATCGAGTCCGGCAAGGCCACCTTGGAAGACATGGACGCCTACACCCGAAAACACGGCGATCCAGAGCCCCAAAGCGGACGCCAGGAATTGCTGGAAAATATCTTGAACGAGTATATCCTCTAATCGAAGAGTTTATTTACGGCGGTCAGCACATCAAGTTCTGACCGCCGTTCCTATTCTCCTTGAATTTGCTTTTCGCCCAAGTCCTTGGTGATTCAATAAATCTTGCGACATTGACCATTCGCCCCGTTGAATATAGAATAGATGCTTGAAGAAATCGCCATTCCGTTCACAGGAACCCATGCCATGTCACTCAATCGAAAAGCCAAATACATCGGACTCTGTATCGCCCTCGCTGCGGTCCTTTCCATAGCCTATGTCAGTACGAAGCCTCACTACGTCACGGTTGATGCCGCTGGATCGGGCACCAAGGCCCAAGCCACGACTGGGGCTTCACACGATGTCGCGGTCCGCCTGTATGACGAATCCGGCACCCTCGGCGACCCCGTCACCATACCCGCCGTTGTCCGCGATGATGCCGCGTGGAAGAAACAACTCACCAAAGAGCAACATTACATCCTCCGAAAGAAGGGTACGGAACGTGCTTTTTCTGGGGCGCTGCTCAAGAACAAGAAAAAGGGTGTCTACACCTGCGCAGGTTGCAATTTGCCGCTTTTTGCGTCGAAGACGAAGTTTGAGTCCGGCACGGGCTGGCCCAGTTTTTATGCGCCCATCGCCAAGGAAAATGTCCTGGAAGAATCGGACGCCGCCTTCGGAATGGTTCGCACGGAGATCCTCTGTGCCCGCTGTGATGGGCACTTGGGCCACGTATTTAACGACGGTCCCCAGCCCACCGGGTTGCGCTATTGTCTGAACTCCGCATCCCTGGAATTCACCGAGGAAGCCAACATTAAGAGCCTGGCGGAAGAAATCAAGGTGGCCGCAGCGGTGGCCGACTCCGACAGTGCGGATCACTGGCTCCCCTTCCCCACCGAAGATGCACCCCGCAGCAGCGAAGCGGGCGAAGCCAAGGCCCTCTTCGGCGGCGGCTGTTTCTGGTGTACGGAAGCCGTTTTTGAAGCCTTGGACGGCGTGAAGTCGGTCGTGTCGGGCTACGCGGGCGGCGACCCTAAGCAAGCCAACTATGAGGCAGTCTGCTCGGGCAAGTCCGGCCATGCGGAAGTCATCGAAATCACCTTTGACCCATCAAAAGTCACCTACGGTGAACTCATGCGGGTCTTCTTCACGCTACACAACCCCACGACACTGAATTATCAGAAGCCTGACCGGGGGACCCAGTACCGTTCCGCCATCTTTTATCAGAACGAAGCGGAGAAGGCACTCGCCGCCGCCTATATCAAGCAGCTCGATGCCAGTGGAAAATTCAGCGACCCCATCGTCACCAGCCTCGAAGCCCTGGAAAAATTCTACCCGGCCGAGAAGTACCACCAGGACTTCGTGAAGCGCAACCCCAATCACGGCTATGTGAAGGCGTGGGCCATCCCGAAACTGAAGAAGCTGAAAAAAATGCAAACGGCGGATAAGGCCAAGGCGTAAGGTGAGCCTCGCCGACGACCGAAAACTGTCATCCTCGCAAACGCGGGGAGCCAGTGGATACTCGGTGTAGCCCCAGACATCCTGATCCCGACAGGGTTTTGGGGTGATTTATCGGAATTTGGTTTGGCACATTTATTGATGTAAAACAGGTTTTCTGGTCACTACGTGACCATCACAGGCGAGACGCCCGTGCCACCCTCGCTTCTGCGAATCA
>JAJRPE010000264.1 GCA_024280935.1 Candidatus Hydrogenedentota bacterium
CTGGAATTTTTCGCGTCCAAGCCGGGCAATTGCCAGGGGAGCTTTTGGCCCTTTCGCCAATACGGCGAATGTGGGAAATGGATGAGCGACCTCTTCCCAAAGCTCGGCGGCTGCGTGGATGACATGGCCTTCATCCATTCCATGGTCAACAAGACGGCCCTCCATGGCCCCGGCTGTTTCATGATGAACACAGGCTTCACCGCACCCGGTTTTCCGGCCATGGGCGCGTGGGTGACCTATGGACTCGGCACGGAGACGCAGAACCTTCCCTCCTTCGTGGTGTTGCCCGATGTTCGGGGACTTCCCCCCGGTGGCCCCGTGAATTGGGGCGCGGGCTTTCTCCCGGCGGTGCATCAGGCAACCACACTGAACAGTGACCCGTCCAAAACGGCCATTGCCGACCTTTTTCCGCCGGAGGCCTATAGCGACATCACCGATGCCCACGAAAAACACAGCCTCGATGTGCTCCGGCAGTTAAACGAAGAACATGCCGAAGCCCGTGCGGAACACAGCGAGTTGGAGGCGCGAATTGCCTCTTATGAACTCGCGGCGCGCCTCCAACTTAGTGCGCCGGAGGTCACGGATATCGCCTCCGAAAGCAAGGCCATCCGCAATCTCTACGCCCTGGACCACAAAGACATCGGCTCCTTCGGGCGGCAATGTCTCATGGCGCGGCGTTTGGTGCAACGGGGCGTGCGCTTCGTCCAGCTCTATTGTGGCGCGGAAAATACCCAGGCCAAGAAAATTCGGCCCAACTGGGACAGCCATGAAGACCTTCCCCGCGACCATGGCTATTGGGGCCCTATTTTGGACACGGGCGCGGCGGCGCTATTGAAAGACCTGAAGAGCCACGGCATGTTGGACGATACGCTGGTGATGTGTACGAGCGAATTCGGACGGCAGCCCGGTGCGCAAGGCGGCAAAGGCCGCGACCACAACCCCGGCACCTTTACCATGTGGATGGCGGGCGGGGGCATTCAGGGCGGCGTCAGTTATGGAAGCAGCGACGAACTGGGCTTCAAGGCCGCAGAACACCCCACCTACAGCTACGATATGCACGCCACGGCGTTGCACTTGTTGGGGATAAACCACGAGAAACTGACCTATTATCACAACGGCATCGAGCGGCGACTAACCAATGTGCATGGTCATGTGATTGGGGAGTTGTTGGCTTGAGGAACGGAGGAAAGTTCGGATAGAATCACGGAGGAGAATTGGATTTGACCGTCGCTATTCGCAAAGACTCACTTGCGTGAACGTAAGTTGCAGGGAGATGAAGCATGACCTACATGCAAATGCTAATTGCCTATTTACCTTTCCTCCTACTAGACGTATCTCTCCTCGTGCTCGGCGTATATCTTTTTCGGCGAGGCGGTAAGTATCTTACTTGGGCACCGTTCCAGCCGGACCAAGTTCAGGAAATCTGCTCCCATATGACCCCGGCGGAGCGAAAACGAATGACGACCGTAGCCGGGAACTATGGCGGCGTTATGGGGCTTTCAATCGCAGGGCTTTTTGCTTACGTCATTCTGGGCGGGCCGTTAGCTTTCTTCCCGACAATTCTGATCGTTTGGGGACTTTTTCTGTGGTGGGCAAAAACTTGGATTCGCCGCTGGAACAAGAGATTCCTGGCCTCAACTGAGTGGGCAACACAGCAGGGCATTTCGTCCGACGACATTAAGCTCCAGAGCCTCTAAAGAACACCCAATACATGCTGTAGTTCCCGTGCTCCCAGAAAATATTTCCACCTGCTCCCATTTCTTATTCGTGAAGATTCGTGTCCATTCGTGGTTAAACTCTTTCTTGTTTTCTCATGAAGCTGCGAGAATGCGAACGCATTCATCGACGTCGTCCGTGATTCTCGTGCAACGACCTTGCACGATGCAGGCGAGACGCCTGCGCTCCCATGCAGACGGTTTCTTCGATGCGCCGAGTCGTCGCCGCTGAATAATTTTTGGAACACTGCGCCACACCCTTAGGGGACAGCCCCGCCTGTTGCTTATCCGCTCCATACCCGCGCTATGATGTTGGCCGCGACGACTCTCTTGCAAAACCACGTGGGCCTGGGCGAGGCAGTCCCCAAAAAAAGCCGGACCCAATGGGTCCGGCAGTAATATTCACTATTCTTAATTCTCTATTCTAAATTCTATTTCGCAGACTGGGTGATGCCTTCGACGGGCTTGCCGTCTTTCGTTCGAAGACGACCGGTCATTCCCCAGTCACCGCCGTGCTGGTAGACGGCGACCACGAGGGTGTTGTCTCCGGCCTTCAGCGACACGGGCAGCTTGTCTTGTCCGGGATTCAAGGGACGACCCACGTTCAACTGATGGATGAGTTGGCCGTTCCACCAGACCTTGGCACCATCGTTACTCCCGAATTCGAGGATAACGTCCTGTGCGGCATGGGACGTGATTGTCGTACGCAGATAAACCATGCGCTGCACGCCGCCCAAAGCACGGGCCAGGGAAACAATCCAGGGACGGTTTCGGTCCAGTCCCATGGGAACGATGGACCAGGTCGCATTCGCGGGGTCGGTCTCGGCCTTGAACTGCATGTCAAAGAGGGTCGAAGCGGGCTTGCCCTCCTTAAAATAAGGTCCGGCGAACTGCCAGGCGGTGAGGTAGTCCTCAAGCCCTTGAATGCCGTTGAGGACATTCTGCGCGAGCTTTTTTACGGTTTCCGAGGTATCCTGCTGGATGTAGGCATTCATCCGACGGGCCACTTCGTCGCGGTAGGCACCACTGATGCCGCCCGCGATTTTGATAACCGCCTGGGTCGCCTCGGCGGCCACGGCGGGATCCTGCTGACGGGCCTCCACGTATTCCAGGGCTTCGAGAGAAGGCACTTCGGAAAGCGCCGATATCACGAGCTTCTTTTCCTGATCACCGGTCGCCAGGGTGTCGGCGACTTTGTAGGCTTCCAGTTTCGCGGCGGCGTTAATCGTTTTGGCCGTACGCAGTTGGCGAATATACCCGTTGAATGCAATAGCGCGCGCCGTATCATCGCTCTTGTCTGCCGCGATGGTCTTCAAGTCCGCCAGGGGCCGGGCATCGGGCCAGGCGGCAAGGGCGTTGACTGCGGCCGCCTTGAGGGCGGGTTTATCCGAAGCCACCTGCTTCCGAACGACCGCCAGCGCATCGTTGGTCGCAATGCGGCCAAGCACGCCGATGAGTGCGGCTTTGCTCGTTTCCTGCTGCGACGTGGCGAGGGCCTTCGTTACGAGGGCGGTCTTTGCACCCTCCGCACGAATGCGTCCGGCCAGTTCCACAACGGTCGAAGATATATTTTTCCGCTGCGCATCATCGGGCGCACGGTCAAACAAGGCCAACAGGGCAGCCATGTCTTCTTCGCCCGCCAGAATCCGCAGGGACTTCAAGGAGGCATCCCGGACGGCGGCATCTTCGTTCTCCGCGAGGGTGAGCAATGCGGGTACAGTGCGCAACGCACGGCGTCCCGCCAGCGCGTTGATGGCTTCCAGTCGATGTGCTCCGGTAGCGCTTTGGGCGATCTTGAGCACCGCCACGTCCACCTGCTTGCCTGGAATCGTCTTCAGGCTGGCGCGGGCCGTTCGCTGGACCTTGCCCTCGCTTGTGGCCGACAAATCCACCAGCACGGCAGCCGTATCCTGGTTGCCCAAACGTCCGAGAGCGCGCAAGGCGGCCAATTGAACCGCCTCGTTCTCATCCTGCGCCGCGTCGCTGATTTCACCCAGCGCCACCGTGGCACCGCGAAAGGCCAGGCCCTCGATAATGAGGATCTTGCTCTGAGCGGGTGCCTCAGCCAGCATAGCCGCGAAGGTCTTGGCGGCATCGTCGCCGGGAAGCTCACGAATGAATCCCGAAGCAACCTGAACCAGGGCAGGGTCCGGGTCGGAAATTGCCTTGACCACGTAGGCCTCCGCGTTTTCCGGCTCCAACCGCACAAGGCCACTCAGGGCGGCGGCGCGAATGTGGCCCGGCTGCGCGGCATCGGAGAGGGTGTTGTAAATTGTCAGGGCATCGGCTTTGCGGGATTCGGGCATCCAATCCCCACACTGAATACAGGCATCGGCCAAGACGGCATCGGCCTTGGCCCCTTCTTTCGCCAGGGCTTCGAGCAAGGCGGTACATCCCGTACCACCGATGCTGCCCAACGCAGCGATGGCGGCTTGGGCTATCGCTTTGTCGGGATTGTCGACCAGAGCGGCCATCGCCGTGACCGCATCCTCGGAACCGCGCCGCGCGATACCGTGGATCACGTTGACCTTCTGCGTCTGGGGTCCGTCGACGACCGCCTTCAACATCGCGGCAAGGGCAGCGTTGTCGGGTATGGA
>JAJRPE010000265.1 GCA_024280935.1 Candidatus Hydrogenedentota bacterium
GGACGAGAGTTGACCACAACATTGAACGCCCTCTTAACCGCTTCAACACAACAACTTATGGATATGTGCGCATGAAACTTCTTGTTTTTAATAGCGGTTCTGCCAGGCTCAGGCACCAAATCAATGGCGACCTTTCAGGACGAATTACCAATGCCCGTGGCTATTGGTCGAAGAAGAAGAGGCTCGCGTTTCTTGGGTGTAACTACCAACTTGGATCCATTGCGCTACCTGGCTTTTGGCAAATCTCGAAAGGGCGCGGTAAAATCGTCATCCTGGATGGAGCACATGAGCTTCGGATGGACCTTGTAGCGTTTCCAGAGTTCGCCCGCCACGGTGTCTTCCAACAGGAAACAACGGCCCAGATACATGCCATCCCGCGCTTTTATCGAGAACTTCACGAAATAGCAATCATCTCGATGAGAGAGGTCCAGGAGCAATTCTGTGAGCACGTGCAGATCCGTCGCCACGAAACACAGCTTTTTTTTCGAGTACGGTATGTCTGGTTTTCGCCCTTGGCCGTCACGCGACAGATAGGCACCGCCATCGCTGGACTCAAAATCTGGAAAGAGCGTGGTCTCGTCCATACTATAGTTCCTTCGCTTCCCCTCTCCCGCAAGCCTCCCCTAGTCTATCAGATCGGAACGTTTCCAGAATTGTTATGAACCGGCGCACGTTGTAGACTATAGCTTGACGCAGTGTTACGCCCTTTGGCGAATTTCAGGAGTTGGGTTGGCCTATGAGTTTTCTATTCTTCAACGCCCCGCTACAGCGAGGCTGCGTGATATTGGGGCTGATGGCTTCTGCGTTCGGTGTAGCTGGCGCGGAAGAATCGCTATCTTACAACCGCGATATTCGTCCGATTCTCTCGAAGACTTGTTTTACTTGCCATGGGCCTGATTCCGTAGCGCGGAAGGCCGATCTGCGTTTGGATCATCGTGATGTTGCCATCGCCACAGAAGCTATCGTGCCGGGCGATCCGGCGGGCAGCGAACTTATCGTGCGAATTCTTACCGATGATCCCGATGATCTCATGCCACCGCCCGAATCCAAGTTGTCCCTGACACCCGCGCAAAAAACAACGCTCAAGCAGTGGATCGCTGAGGGTGCCAAGTACGAGAAACACTGGGCCTTTATCCCGCTGCGGGAAAGCCGTGTTACGTCGAGGGCCGGGGAGCCCGGTTTGTTGCCCGAACGAGTTTATGCCTCCCTATCGCACCTTGACCGTGTGGTGTTGGCTAAAATCACACCTATGGGCCTTACGTTGTCGCACGAGGCTTCACGGGAGACCTTGATCCGCCGCGTGGCCTTCGATCTCACGGGCCTGCCGCCTACCCTGGAGGAAATCGACGCTTTTCTCGCGGATACCTCGGCGGAGGCCTATGGGGCCATGGTGGACCAGTATCTCGAAAGGCCTGCCTACGGTGAGCACATGGCCGGACTTTGGCTCGATGTCGCCCGCTATGCGGACACCTTTGGCTACCAGAGCGATGTGGAGAGTCCGGTCTGGCCGTGGCGTGATTGGGTCATTCAGTCCTTCAACGACAACATGCCCTACGACCAGTTTATCTTGGAGCAGTTGGCGGGCGATCTGCTGCCCGACGCCACGCAGGATCAGCGTCTGGCCACGGCCTTCAATCGTCTCCACCGCCAGACCAATGAAGGCGGGAGCGTGTTGGAGGAGTTTCGAGCGGCCTATGTGTCGGACCGCACCGAGACCTTTGGCACGGCCTTTCTCGGTCTGACCCTGAATTGCGCCCGGTGCCATGATCACAAATTTGACCCGGTGTCGCAGGAGAACTACTACCAGCTCTCTGCCTTTTTCAACAACATTGACGAGTCGGGGATGTATTCCCACTTTACCAAGGCGGTTCCCTCGCCCAGCATGTTGCTCTACGGCGACGGTGGCCAGGAACGGCACGCCCAGCTCCGGGCCGCGATTGTGGGCGAGGAAGACAAACTGGCCGCTTCCGCAGACGGGGCGGCGGGCGCGGGCTTTGCGGCGTGGCTGAAGGATCCAGAGCGTACGATCCCCCTGCCCGTGCCGGTGGTATCCCTTTCACTGGATACGGTCGCGGAAGGCAAGACGCCGGATAGCGCCGGGGAAGCGCGCTTTGCGACGTTGACGCGGAGTCCGAAACCCGTGCCGGGTCCAGAAGGGCAGGCTTTGCTCTTTGACGGCGATGACGGCCTGGCGTTGAAGGACAAGGCTGCGGCCTTTGCCCGATACCAGCCCGTTTCCTTCGGCATATGGTTGCGCCAAGAACAGATTGCGCCACGAAGCGTAATTTTCCATCGCAGCAAAGCAGCGGAAGACGCGGGCAGCCGGGGTTATGAATTGTTGCTGCTGGACGGAAAACCGACCTTCAGCTTGTGCCACTTCTGGCCGGGCAACGCGATCCGCGTCCAGGCGAAAGAGGCATTGCCGGTCCAAACGTGGACCCATTGCGCGATTACCTACGATGGGAGTTCCCGGGCCGAAGGCGTGACACTCTACGTGAATGGAAAGGCGATTGAGGTTAACGTCATTCGCGATGGCCTCACCAAGACCATCCTCTATAAGGGGGAGGCCGATACGCCGGTCCAATTGGCGATGCGCTTCCGGGACAGCGGGTTTAAGGGCGGTCGCCTGGATGCCTTCAAGGTTTTTGATCGCTGCCTGACACCTCTGGAGGTGGAAGCCCTTGCCGGTCGGGCAAATCTTGTCGCCAACCTGGAGCAGCGGATCGCGGCCGGTGGGGAAGATGGGGCCGTGCGGAGTTACCACATCAAAGCAGTCGACAGCGGGTACCGGGAGCAATGCGCCGCGCTGACGGCAGCCCGTAAGGCCGAAGCCGACTTCGTGGCTGCGACACCGAGTGTCATGGTAATGGAGGAAACGGCCCCGCGAACGACCTACATTCTGGAACGGGGCGCGTACAACAAGCACGGTAAAACGGTGGAACCCGGTACGCCGGAGAACATACTGCCTATGCCCGCAGGCGCGCCCCGCAACCGCCTGGGCCTCGCGCAATGGCTCTGCGACCCGGACAACCCCTTGACGGCACGGGTGGCCGTGAACCGGCTGTGGCAGCAGTGTTTCGGCCAGGGGCTTGTGAAGACACAGGAAGACTTCGGCACCCAGGGCGCACTGCCAAGCAACCAGGAATTGCTGGATTATCTGGCGGTGCGATTTGTCGAGTCCGGCTGGGATGTTAAGGCCTTGCTGCGCGAAATCGTGACTTCCGCCACCTACCGGCAAGACTCCCGAGCCACACCCGCTTTATTGGCGCGGGACCCGGACAACAAGCTCCTGGCGCGGGGTCCGAGGAGCCGCCTGAGCGCGGAGCAGATCCGCGACAATGCGCTCGCGAGTGCGGGGCTGCTGGTGGCGAAGGTGGGCGGTGCGAGTGTTAAGCCCTACCAGCCCGAAGGGCTGTGGAAAGAGTCCAGCAACCATACCTACACGCCGGACAAGGGCGAGGGTCTCTATCGCCGCAGTCTCTACACCTTTATTAAGCGGACGGTTCCGCCGCCTTCCATGCTTACCTTTAACGCGACGAGCCGCGAGGTCTGTCTGGTGCGCCGCGAGTCCACGGTGACACCGTTGCAGGCTTTGGTGCTGCTGAACGACCCGCAATACGTGGAGGCTGCCCGCAATCTGGCGGCAACGACGCTTTCGCCAAACACAGACGGCGATGAGGCGTGGGTCACCACGGTATTTCGGCGGCTTACGGGCCGCGTGCCCGACGAAGCCGAACACCGCATTCTAGGGGAGGCCTTCGCAGCGCAGCGATCCTACTTTGAAGTGGCACCTGCTGCTGCTGCGGCCTACCTTGCCATCGGCGAGCAGCCCGTCCCCGAGGAGGCCGATATGGTGCGACTTGCGGCGGCTACCGCCGTGACGCAAGCCATTATGAACCACGAGGAGTTTCAGGTAAAACAATGAAAGTTGACGCCCCCGACAAAAGTCGATAATCGGCATGTTTGGTGCCTATAAGTCCTTATACAGCAACACCCATTTTTTCTGAATTGGACTTTTGTCGTCGGCATCAGAGTCCATTCGGTTTGAGGGTACATTGGAATAAACCTATCCTGGCGTGTTTGCCTTTCGTGCCGAAAATACGGGTTCCCTACCAGCCCTTGTCGTTTTCCCAATGTTTTGGTGGATTGTGGCCCCAGACAGCCGCATAGTATTGAAGGTATCGGAGCCGCTAACACGTTATCATAGGTTCTCGGTTGCGCCTGTTGCCCCGAAGGGGCACAACAGGATAGCCTATCGCTGCATAGCCGCAACCAAAAAAATATTTTTACCACGAAGGCACGAAGACCACGAAGAAGAAAAATCCGATGGCAGTACAATATAGAGCGTATCGCCAGTTGTGTAATACACGCAGCAAGGGAAATAGCCCCGGAGGGGCGACAGATTGTAGCCTGGGGTGAAGCGAGGTACGAGCGGAACCCCAGGTAAGGCGACCACCACCCCTTGAACCCCCGAAGGGGGTGGCACAAAGTCATGATGTAAACTGTTATGCATAAACAAGTTGGCTATAGGCTCCCGAAAAAGCGCAAAACTTTTTAACGATCCTGATACATAGGAACCCAGGGCAACGCCCTGGGTTCGGAATTGCAACAGGCCAAAGCCCTGAAAGGGCGACATAGGGCGACATAGCACCCCCTGTTGCGCCCTTTCAGGGCTGAGAATAATTTCGGCACCAAACCCAGGGCGTTGCCCTGGGCTAACCTGTTTGGGCCTTTCAGGCCAAATAACAATACGCCTCAAGCGTTAAGACCTTGAGCGCGATGGGCAGACATCAAAGCAGGATGTACGCTTAACCCGGATGAACCACAATGAGCAAGATTCAACCCGAATGCACCGGATCGCACCCCCTTCTCGGCATGACGCGCCGGGAGTGCCTGAGTAAAGTCGGCTTGGGCCTGGGAGCCGTGGCCTTGGGCCAATTGCTGCACACCGATAGCGCCCATGCCAGCGTCGCGGGGGACGCCGTGCTGCCAACCTCTCACTTTGCGCCCAAGGCGAAGCGGGTGATCTACCTGTTTCAGAGCGGCGGGCCGTCGCAATTGGAGACCTTTGACTACAAACCCGAACTCGTCAAGCGCAACGGCGAGGAGCTGCCCGACTCGGTTCGGAAGGGCCAGCGTCTCACCGGTATGTCGGCCAACCAAGCCTCCTTGCCCATGGCGGGCTCCATCTTTGATTTCGCCCAGCACGGCGAGAGCGGTGCCTGGGTAAGCGAGCTTTTGCCCCATACCGCCAAGGTGGCGGACGATCTCTGCTTCATCAAGTCCATGCACACGGAGGCGATTAACCACGATCCGGCCATTACCTTCTTACAAACCGGATCGCAATTGTCCGGCCGCCCCAGCATTGGCTCCTGGCTGAGCTATGGGCTGGGTTCGGAAAGCGAGAATCTCCCGGCATTTGTGGTGCTTGTGACCAAGGATCAGGGCGGGCAACCGCTCTACGCGCGCCTCTGGGGGAACGGCTTCCTCCCCGCGACCCACCAGGGCATCCGTTTTCGCTCCGGGAAAGATGCGGTGCTCTATCTGGACAATCCTGACGGGATAAGCCGGGGCAGCCGACGAAAGCTCCTCGACAGCTTGCAAGAACTTCATTTGCACAAGCAGGCCCAACACAGCGACCCGGCCCTTGAAGCGCGCATTGCCCAATACGAGATGGCCTTCCGTATGCAGCAGTCGGTGCCCGAGGTAACGAATTTGTCCAGCGAGCCAGAGCATGTGCTGGCCCTCTACGGCGACGACGTGAAAAAGCCCGGCAGTTATGCGGCCAACTGTTTGCTGGCGCGGCGTCTGGCGGAACAGGGGGTGCGCTTCATACAGCTTTACCACCAGGGCTGGGATCACCACGGGAACATCCCCGGCGGCATGAAAGACATGACGAAGAAGACGGACCAGGCATCCGCGGCGCTAATCACGGATCTCAAGCAGCGCGGCATGTTGGAAGATACGCTGGTGATTTGGGGCGGGGAATTTGGGCGCACCAACTATTCCCAGGGCGTGCTTAC
>JAJRPE010000266.1 GCA_024280935.1 Candidatus Hydrogenedentota bacterium
GGGGTGGGTTGCGTATGCGGGTGAGAATTGACCCACCCCCAGCTCCACCACGGCGCATCTTCGACCCTCCGAGGAGGGGAGTCTTGTTGGCCCTGTAAACGGTTACCTTATTCATAGTGCCTTGGCACTGCGAAAATAAGCTGCGGGTGCCACGGTCAAGCCCAGCAGGGCTTGCCCGTGCGAAAACATGGGAACAAGAAAAAAACTTGCTCCGTTCATAGCATTCGGACACCCCCTCACGGGCAAGGGCTATCGCTCCTTGTCCGTGGCACCCTTCACCCTTCACCCTTCACCCTTCTAACTTCTAACTTCTGACTTCTAACTTCTCCTCCGTCTGCGCTATACTTCCCGCCCTCCCTTTCCCCGACCTATCGAGAAGTTTTCATGGATAAATACAAATTCCGCATCTGCCTCGCGGCCTTTCTGCTCGACGGTGCCCTGATGGTCGTCCTGACGGCCATGCCCTTCTATCTCTACGATCACCTCGACAGCTCGGTAGCTGTACCCGCGAATATCGGCGCAGCCCAGTCGCTCCTCTATGCTCTGGTCTGTCTCGGCATAAGCCGATGGCTGAATCGCATCAAACACAGCCTTCGCTGGGCGGCATCGGGGGCCTTCTACTACTGCGCGGGTTCGGGCGCAGCCATCCTCATTCCCAATGTGTGGGGCTTTGCCATCGCCAGCACCCTGGCCATCATGGGTATGTCCATCGTATGGCCCAGCCTCTACGGCTGGCTTGGCGCCGATCCTGATCCCCACCGTCGCGCCCTCGTTTTGAGCCGATTCAATGTATCCTGGAGTTCGGGATTGGCTGTCGGCCCGCTGGTCGGCGGCTTTCTCTACGATTGGGAACCGTTGGCACCCTTTGGGGCCGCCTTCCTCATAGGCGGTGTCTGCTTCGGACTCCTGTGGGGCCTGCCCCAGGAGGAGGAGTACTACCCGGCCCGTGCACAAGAATCGGAACCGGAATGGGATTCGCACGCGCAACAAAGCGAACACTTTCTCGTTGCCGCATGGATCGCCAATAGTGTGGGCTGGGGCCTGGTGGGCATTACACGGCTGGTTTTCACCAAGCGCGTGGATGACCTGGTATCGAGCAATGAACTCCACCTCTTCGCTGAATCCGACCCGGCGACTTTCCTGACGGAGAATCCGGCGAGTATTTACGCCATTATTGCCTTTCTCCTTGCCGGCACAAGCGCTGTTGTCTTTGGCTTCATGGGCCTCACCCACCGGTGGCACCACCGGTTCCGCTATATCGCGGGCTTGCAAATTGCGGCGGCGGGGGCCTTCTGGATCCTGGGCAACACCAACAGCTTGGTGGTCATGGGTGCCGCCTTCATGATCATCGGTGCCCTGAGCGGCGCGGCCTTCTTTTCAAGTTCCTATTACAGCGTGGCCAACTTTGCCCGGCGGCGGCAGCGGGCCTCCGTCAACGAATTCTTCGTGGGCGTGGGGAGCTTTGTGGGACCGCTGGCGGTAGGCTACCTGGCGATGCGCTATGGTGTCTCCACACCCTTCCTCTACATTCCCATTGCCATCGGCGTGGGACTCGCAGTGCAGTTCTATTTGATCCATGGGCGCAAAGAGGCGGCTCCTGAATAACATCGGGAACGCATGGGGTTTATGGGTCGTATTGAACCAAGGTGAGCTTTGCCCACAGGCAAGACCGTCATCCTCGCGAACGCGGGGATCCAGTGATGTTTCGGTGTACACCTGCCGCGTTCTGGATTCCCACGTGCGTGGGAATGACGCTACTCTGTTTTTCGTGAAGACCCTCAAAAGAAATACGTCGGGTGCCACGGGTAGGCCTTTCAGGGCTTACCCGTGTAGCTCCTGCAAGTGAGTGAAACTATCCAACTCCAAGGGCCACCCGGCGATTTTGCACGGGTAAACCCTGGCGGGCCTACCCGTGGCACCCGTAGCGGTTATTATGGAGGAAAGGAGCTTGGATTGGGTTGAGGTCACTTGTTCGTTTTTACGTTTGAAGACCCATTTTGAAGGAGAGGCATTTTTTAGGCCTATTTAATTTGTGCCTGAAACACTAAGGTGAGTTCGGCATACCCGATATGAGCTATCGCGGCGCGTTCGCTGAGATACACCGTGACCAACAACTCATCACAACACCCTGCAAAGACACCACTTACACCGTCAGAAACAACATGGCACGATACGTGCTTTATCCAGAGCAGCGTGGCACGGTAACCTCCCGCAGCGCACCGGGACAGCGAAAAATCGACCGCTCTCCGGCGCATAAATGTCATGATGCCTGTGGCGTGTGGTATAAGGAGGGTGCGATCATTGGCAGATCGCTTCGTTGCGCTTACCATCAAAGGAGATCTTTATGTCTATTCGTCTTTCTTTCAAGCAGGCCGCAGGATTCTGCGCCACTGCGCTCCTGTGCGCGGGCCTTCTCGCGGGCGGTGCGCCCCAGGCTGCCGCTGATACCAATACCGATGCCATTGGCGCGTTAAAAAACCTGGGTAACGCTTTCGCCGATATCACGGACTCCACCTCCCCGGCCGTGGTATTCATACGCATCGAAAAGAAGATGGGCCATCGCGGCATGCGCTTTCCGGGACAGGGTGGTGAGATCCCCAACGATCTCTTCGAACGATTCTTTGGCATGCCGGGCCACCCCGGGGGGCCTCGGGGTCGTGGGGGCGCGGAGCCCCCTGCCGAGAACGACGTTCCGGTGCCGGTGGGCCAGGGCAGCGGTTTCATTATCAGCGCCGATGGCCACATCATCACCAACCATCATGTGGTGAACGATGCGGACAAAATCATGGTCCAACTTGAGGATGGCCGTGAATTCGAGGCCGAGGTGGTGGGTAGTGACGAGGACACCGAAGTCGCAGTTATCAAAATTGATGCCGAAGGCCTGCCGACCCTGCGCCTTGGCGACTCCGACAATCTGCGCGTAGGTGAGTGGGTGCTCGCCATCGGAAATCCCTTCGGCCTGAGCCACAGTGTGACGGCCGGTATCGTCAGCGCCCGGGGTCGGGGTCGCGTTGGGCTGGGAAACGGTAATTTTTATGCCGACTTCATTCAGACCGATGCCGCCATCAATCCCGGCAACTCCGGTGGCCCGTTGATCAACCTGGACGGCGAAGTGGTTGGCCTGAACACGGCTATCCTAAGCCGTAGCGGCGGTTACATGGGCATCGGCTTTGCCATCCCTATCAACATGGTGAAATACGTCACGGACCAGTTGATGGAAAACGGCGAAGTGGTTCGCGGATTCCTGGGTATCAGCATTCAGGATCTGGATGCCATCACGTCGCAATACTTCGATGGCGTTGACCAGGGCGTACTGGTTGCCGGGGTTATCGACGACACGCCCGCCGCCAAAGCGGGCTTGTTGCGCGACGATGTCATCGTCGAACTAAATGGAAAACCCGCCACAAACGCTGGCACATTCAAAAGTCGCGTCTCCATCATCGCACCCGGTGACACCGCCAACTTGGTCATCATACGAGATGGCAAGAAGATCACCAAGAAAGTCACCATCGCTGCGCGTCCCACGAACCTGGGTTCCTCTGGCGGCGGCCAGACCGGTGTCAGCAAGAGCAAGAGCATCGGTGTCACCGTCCAGAACCTCACAGAGGACTTGGCCGAGCGCTTCGAATTCGAGAGCACGGAAGGCGTTGTCATTACGAAGGTAACGCCCAACTCTCCCGCCGCCCGCGCAGGCCTACGTCCTGGCATGCTGATTCAGGAGGTAAATCGCCAAACGATCACCAACACCGACGATTTCAATGCCGCCCTGGAAGATCAGGAGGAGGCTAAATCGATTCTTCTCCTCGTGACCGAGGGAGAATACTCGCGCTACATTCCCCTGAAAATGAAATAACACGAGAAGAACCTGAATAGACAACGCCCCCGGAACCATCCGGGGGCGTTTTTTTTGTTGGCGTTCGCGGATAATCTGAAGTCTTGGAAAACCGGGCTCTTGTGGAAAAAACGCTACGGGTGCCACGACATCGCCAAGCGGTATAATCCCGGAGGGATGGCATAGATCGGATCTCCACCCAATCCCCCGTTTTCAAAAACGAGACGACAACATCGTGTCGTTTCTATGTCATCCCTTCGGGATTATTTTTGGCAGGGTCCCGCCTTTCA
The DNA here is from genome assembly GCA_024280935.1 of Candidatus Hydrogenedentota bacterium. Lineage (GTDB taxonomy): Bacteria > Hydrogenedentota > Hydrogenedentia > Hydrogenedentales > JAEUWI01 > JAEUWI01. The sequence continues at coordinate 4,123 of JAJRPE010000266.1, forward strand.
TGAAAAAA
>JAJRPE010000267.1 GCA_024280935.1 Candidatus Hydrogenedentota bacterium
ATTTCGTCTTAATGTGTACCGCGACCGGGGTTCCGTTGTCGCCGCCTTTCGGGCGATTCCTTTTGAAATATTGTCCTTTGAGCAACTGGGGCTGCCCCGGATAATCGCCGACTTTGCCTACAAACCCTTCGGTCTGGTGCTTATCTGCGGGCCGACCGGTAGCGGAAAATCCACTACGCTGGCCTCGGTTATCGATAAGATCAACCGTGAGCGAAACACCCACATTATCACCATTGAGGATCCCATTGAATACCTCCACCGCCACAACCGAAGCGTGGTGAATCAACGTGAGGTGCATGCGGATACCGATTCCTTCAGCGCGGCGTTGAAGCGCGTATTGCGCCAGGATCCTGATGTTATTCTCATTGGTGAAATGCGTGATACGGAAACGATTCAGGCAGCCCTTACCGTGGCCGAAACAGGACACCTGGCTTTCGCAACCTTGCACACCAATGATGCCCTGCAAACGATGAATCGTATCATCGACGTGTTTCCATCGGGTCAACAGGCGCAAGTGCGAACCCAGCTTTCTTTCGTGCTGGAAGCGGTGGTGGTTCAGCAGTTAGTTCCCCGCTCCGATGGCATGGGCCGGGTACTTGCCATGGAAATCATGTTGGCCAACCCGGCCATTCGCTCGCTAATTCGCGCAGAGAAACTGGAGCAGATTCCCTCCATGATCGAAATTGGCAAGGGCGAAGGCATGATGACCATGAACCAGTCCCTCTTCCGCCTGTCCAAGCGCGGTATTATCACGACGGAGATGGCATTCAAGCGAAGTTCCGATCCCGCGGGCCTGCAGCACCTCATGGAAAAAGGAATGTGATCCGAAACGTTGTTCGACAAGCGGTATCTCTTCTTGACGGCCTCCGTCCCTCTTATGATGGGCCGGCAACCTGGCTCTGGTTTGTCGGCATCGCCCGCATCGGCATGCTCCTCGTTGTGGCTATGGGCACGCAGTTGGTCGCCGAAGAACAAGAGGCCTTTCGCTATTTACTCACGGTGATCTATGGTGCTGCTTTCGCGAGCAGCCTCTGGTATCTCATCGTGCTGCGCCGTGACCGTTCTGTGCCTGCCATTCTTACGTGGACGCAGGTGCTGGTGGATTTTGGCGTCGTCGCGGTGACCATCAGCTACACGGGGGGGCAAGAAAGCTTCTTTACCTTCCTCCTGGTTATCGTGATCCTTGAAGCCGGTGTCCTGATGGGACTGATCCAGGGCTTCGTTTTTGCCACGATGGCTTCGATCTATATGCTCTACCAGGTGTTCGTTACACCAGGCACCGCACAAGATCCGCTGGCTCTTTGGTATCAATTGCTCATCCAAATCCTGGCCTTTTTCTTCACGGCGTTTATCAGCGGCTATTGGAACCAGCGCGTGAGCCGCATGAAGCAGTTCCAGCGTGAAATCCTGGACAACATGAACAGCGGTTTTCTGATTACCGATGCCAAAGGACTTGTGGTTGCCATGAACAAGGCCGCCTGCGGCATTTTGAAGCTGGTGGAGGAAAATATGGCGGGCCGCCATGTGGACGGCATCATCGTGCCCGAATCTGGCGTGGAGTGCCCCGTAACTACGGCATTGCGCCTGAAGAAGGATTTCACAAGCTACGAGTTTTACGCACAAATCGGCGAAGACTCTCCCAAGCTGCTTGGGCTGACGACCAACCGAATTCGTGATGCCCATGGCCATTTGACGGGCCTGATTGCTTCCTTTACAGATTTGACCGAAATGGCACGCATGCGCAAGGAGCTCCAGCAGCAGGATCGCATGGCTGTAATCGGCGAATTATCGGCGGGTCTTGCCCACGAAATTCGCAACCCGGTGGCATCCATTCGGGGCAGCATGGACGAACTGCAACGCAACATGGATTCACCCGATTTGGTGCAGCGGCTTGCGGCGATTGCGGTGCGAGAGTCGGACCACTTGAACGAAATTGTGACGGGATTTCTCGATTTTGCACGGGATCCCAGCCGCCGCTACGCGCTGTTTGATGTGTGCGAGGTGGCTCGGGAAGTGGAGGAGCAGCTTCTCCGAAAATTTGGCGGTGATAGTGGCTTGGCTATTACCTTCCTCGCGCCGGTTGGGCCATGCCTGATCATGGGTGACAAGACGCAGATTTGGCAGGTCTTTACCAACCTTGGTCAGAATGCTGTGGAAGCTATGGACGGGCGCGGCGCCCTGGAGGTTGTCGTGGACAACAACGAGGGCCGGGGACCGATTGAGATTTGTTTTAATGACAACGGGCCCGGAATTGCGCCAGACAAGGTGTCACGTATTTTCGAACCCTTTTACACCGAGAAGGATCGGGGTGTGGGCATGGGTTTGGCCATTTGCATGCGGATGATTACGGCGCACGATGGAACTATCCAGGCGGCATCGCGTTCAGGCGGCGGCACCTCCATGAGTGTACGCCTGCCCCAGGCGCGTGACACGACCAAGGAAACGGATGATCGGATGAGGAGCGTATAACATGTCGGTAAAACAACACGTGCTGGTGGTGGATGATGAGTTCAGCATGCGCGAGCTGATGGAGATCGTGCTGCAGAATGACGGATACGAGGTGGGCTTGGCCGACGATGTGGAAAGCGCCTGCGCCTTGCTGGAGGAATCCCAATACGATGTGGTTCTGACCGATCTGTGTATGGGGCAGGATCGGAACGCGGGCATGCGGCTGCTCAGTTGGCTGGACGAGAACATGCCCGGAACACCCGCGATCATGATGACCGCCCACGGCTCGGTGGAAACGGCTATCGAAGCGATGAAGCGGGGGGCCGCCGACTACATCATGAAGCCCTTTAAGAATGATGAAGTCCGTATTCTTGTTAAGCGTGCCATTGCCCAGCGAAACTTGCTCCGCGAAAACGTCGCGCTGCGCAAGGAACAGGCGCGTCAGGGCGATATAGAGAATATGATTGGCAAGAGTCCGGCTTTTCAAAAAGCGATGAATATGATTCGGCGGGTTGCCGCCTTGCCCAGCACGGTGGCGGTCCATGGGGAAAGCGGCTCGGGCAAGGAATTGGTGGCGCGGGCGCTGCACAATCTAAGCAATCGCTCCGACAAGCCCTTCGTGGCCATCAACTGTGGCGGAATACCAGAGAATCTGCTGGAGAGCGAGCTGTTTGGCCACAAGAAGGGATCATTTACGGGGGCCACGGATGACAAAGAAGGACTCTTTGTTGTCGCCAATGGCGGGACTATTTTCCTGGATGAGATCGGCGAAATGCCGCTCATGCTGCAAGTTAAGCTCCTTCGTGTGCTGGATAACAACACGGTGACACCGGTGGGCAGCACGACGGATACAAAGGTGGATGTGCGGCTGATATCGGCGACCAACCGAAATCTGGAGGCGATGGCGGAGGAAGGAACCTTCCGAAGCGATTTATTCTATCGCCTGAACGTTATCCCCATCCACGTGCCATCGCTGCGCGAGCGAAAGGACGATATTCCGCTGCTCTGTCGACATTTCATTCACCTTCATGCCCAAAAAATGTCCTGTGACGTATTAGAAATAAGTGCCGATGCCCTGTCTGCGTTGGATAATTATAACTGGCCGGGAAATGTTCGGGAATTGGGCAACGTTATGGAGCGGGCCCTGGCGCTTTGCATGGACTGCGAAATCGGCTTGGAAGATCTTCCTGAGAATTTGCGCAGTTACGAGGCGAAACCGGAGGTGGTGTCTCCGTCGGGTGAAATCCCCGACGGCGGTATGGACATGGAGCAGATGATTGCCGATCTTGAGATCGACTATATTAAGCAGGCGTTGGAGAAAGGGCGTTTCTCTCAGAAGCGTGCGGCCAGCCTCCTGGGGCTGACGCCCCGCTCCCTGCGCTATCGGCTTCAGAAGTACGGTTTGGAAGGGCAATAGTAATTGCGGAGGGCGGCGAAGCAGTGTAGGCGTCACGTCTGTGATTTATGTGGGCCATCGGGGAAGCTAAGGTGTTCCGACTGGGCCTGGAAACTTAGGGTTCTGACCAAATTATAGTAGTCAAGTTTTCAGGCGTGCGGGGCATTGATGCAAGAAAGCGTTGTGCGAGATTGTTCTCAATCCCTACCTGGAGTATTCAAGGTTCGGCCTGAAAGGCCTTAACAGGTTAGCCCAGGGCAACGCTCAATCCCATCCACTGTGCCGCCCTTGCAGGGCTTGGTGTGTAATGGGTATTCCGCAACCCATGGCGTTGCCTTGGGCCCCTATGTCTCAGGGTCGTTAAAATCTTTATCAGCCCGTGAACACGCAGCAGCCGAAGTTGTCGACTGGCTTTTTCGGAACGTTGTAAACGGCATTCGAAAGCGGAGCATAGGACCGAGACCGTCTTCTTGGGTTCCTTGGCTACCAAGTGATTCCCAATAGCCCGCGTAGCGGGTGACAGA
>JAJRPE010000268.1 GCA_024280935.1 Candidatus Hydrogenedentota bacterium
CTGCCTTTTCTCAGGCTGGAAGCCTAAGCTACGTTCGGGCCGCGCGCCTGCGCCCGTGAGCGCGCATGGTGGAAAGGCCCTGATTATTGGCAGGCGAGATGAACAAAAAAAGGATCCTCAAGAGAGGACCCAAAAAAACAATACGTACCTGTATCAGGCCCTTTTTCGCCGTGACACCAAACCGACAAGCCCCATGCCGCTAAGGACCATCGCAGCAGGCGCAGGAAGGGGAACAACAGAGGCCCCCGGACCACCGCCGCTTTCCTCGAAGACCAAGCCAAGTTCGATATCACGAAACTCAGGGACGGGAAAGGCCACAAAGTCCAGTGTCAGGGAGTGATCGCCCACTACGGCGGACAAGCCCTCTCCGCGGGTATAGGAACCTGAAAAGGTATCCTCGGGGTCATCCAAATTCAGTGTAACCCCGGTGAGAATGAAGCCCGGCCCAAAATCCAGATCTGTAAAGGTCACGGAAAAAGTGGTGGGATAGGTAGTGCCGCTAAGATCTGTTTCGATGCCGATAAAAAGGAAATCGCTGCCAAAATCGAACCCTACCAAGTATTCTGTACTACTCGCTCCAGCAATGGTCCCAGAGAATTCCGGGCCACCCGTTGTCACCTCGACACTGCCACCCGAAAAGGTTGTCATTCCCGTCGACGTACCGGTAACGAAATCACCTACGAGATCGGCTTGGACAGAAAGGGACAGCGCGATCATCACCGCGCCCAGAAATATCGACTTCTTCACAACACACTCCTCGCACACATACTGTTTTGGATAAGAACACATCCCTTTGCGCATTCTACCCAATGACTTCCGCAACCACACACGCTATATTGTAACGTCATTTTTTGTATACGTCAATAAATTTACGTTATTTCCCTCACCTGTGAGCTATTCCACGGCAATCTCATTGCGCATGCTGACGGCCCACGCCCTCCACGCTCCTCGGCACGACCATGACTTCCGGCGCAATCGCAGGAGGTCGTCGCAATGGGTAATAGCGAAGGCACGAGACAAGTTGTACCAAAAAAGAGCACGTGCCGCTTTCTACGTCTGCGTCAACTGATCGTCATTTTTGACGCACACTTGACGGTACGGCGACTTAACGCAGCCCCGTCAGCGACTTAAACGACGCATACAGGGAACGTTCGTGCCCACTTTTATCGTTTTGCCGTGGTGGCCCGCTTCTTGCTATTCCATTAACGCGAACTTGGGAAGGGTGCAGAAAATGAAGGACTTGGGACATGGCTAAGCGATTGCTACGGGTTGCCCTGCTCGTGACACTCGGGGCCGCTGCTTGGGCGCCAACGGCTTCGGCATTGAGCATTTTGGGGGGAAGTGACTATCTGGCAACTGAGGTCGGAACATTTCTCGATTTTTCACTCTTTGGAAGCCCCTTCGGCCTGGGGGTGGTGGAACTTGAAGGCAATCCGACGGGCCCCGGCGACACAGACACCATTGTGGAGCGGAAAGATCCGGCGGAGCTTATCAATGTCGGCGACACCGACACGATAGACATTGAGATGGTAGCGCTGTCCCTTCGCAGTGTGGACCCGGTGGATATTGGCGGGGACTTATTTGACTTGGACATTACGTTGGATTCACTGATCCCGTCGATTGGTCAAATGACCATGACGCTGGACGATGTGGTCACCCCGTCGGGCACCTTTGATTCCTTTTTCGATGTTTTTGTAGAGATAACGTTCTCAGATGCTGTGACGAATACGGTGGTTCAGACGATTTCGGGGCTACCGGGGTTGCGCTTGGAAGGTGGCGGAAGCTGGACCAGCGTGGCCCCGCCCAATGCAGTGATCGTTGCGGGGCCTCCGGGAGACACCACGGCCAATACCCACGATCCCCTGGCACCCGACACCTTTGACTTCTATATCGACGGCCTTGTGACCGAGGAGCACCCCAACAATGGGGCGCGACATGTCGCACGAAACTCCATCATACCCGAACCGGGAACCACGACACTCTTATGCCTGGGCGCATTGGGTATGGGCATACGAAGACGGTGGCATCAGGGGAAAAGGAAGCCGCTTAGCACCGCATGATGCCGCCCTTGGGAGACAGCATCGTGCTCCGGTAAACCTGATGGCACTTCGGGCTAAATACCCGTGCGAGTCGGCAACATGTCGGCCCGTGCGGGTGTTTTGTTTTTGTGGTTGATTCTACCAGTAGTCGTGGAATCGGGGAAAAAGTGACAAACGGGATTGTAGGGGCGGCCTCTGGGAGTGCAAGAGAGAGGGTGGCACAGCCGTCTCGGCTGTGTTGGGCGGGTGAAACCCGAATCGTGCTAACAGGGCTGTCGGCTCCCTATAAAATAGCACTCGGTAATTGGGAGCGCAGGCGGCCCGCCTGCCTTGCGTCCAACGGGCGCATAATTAAATCTTCTATCCCACGCACCTTCGGTGCATGATGCAGGCGGGCCGCCTGCGCTCCCAGAAACGCGCTCAGCTTACTCTACCACCAACTGATTCGCCGTGTAATACCCATCGGCATGGGCCAGCGGCTCGCCGTCCATGCTCCGCACGCCCTCGGCGTGGATCTCGTGGATGTAGTAGCGGCGAATGGGATCGGTGACGAGGCGCACTTCCATGCCGTCTTCGCTAAGCGTGGCGGACTGAATAGCGTGCGCTTGGGTGTCGATTTCGGGACTGCCGTAGTTTTTGTGGTACATCAGTGTGTAGCTCGACAGGGTGTAGGAGCCGATATTCGTCGCGGCTTCGGCCTTCACGGGTTTCGTGAAGCGCAGGATAAAACCATCGGGCGTCAGCCGCATCTCTTGCATCTCAAAGGGCGTTTCGCCGTTCCAGGTGACGCGGTCCATGCCGAAAGACTTGGTGCCGTAGGAATTCCAGCCCCGGTTGCTTTCACCCACAAGGAGGGAGCCGTCCTTGCCCCAGTCCATGCGGAGCACCGCGCTCTGGAAGCCGTCGATAAAGTTAAAGCACGCGCCCTGGTATTCGCCGTTCACCTTTTCGAGGTACACGCGGGAGATGGCGGCGGTGGTAAAGTCGCCGACGAGGAGCTGTCCTTTGAAAGGACCAAGTTGTTCGTCGTTTTCGATGCACAGAATATCGGTGGTGCTCATACCTACTTTCTTGTAGGGAAACCACACGGCGGGCAGGCTGAGCAGGGGAAACTCGGCCTTGGCCTGGGGGAGCGGAATACCGGCGGGCACCTTCTCGGGCTTGGCAATAGGCGAACCCGGCAGGTCACAGGATTTGAGGGAGTCTACATGCCCATAGAAGGCTCCTTTTCTAAGCAGATGGAGCGACCCGGCGGGGACCCAGTTGCCCTGCTGATCGGTGTAGAAGACATCGCCTTCCAGGTTGGTGCCCAGTCCGCAGGGAGAGCGCATACCCGCGCACATGGGTTCCAGGCGTCCATCGGGCCAGATCTTGACACCCCAGCCGCGCCAGGCACCGTGCTCCGGGTAGGCCATTTTGCCGATGGTGATGTTCAGGGTGATCCAGAGGGCACCGTCCTTGCTAGGGGTGGCCCCATAGGCGTATTCGTGGTAATTGCCCGTGACACCCCATTGGTTGTTCACCGTGCGGTAGACATCGATAACATCGTCGCCATCGGTATCACGCAGATGGGTCAGCTCCGTCCGTTGGACCAGGTAGAGGCCGTCGTCTTTGTAAAGGAGATCCAGGGGTTCCTGCAGGGCCCCGGCGATCTTCTTGAAGGTCGTGGTGGCGGGGTCATTATCGTAAAGGCCATCGATAAGCCACACCTCGCCCTTACGCAGACCCACGGCGACGCGGCCGTCGGGCAGGACCTCCAGGGCGCTGGCCTCGAAGGATAGGCCTTCCGGCGTGGGGATGGGATAGAGATTATAGACGGGGGAAGTCTCGGCGGAGGCGAAGGGGGCGGTGAGAGCCACTATTACGCAGCAACAGATACGACCTAGCAACGAGCGCAGGCCGTCATCCTCGCGAACGCGGGGATCCAGTCGTTTGCATGGATGTATTGCTGCTCCATTCTGGATTCCCGCGTTCGTGGGAATGACGGTGAGGCAACGTCGAGTTGGCATGGACAAGACTACAGATCGTAAAACCAGCCGGTGCAAGAAAGTGGCACAGGCGTCCCGCCTGTGTAAATCACAGCCGAGACGGCTGTGCCACATTCCCATCAGAGGACTGCGTAGATTATCCATAGATAGCCCCAGAAAATTCTTCAATCGATTTACCATGATATCACCTGCTCAATGCTTGTGCCGGCCTCGGTTACTTCAATGGGCAGCACCCAGCCCACATCTTCCGGCCCTGCCTGTGCGGGCGGACCGGCTATTATCTCTATCTGCACATCGGCGAGGCGATAGGTTGCGGAATCCTCAACCTGCTCCCCCTTGCCGATGCGAAGGAAAACGGTTTGGGACGGCCCCGTAAAGACGAGCCGTCGCTGGAAAGCCTTGCCATTGCTCGTGGGCCGCAGGGACTCTTCCACCGTCACGCCGCCGAGACGGTAGCCAAAGATGGGCGTTCGTGAGGCATCGAGTCGATAACCCGTGAAGCGCAGGTCGTTCTTCTCCCACGGTCCCGCCGCACTCGATGCCAATATCGGCCCCGGCGGTAACATAACGACGGAATCCCCCAAGGGCTTCACAAAGGGCGTGAATCGGTTGGCTTGGGCGGACTCCGCATCGATAAACTCCCCGCGCCAAACGACGGCGGGTCGAACACCGAAGGCATCAAAGGCGAAGTGGATGCCTTCGGGAAAGCCCACCGCGATGGCGTGGGTGCCGATGTCCTTCATGAAGGTCCGATGCACCAGCGGATGATCGACGGGCGTGAGGGCGTAATCATCGGTTTTTTCCATACCAATGGGAAGACGAGTCTGCTTCAACTCGCGCAGGTAGATCCAGAGGGCCTCAATTTGCTTCGCGGCGTTTCGACCGAACAACTCGCTCCCCTGGCTCTTCCGCTCCAGAAAAAAAGTGGGCATACGTGTGCCGGGCCGCAAAGAATTGGGATCGAGCATGTAGCTCATGAACCACGCGGGCTGCAAACGCTCCGACACAATGGCCAAATCCACGGCGGGAATGCCCAGCGACTTGTGCCCGTCCAACATATGGCACGACACACAACCCAGGCCCTCGGTCCCCATGAGTTCGCGGCCATAGCGGTTGCGATGGTGCGCTTCCAGACCCGTGACGTTTATGGCAAGGGGCTTGGGATCCTTGTCCACCGCAAGCAGGGCTTCCAGCAGGGGCACCACATTATCCGGGCCAAAGTGGGGCATGCGCGTGGCCATATAGGGGCGGACCCGCCCGCCGTTGGTCAGGATGGCTTCGAGCCACGTTGGGGTCAGCTTGCCGCCCACGCCCGTGAGGGTCGGGGGAAGCCGACCTTCATCCCCGAGATCGAGTTCCTCCGTTTCGGCAAAATAGGCCGCACGGCCCGGCTCGGGGCCGCCAAGTCCATTGCGTTCATGACAGGCATAGCAATTGAGGGCAAGCAGGGTGTGGTTGATGAGGTCCGTCTTGGTCGTCTCGGATGTACCTCCTGCCGCGATTAGCGCCGTCCGCTGAGCATCGTTCAGGTCAAACCAAGGGATGTCTTTCTGCGTTGTCTCCGCCAAGCAGCCTTTCGCAGCAAAATCAAGACCGGCGAGCTTCGGTGCGACGAGGGATGTTGTTGTGCCCTTCAGTTCATGGCACGAGGCACATCCCAAGGTTTGAAAGAGTTCTTTGCCCCGGGTGACTTTCGCGGGATCGATTTCGGGTTCCTTCGCGGGCAGAACGCCTTCGGCGTTGTCATTGTCGATCAGCCAATGGGCGATCTCGCGGGCCTCCTCTTCCGTCAGAGTCATGTTGGGCATGCGTCCGCCGGGACGAACAGCTGCCGGATCGAGGAGGAAGCGGGCGAGGGCGTCGGGCGATGTCTTGTTAAAGAAGTTGGGCAGGGGAACAGACGGCAGCGTAATCTCGGGCGTTTCGACGCTGTCGTCCCAGAAATCATCCTCGGACTCAACGGCCTGGGCCTTGCGCACGGGTTCATGGCAGGCTACACAACCGACGGAATGAAAAAGGTCGTCGCCTTTTTTGTAGCCATTGGCCGTCAGTTTTTCACCCGAGTCCGCCACCGGCCCGCCCTGGCTCGCGAGGAAATGGGCCAGCGCATCAGCAGCCTCATAGCGTTTGCCATCACCCCAATCCGCCATCACGTCGGGCATCATGGTGCCCGGCTTCACCTGCTGGGGGTGGGCAATGAATTCGCGAAGATAGTCAAGCCGCACCCGCGCACCCACGTCGTCTAGAATGGGCGCTTTGTGTTCAGGAAAGGCCGATTGCGTCGGCGACACATCACCATGGCAGGCGGCGCACTTGAGCTCGTTGTAGAGCAGCAGACCGGGCGACACGCCGATAGCATCGTCGGTGCCAAAGCGCTCAAAGCCAATCTCGACCGGGCTGGCGAAAAGCGGCAGGGCATGAAGCACCGCCACGGCGAGCAGTAAGTATTGGATAGTTGTTTTCAAAGGCAAACCACACTCCTTGGGGATTTCTGAAAAGATTTTTCACCACGAAGGCACGAAGGACATGAAGAAGATAGAGAAGTGAAGAACGTACCAATCTGGGGAAGGGTCAGGCCCTTCAAATTCAAAAGCGACGACGAATGCAGAAACGCCACAAATACGTCCAGCGCCTCTTATAAACGAGCCGTGCCAGCTACCACTTCTTCCTTCCTTCCTTCCTTCCTTCCTTCCTTCCTTCCTTCCTTCCTTCCTTCCTTCCTTCCTTTTCTTATTCTTCGTGCGTTCTTCGTGAGCTTCGTGCCTTCGTGGTAAAATTCTGTTTCTTGTTATTTCCCATCACGGGCAGCGATGAGCGCGTCGATCCAGGGACGCAAATACTTTCCATTGTCGTGAAAGGTCCGGCCACTGAACAGATTGCCGTCTATCACCGAGGGCGCATCCACAAAGATGCCGCCGCAAACTTCCAGGTCAAATTTGCACTTGGGCACAGTCGCCATCCTGCGTCCCCGGACACAGTCGGCATAGGCGGGAATTTCCACCCCATGGCAAACCGACGCGATGGGCTTGTTCTTTTCGAAAAAATGCCTCGTAACCCGTACAAGATCTTCGTCGTAGCGAATGTACTCGGGCGCACGGCCACCGGAGAAAAAAATGCCCGCGTACTCTTCGGGCTTGATGTCCCTGAAAGCAATGTCGGACTGAATCGTGTAGCCTTCCCACTCGCGGGTGATGGTCCAGCCGGGTTTTACTTCGTGCATGACCATGTTGTAGCGATGCACTTCGGGGCCCGCAACGACGGGTTCGAAACCATCCTCCTGAAGACGGTAAAAGGGGTAGAGGGTGTCGACCGTCTCGGACGCGTCGCCAATGATGATGAGTACTTTGTTGGACATGTGTTTTCTCCTGTTTGAAGTCACCCTATTCATGGATGACCAATGGACACATCAGGGACTGACGCGCCCACATACCAAGGCTTTGTTATTGTTCGCTCGGATTCCCACCGCCACGTCACGGTCCCGAAGCACCCTGTGGCGGGCGTGGCTGTCCCGTCGTCTACCACGCTGGACCGACGCCAAACACGCCAACGACGGGACATCCACGGGCGTTGCAAATATTTCGTTGGTCGTCACTCGCGGAACTCTTCTCGCTCCGGGTGCCACCTACGCGTGTAAATTCGTCCATTCGTGGTTCAATTCTTTTCTTGCGTTCCCTTGCGAAGGCGACTCCCTTAGACCGTCGCATTATTCCCCAACGACAGGACAGCCACGGACATACAGGCTAAGTTCTTCGATTCGCAGCACCCCGTTTAGAACGAGGTGCTTGCGCGTTCCCATCGCGATTTGGTC
>JAJRPE010000269.1 GCA_024280935.1 Candidatus Hydrogenedentota bacterium
ACGGTGTTACATTTCAACCTGAGCCAGAGCGACGGGGTCCCGTTGTATCTCCAGTTGGTTCGCCAGATTAAACAGTTTATCGCCACGGGGCGGCTCACGGCGGAGGATGAATTGCCGCCGGTCCGGGTCCTGGCGCAGCAACTGGTGGTGAATCCCCAGACGGTCGTCCGGGCCTATCGCGAACTGGAGATGGCGGGCCTTATCTACAAGCGGCGGGGCGCGGGCACCTATGTATCCGCCGAGGGGACCCCCTACACCGAGGCGGAATGCCGGCGCATCCTCTCGGAGCGGGCCAATGCCCTGCTGGTGGAGGCGCGGAGCCTGGGATTCGATTTGGATAAATCCATTGATTTGGTGCGGGAATGCAGTGCGGAATTGGACCGCCTCAAGGAGGAAGCAGAATGAACAGCGCAGCGTCCACAGAAAACATCATTGAGGTCGCGGGACTTTCCCGAAGCTTTGGTAAAAAGGAAGCCCTGCGGGACATCAACTTGTCGGTAGGCCGGGGACAGGTCTTCGGCTTGGTCGGGGAGAACGGCGCGGGCAAAACGACGCTCATCCGCCATCTGCTGGGGGCCTACAAGGCGCATACCGGCTCGGTGCGGGTCTTTGGTGTCGATCCAGTGGCCAACCCCGTGGCCATTCTGTCGCGCATCGGCTATCTCTCCGAAGACCGAGATTTGCCGCTCTGGATGAAGGTGCGCGAGCTTATGGCCTACACGGCGGCCTTTTACCCCGATTGGGACCAGCCCTACGCCGAGGGCTTGCGGGAACGCTTCGGGCTGCCGCTCAACACCAAAATTAAGGCCCTCTCCCGGGGTGAAAAGGCGAAAGTGGGCCTCCTCGTGGCCCTCGCCCATCGTCCCGACTTGCTCTTGCTCGACGAGCCCTCCTCGGGACTCGATGCCGTGGCGCGAAAAGACATCCTGGGCGAAGTCATCCGATCCGTGGCGGAAGAAGGGCGGACGGTCATCTTCTCCTCCCACCTCCTGGATGAAGTGGAACGGGTTTCGGACCACATCGCCATGATCCACGAGGGCGTGGTCTCGCTGGATATGTCCATGGATGCGCTGAAGGAAAACCACCACCGTTTTGTGGTGCGTTTCTCCGAGGGGCAGGCGGAGTTCCCCAAGGTGGCCGGACTGCTCCACGCCGAAGGAAACGACAAGGAATGGCGGGTACTGTGTACCGGAGATTTGGAAACACTGAACGGGCTGCTGCAGGAAACGGGTGGGCGAATCATTGAAACGACCGTGCCGACGCTGGATGAGATTTTTGTAGCCCGTGTCACGGGCATCACCACCGAATCCGCGACGGTATAGGGGAGCTGCACGATGAGCACAAAAATACGCGCTTTATTATGGGAAGAATTACGCACGGGCGGCGTGATTGCGGGCTGGTGTGTGCTGGTTGGTATGTCATGTCTCATGGGCATCCGCGCTTACGACGCCGGCTGGCAACTCAACGATACAGCCGCGATGCTTATCTCTTTAGGCTCCGTGCTGCTGTTGACCGTCTTGGTGATGGCCCGTACCGGAAATTCCGGTCAGTTGAGAACCGGCTTCTCCGAACGTATCCTACTGCTGCCCATGGATACATGGCGCATGGTGGGCTTTATTCTACTTTTTCGGACAACCCTGATACTGGGGGCGGCTGTCCTGATGATTGGGGCCTGTCATCTGCTCTTTGGTGAAGGTCCTGTCTGGATATTCGTCCTACTCCTCCCCGCACTCTATCTCGCCTGGCAGGGACTCGACTGGTTGCGGCGCCCTCAGCCCGTGGTAAGCACGCTGGGCAGCCTCATCCTGATCGCCGCACTCTACGTAGGCTATTCCGCCGCTGAGGGCACTTTGGATAACGCGACCGCGTTTCCGCTGTCCTGGCTTGGCGGCGGCATCTTGCTCCTCTTGGTCGGTGCGGCGACGTTCCCCCTCTCCGTCGCGGAAGTCAACCTGACCCGCCACGGTGAACGCATGTGGCGCACGATCCGTGTGAAGGCACCTGAGGCGTTGCCCTTACCCGCCGTGAAACACTTCCTTTCTCCACGCTGGGCGCTTCTGTGGCAGTTTCTCCGCAAGGACGGACTTCATCTCCCACTTTACGTCGGCGCGTTGGGCCTATGCCTGCTGGTGGGAGTAATGGTGGTCTCCGCCTTCACCCCACCGGACTCCGATACGATCTGGACTCTGGAATGGGCGGCGTGGCTTATCTTGCCGTTCGTTTCGGTCGCTTGGAGCGTTCGGCATGGCGGTGTAGGTATGCAACGGAGTGTACGCCCGAGCTTAGGCGCTCAACTCTATCCCATCAGTACCGCCGAGCAAACCGTAGTGCGGCTCTGGGGACACGGCATGGTCTTGCTTCTCACGTGGGGCGTCCTCCTTCTACTGAGCAACGCTGCCTTCTTTTCCGCCCACGATGGATTGGCGTGGCGCATCGTGGGCGGCTCCCTGGCGGCGGGCGAGAGTAGTGTCCGCGAAATCCTTAACTTTCGGCTCGCGGTACCCATTGTGGCGCTCCTCGCAGCTTGGGGACTCATGGTCGGACCCACGCGACTATTCACTTGCGGCATCGCGGTCGTTGCGACCCCTTTTGCCTTGAATATGCTCTATAAGGCCGTCTACGACCAGCCCGCGCCACCCTTTTTCGCCCTGGCGTTCGCACTTCTAATTCCATTGGTTGGCGGCGGGTTCTTGTGGGCGTGGAAGCGGGGTCTGGTACCTCGACAACACCTCTTTGGCTGCACCGCCACGTGGCTCGTCACCGCGCTGCTCGTGTACCCGATCGGACAGACGGGCGTCTCGAAAATCGAATGGTCCAGTCTCCTCCTGGCCCTGACGGCGGGTGCCGTGGTGGTGCTCCCCTACCCCGCGCTGTTGCTGGACATTCACCGCCGCCGTCACGGCGAGGACAGCCCCATTCACGAGGGGCACGCTGGCTGCACCACGTGGAAGCTCACGCCTGCGCTGCGCATCGCGGTCTGGCTGGTGCTGGCAACGGCATTGGGTATGGCGGGCTGGCTTCACTGGCCCGCCCCCCCCCGCCTATGTCGCGACGCTGCGCGCTCAGGGCAAACCGGCGACACTCGCCGACTTGGCGAACTACTACGGGCCGATTCCGAAAAATGAAAACGCAGCCCTACACTACCTTGATGTAGGCGCCGAGTTAACGAAGCGTTCAAATGCTTGGGCCGATTTCATGAATGAACGCCCGAAGGATGCCAGCACCCCAAAAGTCGACGATGAGTGGGAGAAACAACTGCTGTCGGGCACTGTGGAGCACGCACCCGCCGAGGCGGTGTGGACCGAGGCGTGGGAGCTTTCCCTCCTCCGATACGAGATGGTGGATGGTCCGATTTCAGAATCACTAAAGGACATCGCCCAAGCGGGCTATCCGCATAGCCGCTACCCTTTGAACCTGGATAGCGGAATAGACCTGGATAACGAAATGGGCCTGGACCCAGACCACCTAAGCAGCGTGCGTGCGCTCGGCCAAGCACTCGAATTTTCCATTTGGGTCGCAGCAATGGAAGATCGGCCGGGCGACATAGTTGACAGCGTGCATGCCTTGGGCACCTTGGCCAAATCTTTGTACGACGCACCGACCCTGTACGCTCAGATTCACCATGCAGGGATCCACAGAATAACCGTTGCTGCGCTGGAGCAGTCCTTTAGTCGAACGAATTTCTCGGACACGCAGTTGGCCGACATACAAGACTGTTTGACGTTGGCGCTTCCCCCGATTGAAGAATATAGCATGCTGGCCCAAGGGCTCGTGGGTGAACGAGTCTTGGGTTCAAACTCGCTCTTCTTCGAGTTTTATGTCGACTCGCTGCCTCGTTTTTCGAAAAACCACCTTTGGGTCTGACCCTTGAGTTACTCTCGAATCACAGTGTTCCGCTGTTTAGGGGAATTCGATTACCCTGCGCCGCATCCGCGCATCACGCCCTTGGTTGAGAGGATCGAAGACATCCGGGATCCGCTCTATACCCTCTGGTTGCATAAATCCGAGTTTTAGATGAGCTTATATGCCTCTCAGGGGCGCATAATCATTGAGCAAAATTCGTTTTGGAGTACTGTCAGGAGTGGGTAGCTGGACTGCACTCCTGGTGAGGTCCTTAGCCTTTATTTTTTCTTCAAAAAAATCACAATATGCACAAAAATAGGTGCGGAGAACTGTGGGAATATGCTATAGTTATTGTGTAAGCAAAACAATAACAAAACCCACAGGACTCCACACGTGAAGTACAGTAAATCATATTTGCGCTCTCGTTTCCAC
>JAJRPE010000270.1 GCA_024280935.1 Candidatus Hydrogenedentota bacterium
GCTTGCCTTCGAATTGGGATTCCCCGAGGCGCATGCGTCTGTCGTGCCGCCGATTGGAACCGTCGATACTCCGATGCTTTTCGATGGTACGGCTACGGATGATGCATCGGTCGCGCTCTTTGAATGGGACTTTGACAATGACGGCATCTTCGACTGGAATTCTGCTGGTTCTGGCACGCTTGAGAGTTTTACGGCCCAGTTTAATGATACAACGTGGGCGGCGGTGAATCTCATTGATGGTGTCACGGGATCTGGAAACTCCTGGGCGTCACCCAGTGGGCAGACGACGAATATGGAATTCGTGTTCTCCTTTGGCGGCGGCGCCACGCATAGCATCGACCGTGTCTTGCTCAATAATGACAGCGGTGAGTCCTCCACCTATCACGCCCGGAATTTCGAGGTCCATGTATCCACCACGGCCCCGGACAGCGGTTTCAGCCTTGTCTACTCGGGCATGGCCGCGCAAGGGACGCACGATCAATTCTTTACGTTTGCTCCCGTCAGCGCCACCTACGTCAAGTTGCTGCTCCTGGACAACTATGGCGGCACGTACCTTGAGTTAAGCGAGTTTTCCGTCTTCGAGTCAGGCACGGAACGTACCGATCTGCTCAGGAATACGGGGAAAGTCTATCAGTCATTCGGTTCAACCGCATCGTCGACGGCGGCGCTGCGCGTGACCGATGACGAAAACAACCAGACCACCGCTCTCGCCAACTACGCCGTTGCCGAGCGTCACGGTTCCCTGGCTACTGTCTGGGTGTCGCAAGAGAACCATGTGGCGGCCTACGACGTTCGAGGGCAGTTAATGAAGCGTATCAGTGGATTTGACAGTCCCAGAGATCTCGTGGTGGACGAGGCCCGGGGCAAGCTCTGGGTGGTGGATTCCGACACCGACCGACTTTTCCGCTTTGACACGTCTGTTCCCGACGGCTACAACGTCAACACCAGCTTTTTCTCCCATGACGTTTTCGGCGGCATGGACAATCCCTATTCCCTGGCCCTGGATTCCTCCGATGGATCGGTCTGGGTCAATGTCCGAAATAGCGATACCGTAGTTCGCGTGCCGGGAGACCTCCTGAATGGCGCGCCCATCAGCGTTACGGCGACCTCCCCCGCCGATGGCCCCACCGGCGTGCAGGCCCACATGGTTGGCGTGACGAGTTCCGCCTTGGCCGAACTCGGCAATGGCGTCCAAATTGGTGACGGAGGCTTTGTGTTACTGCCTCACGACGTATTCGACGGCTTGGGTGACTTCACCTTCGAGGCCTGGTTCAGCCATAGCTTCAGTCATGACGGCACGGTGCTTTCCGTGGCCAGTGCCAACGACGCCAATATGCTTCTCATTTTTCTGGATACTACGACGTTGATTGCCGTAAATGTACATGGTCAAACCCACGGGTTTACGGTTCCTGACATGAGCGTGGGCAGGCATCACGTTGCGTTGACACGTTCGGGGGCCGATGTAACGCTGATTCTGGATGGGAGCGCCATTGAAACCGCTGCCATGACCGATTTGCCGCTTATCGTGCATCCGGGCGGGGCGCTGCTCGGGCAGGAGCAGGACCAGCTACAGGGCGGCTTCGCAAGTACCCAGCAACTGGACGGTGTGGTGGACGACGTGCGTGTCTGGAACGTGGCGCGTAGCGAGGCCCAAGTTGTAGGTGCCAAGGATGCTGAGCTTGCGGGCAATGAAACAGATCTTCTTGCCTACTGGACCTTGAATACGCAGGACAACACCGCTCCCGTTTTCCAATACGGCGGTTTCGTCAATGTTAACGACATCACGTTGGACGAGACACGAGGCCGACTTTGGGTTGCTGATGAGACCGGCAACGCAGTGATCGGATTGGATACGAATGCCGCGAATGGATATAACATTGCGACGGACTCCGGTTTCCACGTAACCGTTGGCGGGTTCGCCGGCCTGAAGACAGTGGTCGTGGATCCGGGCACCGGCGCTGTCTGGGTGGGTTCAAATGACCTGTATAAGCTGGATTCTGCCATCGCGAACGGGTACGACGTAAGCACGGACACGGGTTCCCACGAAATGATTCCCTTCGATTGGGATCCGCTCTATGTAGGCCGGTCTCCGGTTAACGGCATGTTGTGGATAGGTGAGTCATCACTGCCAGCGGTTTCCCGTCTCGAATTTCCGGGCGGCGAAGAGCGCAGCCGCACGCTGTTGTCCACCGACGAGCCGCATAATTTTGGGGCACACCCGCAAGACGGAAGCGTTTGGGCCGTCGATTGGGATGAGTATCAGCTATACCATTTCGCACCGGCTGGCAATCTAATAAAATCGATAATCACGGGTGCCAGCGGAGATTTGAGGCCCTTTGCGGTGGGCATTGATTCGGGTGTCTCAGGATTGAATGCGCCCCAGGTTTCCGCATCGGCTTCGTCGAGTGCGAAAGCCTCGGAGGGCTACAACTTCACCGCCACGGCGACGGATAACGGAACCATTGTCCGTTACGATTGGGATTTTGAGGGCGACGGCATCTACGATTTCACGTCTCCCACATCGCCGGATACCAGCTTCACCTACACCGTGCCGGGAAGCTATGTGCCCGTGCTTCGTGTAATCGACAACGAAGGGTTCGCCGGTTATGGGGTCGCGGATCCGGTAGGCATCGGCGAACTTGAAGTCTTCCCCAGCGTCACGCCTGCCACGCCCGTGGCACGGACAAGCGTCGTTTTCGACGGGGTGGTCCGTGGAGCGGAATTGGGCATCGTTGAATATGCCTGGGATATTAATGGTGACGGCGTCATTGACCGCACGCAGACCGACGAGGCCCTGTATAGCAACGACTTTGACGCGCCGGGCGTGTACACGGTAACGCTTCAAGTGACGACGAGTAGCGGAGCCACGGCATCGGGTTCTATCACTGTAAACGTGCTCCAGGACGTTCCAGAAGCCCGGGCCACGGTGGATCCCGGTCGTGGTGAAACCCCATTGTTCGTAAGCCTCAATGACAACGGCAGCCGTGCTGCGTCGGGTGGCAGTATTGTGCTCTACGAATGGGACTATGACAATGATGGAACCTTCGATTGGTACTCGGAAACAGGTGGGAACGCCGCCCATATTTACACGGCACCAGGAATCCACCGGGCAACCTTGCGCGTGACGGACAATCTGGGGCAGCAAGATACTGATACCGTTGCGGTTGATGTCCAGCGGACCGGACCCACAGCCATGCCAGCGGCGGACGCTGCGGAGGGCAACGCGCCTTTCATGGTCAATTTCGATGGGTCCGGCAGTTCCGCCACCGACGGCGCGACTCTGCTCAGTTACCAGTGGAACTTTGGCGACGGAAATACCGCTACGGGAGTTTCCATCGGCCATGAATTTACCAACGCACGAAGCCAGCCCTATGCGGTGATGCTCACCGTGATTGACAGCAACGGGGACTCGGATACCGTCGAATTGCCTGTACAGGTAAAGCCGACCGGGTCTCCAACCGCCGTGGCGGGCACCGACCTGAGCCTCGGGGCGCTCCCTCTGGAAGTCAACCTGACTGCCATCGGAAGTTCGGATCCCGATGGGACCATTGTCCTGTATGAATGGGATTTCGATGGTGACGCTACGTATGACTATACATCGCAAACGAGCGGCGATACGGACCACCTTTACACCGATGGCGGTGTCTTCAATGCCACGCTCCGTGTGACGGACGATTCCGCCCTGACAGATACGGACGTTGTGGAAATTCAAGGCGGCACACCGCCCCAATCCCTGCCCAGCGTCTATCCCGACGCGGGCGAGGTTCCCTTCAAGCCGCAATTCCGCACCCACGGCACCGACGAAGACGGCACCCTTGAGCTGTTCGAGTGGGATTTCGATGGCAATGGCACCGTCGATTGGAGCAACATCGTTCCCAACACGCCCGGCTTTACCGGGGGCACCTTTGGCGATGACAGCAACCCGCCCTTCAGTTACCTGGCTGAAGGCACCTACGACGCAACCCTGCGCGTGGTGGACAACGACGGACTCGACGACTCCGCTTCGGTTTCGGTAACGGTCACGGGGGCTTCGCCCACCGCCGAAGCCTCCGTTACGCCCGACAATGGCGTGAAACCCGTGGCGGTGGCCTTCGTGGGCCGGGGCAAGAAGGAAGGCGGCACTCTCGCTCTTTTCGAGTGGGACTTTGAGAGCGACGGCACCTACGACTTCTCGTCGTCCACCACGGGAACAACCACACATACCTACGCCGATGCGGGAGTCCACGAGGCTACCTTTCGCGTGACCGACAACGATGGAAACACCGCGACGGACTCCGTTTTCATCAATGTTCGCGAACCCGGCGCGCCCCAGGCCCTCGGCAGCGCCGCGCCATTGGAGGGGCTGGTCCACCTGTCTGTAAACTTTGAGGGGGACGGACTTGACCCGGACGGAAGCATTGTTCTCTACGAATGGGATTTCGAGGGCGATGGTACCTTCGACTTCAGTTCGCCCTCTGGTGCTGCCACGACCTTTACCTATACCCAGCCCGGCGACTACCCAGCCCAACTGCGCATAACGGATAACGATGGGCTCCAGGGCACGGATATCGTTCCCATAAGGGCCGTTGCGGGTATCTCCGCAGAACCCCGCACGGATGCCTTCGATCCCACCATCGGCGAGACGATTACTATCCTCAGTGCGATATCAGGGGATACCACCTTATCGCTTCTCATCTACAACGATGCAGGGCACTTGGTCCGAACGCTTGTCGATGCCGTGGATCGCTCCACAGGTCTCTACGAAGATGTCTGGGATGGCAAGGACGATACCGATGCGACATTGCCCCAGGCCGTTTACCGGTTTGTCATCAAGTACCTCGACAACGGCGAGGAGGCGACCCTGGACCTCTCCGACACGCGCAGCCTGGCCGAGGGCGCTTTGTCCTTCGACTACCCCCGTTCCTTCTCCGCCTTTGAGAGTCCATTGACCATGGAGTTTGACTTGCAGGAGGCTGCTGAACTCACAATTTATATCAGCGACGTTCAGGGCTTTCCCGTCAGGATAAAGACCATCATGCTGCGCGAACCCTCCCCCTCGGGAAGCTACGTTATTCCCTGGGACGGCACCGACGATCAAGGTGCCCTCGCTGGCGCGGGACAGTACCGTCTGGGTGCCTTCGGTTACGATCTGCCAGATAACGCCTTGATTATCCGCAGTCGCCCGCAAGTGTCCAACATATCCGCGTTGCCCAAAGAATACTCACCCGCTCAGAATCCCTATAAGGAATCGGCGGAGGTATTAACCATGGCCTACCGGCTCTCCAAGCTGGCCGATGTCGTGGTTATTATTCAGGATATCCGGGGTACGATCATAAGCACCATCGAGATGCAAGACGTTGAAGCGGGCGATCATGCGGCAACTTGGAACGGGCATCTCGACAACGGGGCGCTCGCTTTCCCCGGAGCCTACCGTGTGGGCGTGCAAGCAACCGATGCAGCTGGCAACACCTCGTTGCGGTTCTTCGCGCCATTCCGGGTGTTTTACTAATTCGATCACGAATCGGGTGTTGGAAAAATGCCCGTGCGCCGAGGTACAGAGTTCTCGAAACGTTTTATCGGGGACGGAGAATATACATGATTGAGAAACGATTCTATTTGCGAGTTGCCGCTTGGCTGATCTGCGCGTTGGTGCTGACACTGGTCACTCCGTCCGGTTGGGCCTTTGACGTGGTCTTCGATGGCCGTCATGCCGACACGATGCAACAGGATCCGCCCCCAGACGATCCCGGGCCCACAGGGCCGGATGAGGATTGCAGTGGCGGCGGGCCTGGCGATGACGGTCGTGGCAATGATGACGACGATTCCGATCCCAATGATGCCGACAAGAGTCCCTGCAAGAAAGACAAGGATCCCGATCCGCCGCCGCCGCCGAATAATCCGCCGCCGAGAGATTCTGACGATCCAAGCTGCCTGGGTTCCCCGGTTTACCTGCAAACCGGCGGCTTGCGCAAGACATTTACGGATGCCATCATTCCGGGTATTGGCCCCCAAATAAATCTTGTGCGCACCTACAATTCCCAGGAAGCGTATAGCGGTCCCTTTGGTCGCCGATGGGTGTCCGAGCATTTCATGCAACTGGTTCAGGTCAGCGATGGCATCAACGACTACGTCATCATTCGTCTGCCCAACGGACGGCGTGGTCGATTTGTGAAGAACGAAGATGGAAGCTGGAGCGGCACGCGCGTCCTTCTCAACGCGAACTTGGCCGCGAACGAAGACGGGACCTTCCTCCTGGAGGCCACCTGCGCCAGTTGCGGATCCGCCGTATTTCCCGAAACGCTGTTCAACGCCGCCGGTTTTCCCGTCTACATGGCCGATATCAACGGCAACATGATGACCTTCGAGTACGACAGCGCCGATCTGCTGACCAGCGTCACGAACAGCGCCGGTTTTGCCATTCAGTACCTCTACAACGAGAACGAGAAGGTGTCCGCAGTTCTCCTCCCCGGTGGCGCGCAGTTTTCCTACGGCTACGACAGCAGCGAAAATCTGACCAGCTCCACCAACAATCTCGGCGACACGACCCGCTACGAATACGATTCCGAAGGCCGGTTGGTTGCCGTTGTCGACCCCGAAGATCGTATCGCGCTGGAAGTAACCTACGATTCGGAAGGGCGCGTGGCCTCTTACCGGCAGAACAGGGAAGCCTTCACCTACACCTACGACAGAAACGGCACTTACACGGATGCCCGCGATTCAGAAGGCAACAATACCCGCTACTATTACAACGAAGCCGGGATTATAACCCAGATACGCTACGCCGACGGCTCCGTTCGCGACTACACCCTGGATGATCAGAACAAGGTTGCCACCGTTACCAGCGAAACGGGAAAAACCTGGTCCTACGAATACGACGATTTCGGAAACGTCATCTCCCGCGCCGATCCGCTGGGCAACATATGGACCTACACCTACGACCTTCGCTTCAACAAGGTAGACTCCTACACCGACCCGCTCGGAAACGCTACCCTCTATGAATTCGACAGCAATGGGAACAAGACCAAGAAGATTGACGCACTTGGCGGTGAGTGGACCTATGGCTACGATGCCAATGGCCTCTTAACCTCCATCATCGATCCGTTGGGCAATACCTCCGTGTCGGAATACGATGCGAACGGCAATATCATTTCCGTAACCAATACGGTGGGTGACCAGGCCTCCTACACCTACGATGAATACGGCAATGTATTGACCGAAACCGATGCCAACGGAAACACGACCACCTATACGTACTACGATCCCCTCCAGTCTCTCGTCGGCGACATCACCGATCCCCTGGGAGGCGTTGCCTCGTTCGACTATGATGCCTCCGGCAACCAAACCCAGATTACCGACCGCGTTGGCGCCAGCACCAAGTTTGAATACGATGAGAAAAACCGAATCGTCAGAGCCACCGATGCCCTCGACCACGCAACCGTTTTTGAACGCAACGGCGACGGAAAGATAACCAGGAAAACTGACCGCAATGGCGAGGTTTTCGAGTTTACCTATGATAGCCGGGGACGCAAGTTGACCCAAACCGACCCCTTGGGCAGCGTGATTTCCATGACCTATGACCGGTCGGGCAATCTCGTGACCCTCACCGATGCCAACGGCGGCGTTACCACCAACACCTATGATGTGGCCAATCAATTGGTGAGTATTGAGGATCCGCTCGGGAACTTGAAAAGCTATACCTATGATGGGGCTGGCAATCTCAAGACCGTCACGGACGAAGAAGGTTTCGTGGCAACCTTCGCGTATGATGCCCTGAATCGTCGTATTACCGAGACCAACCCCCTTGGTGGTGCGACGCAAGTTGCGTACGATGCCCTTGGCCGGGTGCTGACCGTCACGGATCCCGTGGGGAATGTTACCGCGAAAACCTACAATCACCGGGGCCAGGTACTGACGGACACCAACGCCCTCGGCCAGGTCATCACCTTTGAATACGATCCCGTTGGAAACCGGATTAAAGACGAGCTGCCCCTCGGGGCCACCGCGCTCTACACCTATGATTCCCTGAACCGCCTCGTGGGCGCTGGCGATGCCCAAGGCACGTTGATTCAGCGGGAATACGACGCCGAGGACCGGGTCACCAAAAAGATCGATGTCACCGAAAACAAGGCGAACAACGAGACCTTGTACGAAAACGACGCCTTGGGCAACCTCGTGAAGACAACCTTTCCCCGTGGTGGCGTGCAAACCATCCAGCGGGATGCTGAAAACCGCAGCATCATGATGACGATGGAGGACGGGGAAGAAGTCGTATTCAACAGGGATGCGGCCGGGCGTATCACCTCCTCGGTTGATTCTGTGGGAACTACTTCTGTTACCTACGATGCTGCGGGCAATAAACTGACCATTACCGACCCCAATGGCAATACGACCCGGCAGACCTTCGACGCACTCAACCGACAGGTGAGTACCCAGTATCCCGATGGTTCGTCACACACGAAAGTTCTCGACAAACGAGGCCTGTTGATATCAGAGACCAAGCCCAGTGGTGCTACGATCGAGTACGAGTACGACGGGCGGGGAAACCGGACGCTGACACGAATGCCCGGAGGCATTGAGGAAACCTATGTCTACGACGATGCAGGCAGGATGATATCCGCGACCAACGCTTCGGGCACGGTGACCGTTGGCTACGACGGATTGAACCGCATCGTTAGCGATGCCCAGATACCGGGTACGGTCGGCTACGCATTCGATATGACGGCGCGGTCACGGACCATGACCTATCCGAATGGCGAATCGGTCGTCCGCTCCTTCGATCTTCGTGATCGACTCACCACGGTGAACTTCGACGGAACCACGGTCAGCACCTACGAATACGACGAAGCCCACAGCGCCATTTCTAAAATCACCTTTGGCAACGGCGTAGTCGCCGACTATGCCTATGACAACAACGGGAACCTAAGCGCCTTTGACTATGGTCTAAACTCGGCATCCATATATGCTCGCGGCATCACGCGAGACGCACGTCGCCTTATCACCGATGAAGACGATCCCAATGACACCACGAAGAGTCGCAAGTACACCTACGACGTGCTTGGGCGCTTGACCAAGGCGGAGATTGGCAAGCCCACGGTCACCAAGGCCTTTGATTATACCCTCGATGCCATGAGTAATTGGGATGCCGTGAGCGAAGACGGATCCGCCATTACGGGTACGGCCAACAATCTGAACCAATACACTTCCTTTGACGGTGTCACGCCGCTCTATGACCTGAACGGAAATGTGATCGACGACGGTCAGAATACCTACACCTACGATGCGCTGGACCGCCTTGTTGGCGTTGTCGAAAAGAGCAGCGGGACACCCCTCGCCGTGTACGCATACGACGCCATGGGGCGGCGTATCTCCAAAACCACAGCGGCGGAAGTCATATCTTACGTATACGATCAGGGCCAGCGGATCATCGAAGAAATTGTGGGCGGCACGACCCAGGCCCAGTACATTTATGGGCTGAACGCGAACCAAACCCTGGCCATGAAACGCGGCTCAACACTCTACTACTATGTGGCCGACGCGCGGGGTAGCACCGCGCAATTGCTCGACGCGGGCGGCACGCTGGTCGAACAATACGAGTACGATCCCTACGGCGTCACCAGTTTCTTCGCCGCAGATGGGTCGCCCATTTCCGAAACCGCCGTGGGGAACACCGTTCTTTTTACCGGCCAACGGTGGGAGTCGGAAACAGGCCTCTACAACTACCGTGCGCGCTTCTACAATCCCGAGTGGGGACGATTCCTTTCCCGCGATCCCCTGGGGTTTCGCGACAGTATGAATCTCTACGAATACGTCGTGTCCAATCCGATCAATCGGATCGACCCGACCGGTATGAAGGGTACGGCCAGCGGCGCGATCTATGATTGGGCCACGGGAAATTCAGATGGGTGCAGCGAGATCGCCACCGTCTCCTATGATGTCGGCCAAAAGGTTCGAGCCCTCTTTAACAAGACCGTCGTGTTGCGGGGCTTGAATTTCAGCATTGCCGGCGACGTAAAATTGAAGACAGATAGATGTAAGAAAAAATGTTGCAACAAGAACACGGGTGAAGAAAAGCAGCTCATCTGGAAGCAGTTCACCCTGTCCGGCAACGTTACTTTCGGCTACTCAAAGACCATTCCCGGATACAGCGTTCCCGCGCCCGACTATCTCAAGGTAGGCCTTATGGCCTATATCCAAGTGACCGTCAGCGCGAGTGGAACATGGGGCAAACGGCCCACCGCCGATTGTAAGCTCTCCTTCTTCGGCCAGGGCTGCCTATCCTTGAGCGGAAGCGTGGGTCTGCGCTTTGGTTTGGATTTGGGCGAGCAAGGTAGTACGCTCGGTATCAAAGCCTACTTGGAGGGTGGGATTGATCCCTCGGGTAAGATATGTCTCAACAACGATGGCGTAACCGGAAATTTCTGTCTGGGTGGACACGTGTCATTCGTCGCGGAAGTCCGACTATGGTGGGTTAGCGTGGGTACCACGGTGGACATCTTATCGGGGAAATGGTGCATCGGAAATGAAAATGCGTAACGGGAAACAGGATAGCTATGCTTGAAATTATTATTGCAATCGTGGTCATTGGTGGTGGCGGGTGGCTACTGGTGTGGGTGTTCAAGAAGTCTTCGGAACAGGAGCGTGACCGGACGGACAAGGAATTGGTCGCAAGCCGCGCTTTTGCTCGTGAAAACGGATTCCGCGTGCTTAGCCAGAGTGAGTGGGCCGTTTTCCACGCTCAATTGGAACCCTATGCCGGACTCGGAAAGCTTGACACGACGGGCGGAATGAAGACGGTCTTCTCCTCAAGCCGTGGGCCTGATATCATTGCGGTATCACACCGCGAAACGGCCTTGGGTTCACAGTACCTTATCGAGCAAAGCGGCATCCGGGCGCAGCAGAGCGGCGACCACCTTGTTTGGACCGCCTTGCTGGCGGAAAATCCGCGCCCAGTGCCCGGCGAGTTGCTTGTTCTCCCCAAGGTGAATGCCTTCTCTGCCCATATGCCCCGGCAGGGGGATTGGCGGGAAATGGTGTTGGGCGAGTTGCGTGACAAGTACAACTGCTTCGCAAAGGATGGCTACCAAATACCGGAGCGGGCGCGGTCCTGTTTCAGCCGCTTGGTCAGCATGGAACCGCCGCCAAGTATTCACCTCAGGGGAAATGGCGTGCTGGTCTACTACGAACTGACGAACAATCGGCCCAACGATGACGGAGCGTACCGGCAACTGGCCCAGCTAACGGAAAGCTTGTGCCAGACGCTCGCGATTAAGGGATTATGAAAAACAGACAATACATAGCTTCAATTATTTTCGCCGCCTTCCTGGGCATGGTCGTCGCGGCTCAATTTAGCGCTGTGGGCGTCACCGCCGGAAAGCAGGTCCACGACGCCGGGCTGGTCTGGAAAGGCGAAGTCCTCACCCATACCTTCAGCGTGCCCAATGACAGTGATGAAGAAATAATTATTCGGAACGTGCGTCCGAGTTGTGATTGCGTTTCCGTCCCCTCCTTTCCCAAAAAGATACCGGCCCGCGGTGCGACCGAGATTCAGGTGAGCGTGGACACCAAAGCCTTTGACGGCAAGTTTCGTTACTCCGCGTTTATCCAGGCGGAACAGCCCAGAAACCTCATGATTCCCCTGATATTTGTTGGCGAGGTGCGCAGTGCCTTCGAGGTCAATCCGAAACGTGTGGTGATCAGCAAGGCCACATGGGGGATTTCCGAAGCGCCCCAGGAAATCCGAATTAGAGGGAAGACCGACGAATCCATTCGCGTGACGGGTGTTGAGAGCAAGACTCCCTTTGTCCGAGCCAAGATAGAACGGGGTCCCTCCGAAACGAGCGATGATTATGTGATCAGCGTCGAGTTCGCCAGGAATTGTCCCGTCGGTCCGCTCCAGTCAACGGTCGAGGTGCTCACCGACAGTCTCCTGCAACCGGTGTTGACAATTCCCGTCATGCTCAACGTTAAAGGCGCTATCCAAGTGCGCCCCCTCGCCATCAGCCTGGGGCAACTGACCAGCGATGCGAAGGTTCAGGAGCTTGCTGAAGTCGTCCGGCTGAAAAATGTCGGCCATGCAGCCTTTCGCGTGTTGAAAGTAAGCACCGAACCCGAGGGACTCTTCGTGACGGAACTGTCGGTCAAGGAAGAGGGGCAACTCTATGAAGTGGTGGTGCGGCCCGCGTCAATTCCAGCGGTCGGCCCAATTCGGGGTGCGTTGGTGGTGGAAACCGATAATGAGGGGCAGCCTGTAATTAAAGTCCCGATACGGGGGAGCGTACTATGATGTTTGGAAAGATAGTGCCTTACTCTCCAATAAGGCTTATAGATAACAAGAGTATTCATCGTCATTCCCACGAACGTGGGAATCCAGAACGCGGCAGGGTGAGACTGAGGCACTGCTGGATCCCCGCGTTCGCGGGGATGACGGTCTTTGGTCCTGGGTTGTGGGTGAAGGCCATTGCTATTACCGCAACGTGCTGCCTCTGGGCGGGCACTATCCGCGCCGAAGAAGTGGTCATCTACACGGCCCACGATGCGATGTTTTCTCGGCCCATCCTGGACGATTTTGAGACGCAATCCGGCATCAACGTAAGGGTCGCCTATGATACCGAGGCAAGCAAGACAACCGGCCTGGTCAACCGTCTCATCGCGGAGAAAAACAATCCACGGGCCGATGTTTTCTGGAACAATGAAGTCGCGCAAAGCATCGTCTTGAAAGAGCGGGGTATCCTCGAAGCCTATCATTCGCCGACAGCCGAGGGCATTCCGAAGCTCTTTAAGGACGCCGACGGGTACTGGACCGGATTCGCCGCACGGGCGCGTGTCCTCATCTACAACACGGACTTGGTGGCTGAGCCGCCCTCGTCTATTTTTGAACTCACGGAGCCGCAATGGCGCGGCCAAGTTGGCATTGCGCTGCCGCTCTTTGGAACCACGGCCACCCACGCCGCCGCGCTTTTCGCGGGCCTGGGCGACGAAAAGGCGCGGGATTGGTTCGAGGCGTTGAAAGCAAACGATGCGAAGATACTCAACGGAAACGCCACCGTAAAAAACAGGGTCGCCAATGGTGAAATTAAGATCGGATTGACAGATACCGACGATGCCAATGCTGCGGTGCAGGATGGAAAGCCCGCGAAGTGGCTCTTTCTCGATCAGGATGAGGGGCAGTTGGGGACCTTGGTCATTCCCAATTCCGTTTGCCTGATCAAGGGCGGGCCAAATCCCGAAGCGGGCAAGAAGCTGATCGACTACCTTATTTCGCCCGAAGTGGAAGAGCGGCTCGCCCGCAGCCGTTCGATGCAAATGCCCTTGCAGAAAGACGCGGAAGCGCCGGAGGGAATCCCGTGCGTGAAGGATATCCGGCCCATGGAGGTTGATTTCCAGGTCGTCGCCGCGCAAATGCCCGATACGGCCCGGTATATACAGGAGCAATTCGCACGATGAATACCGCGAGCGCCATAACCCGCTGGATCCTGTGGACAGGAGCGATCACTGGTGTCGTCCTTATCCTGAGTCCCGTGTTCATCATGGTGTGGGATTCCTTTATCGTCCAGGGCGAGTTCACCATGGCCTCCTATCACGACGTGCTGCGTTCCGAACGGCAATGGCTGCTCCTGCGCAACAGCCTCGCCCTCGCCGGTATTTGCACCATCGCGAGCGTGTCCATCGGATTTCCCCTGGCCTTTCTTCTGGTCCGAACCGCCGTTCCCGCGAAACCGTTGTTGGCCTTTTGCTTTGCCATACCCCTCGTGGTGCCGCCCTATATCTTCGCGATGATTTGGGGACAGCTCCTTGGAACACAGGGACTCGTCACCGGCATGTTGAAGGAAGGATTCTCCCTGACCGAAGCACCCTACACGGTCCACGGCCTGGCAGGGAGCGCCTGGGTGCTCACCCTGTGCTATTACCCCATCATCATGCTGACGACCGCCGCCGCGTTGTTATCCGCCAACGCCGCCCACGAGGAGGCCGGGCGTCTGTTCGTCGGATGGCGCCGTGCGCTGGTGGGAATTACCCTGCGCCAATGCCTTCCCGGCACCTTGATTGGAGCCTTGCTCGTCTTCATCCTGAGCCTGGGAAA
>JAJRPE010000271.1 GCA_024280935.1 Candidatus Hydrogenedentota bacterium
CCTTCTCCTTCTCCTTCTCCTTCTCCTTCTCCTTCACCTTCTCCTTCTCCTTCACCTTCTCCTTCTCCTTCTCCTTCTCCTTCTCCTTCACCTTCTCCTTCTCCTTCTCCTTCTCCTTCACCTTCTCCTTCTCCTTCTCCTTCTCCTTCTCCTTCTCCTTCTCCTTCTCCTTCACCCTCACCACTATCATGGTAAACCCCAAATTCTGACGTGTTGCCCAACGAATCCGTGCTGGTCGCCGTGATGTTCTGGGAAGAAAAGCCGCTCAGATCAACGGCACTGGAAAAATTGCCCGTTTCATCACTCATCACGCTATCGATATAGAGGGTGCCCTCGTCCTCATCATCAACAAAAAGCTCCACCAGTGCGTTGGGCGCCGCGACACCCGATGCCGTCCGGGCCTCAGAGAAAATCGGTGTGCTTATGCTTTCCTGTGCCGCCTCCAGAATCTTTATTCCCGAACCGTCATTGGCCCAGATACTATTCCGATGAATTCGGTTGTAAATCGTGTCTACCCCGCTAATGGCAACGCCATGTTCTCGGTTATCCGTGATATGGTTCAGTCCGCCGGATTCTGTCAAGGAACCCACCCAGTTTTCTGTGCTGCCCAAGGCAATGAAAATACCAGAGCCGCCATTGCCCAGTGCGGTATCCGCGCTGCGCGTGGTGCCAATGGAATTGCCCAACACCACGTTGTGGCTGGTGCCCGCCCCTTCAAGGCGCACGCCGTCCTGCCCATTGTCACTGATCACGTTGCCCTCATCGGCCAGCACACCGCCAATGACATTGGAGGAGGCCCCGCCATCCACCAGGATGCCACACAGGTCATTGCCCCCCTCGCCAACACCATCGGTGCCAATGTTACATGTCTTGATGAGATTGTCGGTTGATGCTGCGCCACTGAGATGAACTCCATGTCCGGGGAAGTGAACAATACTCAATCCCTCCAGTGAATTCGCTGCCGACTCGACGGTAATGCCGCTCTCTAAAGCCATCAGGAGTGATCCGTCCAGTGTGATGGTGCTCGACGCGCCGATATCGGTGCCGCCCGTCAAATCACTCAAGGCCGGCAGGGCGCTTACGGGGATAATGGTGCCCTCAATTCCAAAGCCGATGATGTTGTGGCAGGGGCTGTTATTCGTTGCCTCAATGGCCTCCCGCAAGGAAATTCCGTCACTCCCCGGTGTATCAATCAGGAACGCCACGGAGCGGGGATCCCCGCCGTCTTCCTCATCACCCAGTGTATCGACGGTGATCAACTCGTTGTCGGGTAGTGCCTCGGTATCGAGCGCATGAAGCACCGCCAGAGAGAGCACGGTCTCCCACCCTTCTGGTCGCGTGCCAAACCAGTCATATCCGAGGAACAAAACATGCCCGCTGCCGAAGGAAAAGGTGGCCACGGTGGCATTGCGCCCGTTTCCATAAATCGTTATCGCATTGGGCGGCAAACGACGCTGTACCATGCCCCATGTGATGGAAGGGTCGTTCAAGGTTTCGGGTCCGTCCAGAAATCGTGCGGGCAGCGCCGGGTCCGTGTTGTTGAGAAAGGTTTTGGTGGGCATCTCGAAACCACCGCCGTCGAAACCAAACACGCCCAGGAGAAATTCACTTACGAAGGGGCTGCCCATCATGATGAGGCCGCCCCCACCACACACGAATTCTGCGAGAACAACCGAGGCATCGCTGTCCAGCGCATCCATGAGGCTGATATCCAGTTCTGGAATCGCGAGTGCGGCGCTACCCGCGAGGGCGGTCTCGAAGTCTGCTGCGGCCGTGCCTGAGAAGATGTTGACCGTGTAGCCATGGTTTTCCAGCGAAGTTTTCAGGTTCAGCGCTTCGCCCGCCCCGCCATGGATATTCGGTTCCGTGCTGGTGTCCACGAATCCACTGTCATAAAACAACGCTATCGGCCCGGAAGAACCCTGGCCGAAGGCGGCTGGCATAAGTAATAGCAGCGATAGTGCCGCCCATTTGGCCCGGCCACAACCAAGGCTAAGGGCCGTCATCCCCGCGAGCACGGAGAATCCGTGGAGATTCGACGCGCCCCTGCCGCGTTCTGGATTCCCAGGTTCGTGGGAATGACGCGATCCAATCGCGCTTATTGCGAAGCAAGGCACTGCACAAAAATACCGGTATTGAATCACTTCAACAACCCCTTTCAGGATGAAATGGTACGCTATTCCTTCGGAAAGGTAAACCTTTGTGCATTGCATTGCCCTCCTGCGGTTGCGATAATCGCCCTTGCTTCTATAATCGTATTAACCCCAAGGAGTCTTGAATATGTCTGGTCGGCGACATGCCTTCTGCCACGTTAACGTTACTGGTTGTTTGATACTCTGTCTGCTTTTTGCGGGCTGTGCCACGGCGAATTCTGATTCGACGGCGGCAGCCCAGGCCAGAGCGCCCCAGCCCCTGACCTTCGCAGCTACGGGCGATGGTCCCCGGGGCAAGGAAGATTGGACGCTCCTGCCCGAGTATTTCGCGGCGGAGAAAGCCGATGGCCGCGCCCGCTATCTCCTCCATACCGGTGATTTGTGCAAGGGTTCCCAGCTCTTTGACGACAAATACAGTACGGCGGTCGCTGCGCTGTACCGCCAGTCTTCCATGCCCGTATTCTTCGTGGTGGGTGACAATGAGTGGAATGATCAGGAGGATCCTGAGGCGGCCTGGACGCTCTGGGAACGGGATTTCATGCATTTTTTTGAGGCCTATCCCGAAACGCCCAAGGTTGCGCGCCAGGAGGGGCAGCCGGACAACATCGCGTGGATGGATGAAGGCGTGCTCTTTATGGGCATCAACCTCGTGGGTGGGTTCATGCACGATGTAGAGGAATGGGGCTATCGCCACCGCGCCAATGCCGAATGGGTGGCGCAGAATCTGACGCGTCATGCCGACGATGCCTATGCCGTTGTGGTTTTCGCCCAGGCTTCACCCAACCAGAAGCACCAGGATTTCATAGAACCCTTTGTGGCATCCGTTGCCGCCTTCGGGAAACCGGTACTCTATCTCCATGGGGATGGACATCGGTGGCAGGTTGAAGAAGGATGGAAAAAAAAGCCCAACCTCACCCGTGTCCAGGTGGACCAGGTATCCAAGGCGCGCCCCGTATACATCACGGTCTCGCCGGAAGAACCCGAGCACCCTTTTTCCTATAATCGCCACCAAAGCGGCAAAGATAATTAGGTGGCCGGGTCACAGCCAAGATTCATGGTCCTTGCCCTCCTTCGCCAAATAGTTTTCATGGAAATTATTGCAGGTTGAGGCACTAAACTATGTAGGATAGCCGTCTCGGCTGTCACGGCAGACGGTACGTCTGTCATGCTCTCAAATATTCGGAGGCCGTGAACGGCCTGTGATAACCGGGACGGATGTCCTACATTCTACGCCCTTCGCAATTAAAAATAGTATTGGTGCGAACAACGATTGCTCTGCGCCATTTGAGATTGTGATCGGATTCGATGGCCAAACACACCTCCAAGGAAGGTAGAATATGAAATACTCCACACTACACGCACTGATAGTGACAACAGCTATTTTCATTAGCGTTTCGACCGCACACGCCCAGGAAAAGGATGGCATGAAAACGGGATTTCTCGAAAAAACCATTGCCGTAAATCAGGGCGAACAACGATACGTGCTCTATCTCCCCGATAACTATTCCGCCGAGGAGGCGTGGCCCTTGATCGTGTTTCTTCACGGCGCGGGCGAACGGGGTGACAACAACGTGAGCCAGACGAATGCCGGGATAGGAAATGCCATCCGAAAAGATCCCTCGCGCTTTCCCGCCATCGTACTCATGCCGCAGTGCCCCAAGGAGCAAGTCTGGGCCACGTGCCATGATGCGCTGGATGCTGAGCTGGCGGAAACCCTGAAAACCTACAACATCGACAGCAGCCGCATTTATCTCACGGGCCTTTCCATGGGGGGCTACGGCGCGTGGCTCTGGGGCGCCATCCACACCGACACCTTCGCGGCCATCATGCCTATTTGCGGCGGTGGCGACCCCCTGGCCATCCAGAAGCTGCTGAATACAGGCGGCGGAAACCCCTACGGCAGCCATGCTTCCCGTCTGCGTGCCTTGGCCACGGTGCCAATCTGGGCTTTCCATGGTGGTGCTGACGGGGTCGTTCCACCGGAGGGCACCCGCCAGATGGTCAAGGAAATCAAGGCGCGGGGCGGCGATATTCAATACACGGAATACGAAGGCGTTGGCCACAATTCGTGGGACAAGGCTTACCAGGAAAGCAAGGGCATCGAGTGGCTCTTGAAGCAGAAAAAGGGCTGAGGCAGCGGGCCAGCGCCTGAATGGGAAATCGCAAGTGCCACGGGCAGACCCGATAGATATCCCTGAAGTCAGCGTGTAATAAAATACGTAACCGTTCACGGCACGGCGACCTTATAGTCAACAAAAGGACCTGCGGGTGCCACAGGTCGTGAATGCTTACAAAAATACGCATACCGCGCATTTGGACATATAGTGTATAGTAGACACGAAGATAGGGCGTGCGATCTCTTCACGACCTGAACCGACAAGATTCTCCATGTACAACTACCCCTATCCACGGCCCATGGTCACGACCGACATCGTGCTTTTTCGCGAAAGCGTGAAGGTCATGAAGCTGCTGCTCATTGAGCGTGCCAATGAACCCTTCAAGGGATGTTGGGCCTTTCCTGGCGGCTTCGTGGACGAGAACGAAGACCTGGAATCGGCGGCCCACCGCGAATTACAGGAAGAAACCGGCTTGACAGGAATGGAACTTCGCCAATGCTGTACGGTGGGCACACCCGGCCGCGATCCCCGGGGACATACCATTTCGGTGGTGTACACGGGGAGTTGCCCGCTGGAACACAGCGAGGTGACTGCGGCCGATGATGCCGCGAAGGCCGCGTGGTTTCCGCTAGACACACTGCCCAAACTGGCTTTTGATCATGCCGCCATTTTGGCGCAGGTACGGTCCGAACTAACGCAGGAGAAGCACGATGGAACTGAATGACCAGGATGCCCTGATCGTGGTGGATGTGCAGAACGACTTTTGCCCCGGCGGCGCGTTGCCCGTGCTGGGCGGCGAAGGCGTCGTGCGCGTCATCAATCCCCTCCAACTCAAGTTTGATCGCATTTACTTCACCCGTGACTGGCATCCCCAGGACCATTGTAGTTTCAGCGAGGAGCCGACCTTCCGGGACGGTAGCTGGCCAACCCACTGCGTGCAGGACTCACCGGGCGCGGAATTTCAAGGCGACCTGCATGTGCCTTCCGATGCCACCATTATCAACAAGGGCACAGACCCTGACAAGGAAGCCTATAGCGGCTTCCAAGACACCGACCTGGCTGCGCGACTCCGCGATGCGGGCGTAGAACGGGTTTTCATCGCGGGCCTTGCCACGGACTATTGCATCAAAGCCACCGCGCTGGATGCCGTCAAGGCCGGTTTTCAAACAGTGCTCGTTGAAAATGGTTGTCGCGGCGTGGACGATGAGGGAAGCAAGGAGGCCATCGCCGCCATGCGGGCTGCGGGCGTCATGATATGCATGGGCGCGGACGTTGGCGAATGAGTTCGCCCGCCCATTCGTGCTAACCTTCCCGTAAGCGTTCACGGGCCACTTGGGGTGCCACGGACAAGGGGCGATAGCCCTTGCCCGTGTCTGGAAAGCATGTCCAACAGGCTATCGCCAAATCTGTAGCCGTTCCCTGTTTTGCACGGGCAAGCCCTACCGGGCTTGTCCGTGGCACCCGGCGATTGCTTCTATAGGATCAAGCTGCTATCAAGAAAAAGCGGAGGGTGTGAACGCTTACACCTTCTCGGTACCATGACTCAGCTTTCACCTACAGGGGTGCCACCCTTAGCGCTTCTTTTGGAAGCGCTGAGAAAACGCGCTATACTTGCGTTGCCCCTGGCAATTCATTGACCACCCCTTTTTTTGAGAAAGTCTGCTCCATGGAATCGAAACTTCTGTTTCGCGAAGACCAGTGCTTCCGCAGTCCGCTCCTTTGGATACCCCTGTTCTGCGTCACGGCCTTTTTAAGCGGCACCATTATCTGGATGGTCAGCAGACAGGTTTTTCAAGACACGCCCTTCGGCGATGATGCCATGTCCAATGGGAAAATGCTGGCACTTGGCGGTCTCATCATTCTGCTTAACGTGCTTCTCCTGGCCTTCGTTGCCCGGATGAAACTCCAGACCGAGGTAACGACGGCGGGCCTGTTCCTCCGGTTTCGCCCCTTTCAACGAAAAACACGGCACATCGATTTGACCGGCGTGACAACAGTGGCCGCCGTGGAGTATCGGCCCGCCATGGAGTACGGCGGCTGGGGATTGCGCAATGGCCGCAACGGTGTCGCCTATAACGTAACGGGAAACCTCGGTGTTCGCCTGGATTACAATACGGGCCACCATCTGCTCGTGGGCACATGTCGCCCGAACGAGCTTCTTGCCGCCATTGCAGCTATGATGCAGGCGCAGGGTATCGTCTGCGACGTGATCGCGCTGGATGACAAAGAAGAATATGCCGATGAAAACGATACAACGGAATTGCAATAACCTGGGAGACAACACCCCATGCGCCTGGTGCGAATTGGAACAGCAGCGGTATCGGTCAAGATAGGCGACTTCGCGTGGAATTCCGGGCGCTTGCGTGCCGCGATTGAAGCCGCCCGTGAGCAGGGCATACATCTGCTGGTTACGCCCGAGCTTGGTATTTCCGGCTACAGTCTGGAAGACCGGGTGAGTTGGACCGATATCACGCGCCACAGTTGGGCCACCCTGGTCGAATTGGCGGAGCACTGCACCGACATCGCTGTGGTCATCGGCCTACCGGTGCGGGTCGGCCCCCTCATCTACAATGCCGCCGCGTTGGTCGCAGGGGGCCGGGTGCAGGGCCTGGTGTTGAAGCGACACCTGCCCATGTACAGTATTTTTTATGAGGGCCGCAATTACACCCCCTGGACCGGCGGCACCACGATCATCAACGGTGTGCCTGCCGGCGACCTTGTTTTCGACCTGCCCTTTGGCATGGTTTCCGCCGAGATCTGCGAAGACCTCTGGTCCTCCGCCTCACCGGCGCGAGAGCGCGTGCGGGCGGGTGCGGAGATTATCTGCAATCCGAGCGCATCGCCCTTTCTTCCCGGCAAAAACGAAGAACGCAAGAGTCTGGTTTGCCAAAGCGCAGCGAATCTGAAGGCGGTCTATGCCTATGCCAATCTCCTTGGTTGCGACAACAGCCGCTTGGTATTTGATGGCGGTGGCCTCGTGGCGGATCCCGAAGGGCTGGTCGCCGAAGGCCGTATTCTCTCCCGCCACTCCTGGTCGCTGAGCAGCGGTATCGTGGATCTTGACAACCTCGCCCGCATCCGCAGTGAGAACACGACTTGGCGCGAAGGCAATACCCAGGTGGCCGACGGGAACGATGTTAAGATCGTGCCCGTTACGGGTGTGTCTTATGCCCCGGCATCCATTTCTGACTATGCGGCCCAGTTGCCGGAAAGTTTCTACGTGCCCTCGCTCCAGAAGCGAAAGGCGGACTGCAATCCCTACCTGGATGAACTCTTTGATGCCCTCGTGTTGGGACTCCGCGACTATTTTGAAAAGGTAGGCGTTTTTGAGCGCTTTATTATTGCCCTTTCCGGCGGACGGGATAGCGCCCTCTGCCTCCTTATGGCTGTGGAAGCCGCCAAGGCGCTGAAGGAAGGCACGGACGCGAAGAATTTTGCCAAGCGTGTCAGCACCGTGTATCTGCCCAATTCCAAGTACAGCACGAGCGGCACAGAGAACGCAGCCCACGATTTGGCGAAAGAGCTGGGTGTGCCCTTCAAGGTGGTCAGTATCGACGAAGAATCCCGTATCGCCCTGAAAAAGCAGGAAGAATTACTTGGTTCGAAATCGGCCATTCATCCGTTGGCGAAACAAAATCTTCAGGCCCGCGTTCGGGGCACCATGATTCTCAACTGGGCCAACAGCGCGGGCGGACTCGTCCTCGTCACGTCAAACCTGAGCGAGGCGGGCATCGGCTATACCACCACGGGCGGCGACAACCAGGGCGGCTACTCCCCCATCGCCAACGTGCCCAAGACCTTGGTATCCGAGTTGCTCGACTACCTCTCCAAACGCGACGACATCAAATCGCTGCAAGACGTGCTCGCTATTCCGCCCAGTGCCGAGCTCGCGCCCGACCAGCTCGATGAAACGGATCTCATGCCCTACCCCGTGCTGGATGACCTCCTCTATCTCTACGCACGGCGTCGTATGCCCCTGGTGGATTGTTGGCGGGTGGTATGCGCCCGGCACGACCAATACAAGCCCAAAGAACTCAAGGCGTGGGCGCGGGACTTTGCTGTTCGTTTTTCCGCCAACCAGTGGAAGCGCGACCAGCACCCTGTGGCCCTCAAAGTCATGGATCTCGACCTCGATCCCAAGACGGGCTTTCGTTTTCCGGTCACGCAGAGTATTCAGTATGAGTTGGATGATCTGGAAAAGGCGGAGTAGCCCCAAGGACGTACCCCCGCCAAACGACGCCGTCAAGGCTGCACCACGGCGAGCGAGCGTACATAACCCAGAATATGCAGGCCACGATGACGCGGGGGCATGTCCCGGCGGCCCTGCAGGAAGAGCGTGTCGCCAGCCCGGGAAATGCCTTCCAAAAAAATACCGGGGCAGGGCGTAAACGCGCCGTAGGTGGGCCTAGCGTACTTATGGCGGAAGTTGCAGTAGTTTTTGTCCCCCAACCCTGAGAGTCTTTATTTTGGGGTGTTTTGGGGCCTAATTATTCCTATGTGTCGCTAATGAATAACCTAATTATTATTGGCAATAATAGACATATAGAATTATAATAGTACAACAACTACGTATCGCTTATGCAAAGACTCATTACAAATACAAGACTTGATAACCCCGCTGGTCGTAACCTCCTCCCGGGATGAGAAGGGGATTGCCCGCAACGAGACCATCTTGAGTCTCGCCAAGATGCCGGACTTCATCGTAGAGCTTATCTGTTAAGTCCCAGTCCACGATGTCCTGGCACTTAACAGGTACGTACCGGGTGCCGGAATCGAGCATTCGTATGCTCACTTTGCTGGCTTGTTGTCTGATTCCGTTCGGTTTAATTTCAGAAAAAGAACCTTCGTTCGGAATGGCTTCAAAAACTCGCGATATTGTTGCAGCGACGACGAGATGCTTCAGGAACTGACACTCTTGCAGGACCAACAAGAGAACGCCGTTCTAGTCACAAAACCGATATTCCGGGGAAAACCGATTCCGCACGATGAAGGACACTGAAGTATCCAAATTGCGTCCTGAGAGCGTCCCCATCAGCCCCCTAGCCCCCAATCCCATACTCCGCGATCTTGTTATGGAGGGTATTCCGGTGGATGCCCAACACCCGGGCGGTCGCGCTAATGTTGTAGTTGCACTGCTCCAGGACGTGTGTGATGTGATGGCGTTCGACTTCGGCGAGGGGGGCGAGGCCGTTGTGGGCGGGGTGGTCTTCGTCGGATTCGGTGGGGGCGAGGTGCTTGAGGAAGGCGAAGTCTTTGGGGGTGATGGTGGCATCTTTGGAAAGGGCGGTGGCGCGTTCGATGGCGTTGCGGAGTTCGCGGACGTTGCCGGACCAGGGGAGTTCCTGAAGGTAGCCGAGGGCGTCTTCGCTAAGGCTGGGGCGGGGGGCGTTGCTTCGGGTGGTGTAGTCGTTCACGAAGTGCTGGGCGAGGAGGGGGATGTCGCTGGGGCGCTGGCGGAGGGCGGGGAGTTCGATTTCCACGGCGCAGATGCGGTGGTAGAGGTCGCGGCGGAAGCGTCCGTCCTGGATAGCGCGCTTGAGATCGCGGTTGGTGGCGGCGACGATGCGGACGTCGGCGTGGGATTCGCGTTCGGCGCCCACGGGGCTGAAGTGGCCGGATTCGAGGACGCGGAGGAGGCGGGCCTGGTTTTCGGCGGAGAGCTCGCCGATTTCGTCGAGGAAGAGGGTGCCCCCGTCGGCGAGCGCAAAGCGGCCCCGGCATTTTTTGTCGGCGCTGGTGAAGGCCCCCTTTTCGTGGCCAAACATCTCGCTCTCGAAGAGGTGGGCGGGAATGGCAGCGCAATTCACGAAAATGAGGGGGCCATCGGACCGTTCGGAACCATTGTGGAGCATTTGGGCGGCGAGTTCCTTGCCGGTCCCGGTTTCGCCGGTGAGCAGAATGTTGAGGGGCGTCCGGGCGACATCGCGGATAAGTCCACGGACCTTGCTCATGGCCCGGCTCTTGCCCAAAAGGGGACAGCCCTGTCCGACACAGTCGTCAAGGGCGGCGACCTCTTCCTTCAGGGCCGCCACGTGGCTGAGGGTCTGGTAATAGGGCGCGGCAATCTGGGCAATGGAAAGGAGCATGTGGAGATCAGATTCGTCGTAGACGCGATTTTTCAAGGTGCTGCGAAGGAAGATGGCGCCAATGGCCTCGCCGCCAACGCACAGGGGCGCGGCCATGATGAGATTCGGCGG
Source organism: Candidatus Hydrogenedentota bacterium (assembly GCA_024280935.1). Taxonomy (GTDB): domain Bacteria; phylum Hydrogenedentota; class Hydrogenedentia; order Hydrogenedentales; family JAEUWI01; genus JAEUWI01. The sequence continues at coordinate 10,468 of JAJRPE010000271.1, forward strand.
CTGCGCGCCGCTATCCTTCATGCAGATGTGGGTGAGCAGGGCCTTTTTCTCACGGACGACCCTGCCAAAGAGGGACTTGAATTCGGGGTCATCCCCGCTCCCTTTCGGGTGCCAGCGCACGACGGAATCGCACCGAGCCGTGAGGGCAATAGCGATGCTCTCTGGCGCGAGGGCCGCACGAAGGGTGGCCGTGCAGTGCTCGTCCAGCGTTTCGCGGCGTTCCGCCTGGCTCAGCGTTCTACCGAGCTTAAAAAGCTGGACCAATTCAGGGACGGATTGGGGCTGCCCTTCCAAGAGCGATGTAGAGAGAGCGTCCCGCTCCAGCGACATGCCGCCATCAAAGAGACTCATGGTCTCCTTCGAGATGCGCTCGACAGGAGGAGGCGAGGCAGCAATGCCGCTGGTGTTGGATCGGGTAAGGAGAAGACTCGTGGAGCCGATGGTAATCGTATCGCCCTGGCCAAGGGCACCCTCACAAAAGGCCTCACCATTCACGAGGACCGGATGGGTGCTTCCCAAGTCCTCCAGGTAAACCTGGCTGTCCCGCTCGTAGAGTCTGCAATGCTTTCGGGAAACCAAGGGATCGTTGATGACAATGTCACAACTCAGACTTCGCCCCACCAGGAAGGGACTCGCCGAAAGATTCCAATGTTGCCCTTTATGACACCCTGACTTCGAGGTAACAACCCACGCCATAGCCTCAGTCCTCACCCTGTGCCCCGAAACTCACCAACCTCCGAGTCGCCCACTTGGAGGAAACGCTACCTATTTGGCCCTCTTGCAGAAAACAACATCCTCGTCACACGAAGAAGTCTCTACTCAGCACCACAGTTTTATTCTATAACACAGTATTCTCATGTCTGCATGAACTATCAAGTATTTCGCGGACCCCGACAGCCAACAAAAACGCGCCACCAGTGCCCTGTTGGACTCGGCGGCGCACGGTATTGACCGTTCAAATTGCTTAGAAATACACCACCGTCGAGACGTATAGGCTATGCTGCTCCACATCCGCATTGGTGCCAAAGAGTCCGAAGGTATCCGTGCGGGCATTGTCGCCCCAACGATAGATGTAGGCAATGTCGAAATTCACCCGATCCTTCACCAAGACACCCGCGCCAAGAGACACGCCGTAGAAATTGTCTGGGTCGCCGTCGCCGCGCTGGCTCAGTCCGCGAATACTGACACCATAGGGAAGGTCCTTGCGGCCGCCAGAAGGCTC
>JAJRPE010000272.1 GCA_024280935.1 Candidatus Hydrogenedentota bacterium
ACGGTCGGCTCTTCGATTTCAAGGGGATGAAGAACGTTGTCAAGGTCCACATCCGAGAAGGTGTCGCCAATATTGATTTCATCGGGACCGGCAATCGTAACAATGTCGCCCGCCTCTATGATGTCTACCGCTTCACTTTCGAGACCACGGGTCACCCAGAGATAAGTGGACTTTTCGACTTTGTCCGCCCTGATTTCCCACTCGCGTTCATGATGGAAGTCATCGTGCTGGGCCAACTTCTCACCGAGCCACTCGGTGGACACCCGGCGAAACTTATCGCCCTTCTTCAGGCTGCCCTGAAGCACACGGCCCATCCCGGTGCGGCCAATATGGTCGCGCCAGCCGAGGGTGCTGACTTGCATAAGAAAAGGTGCATCGCGATCACCGTCGGGGGCCGGTACGTCGCTGATAATGGTCTCAAAAAGCGCTTCCATGCCTTCGTGGGCATCATCTTCGAGATCGCGCACCAACCAGCCATCAAGGCCCGAACCGTAAAGTACAGGGAAGTCGCACTGCTCATCAGTCGCGCCAAGCTCCACAAAAAGGTCGAAGGTCTTGTCGAGGGCACTGTCGGGCTGGGCCTGGGGTCGGTCCACCTTGTTCACGATAACAATAGGACGATAGCCCATGCGCAATGCCCGCGTCAGCACATAGCGCGTCTGGGGCATGGGACCTTCGTTGGCATCCACCAGCAAGAGAACCGAATCGACCATGGACAAGGTGCGCTCGACTTCGCCGGAAAAATCGGCGTGACCCGGCGTATCCACGATGTTGATGGTGTAGTCTTTCCACGCCACCGTGCAGTGCTTGGCACGGATGGTGATCCCCCGCTCCTTCTCCAACTCATTGTTGTCCATGACCCGTTCCTGGACGGCCTCGTTGTCACGATAGACATGGGTTGCCGCGAAAATACTGTCAATCAGGGTGGTCTTCCCGTGATCAATGTGGGCAATAATGGCCAGATTACGAATTTTGTCGATGGCGCTCATGAGCGGAACTTCTCCAGGGTTTCCCTGCACCACGCCTGTAGAGCAAAAAAGGAAACCATTTTTTCGAGGTATGCGGATAACGTGCCGCCTGCCGTTGACGGCGCACAGGTAGGGATCGCGTGTCGGGGCATTCGGGCAGACACACGGTAGGAACATGAATTGTACTTGGGGATGGGGTGATAAGGCAAATTTGTGGGGATAAAATACCGGCAAATAGTGAGGTTCGATGGGGCTTATACGACGGACGGTTTCCTGAGGTGATGTATACCTCAAACAATCGCGGTCACATAAAACGAAGTGGAGCCGCTCATACGAACGGCCCCGGGATTAATAGTTGTTTTGGATAGTTGCCTCAGCAAATATCCATCTTCGAGAGGCTCAGCACCTCGTCCACGCTGAAGTCCTCCGGCGGTGTAATTGGGCTGGGGCTTGAAGTGGGCGTGGAAGGAATCAATGTGGTCGAAGGCCATAGTGCTGACACGCGATACAATCGTGTGTATAAAGCTGCCGCGCTCGTAGGCATTAAGGATTCGGCACAGCGTCGCACCGAAGGTGAGGATGACCAGGCAGGAGCCTCCCTTCGCCACATGGGGTTGATCAAGATTGATGCAGTAATACGCCGATGAAGTCGACGTTAGGAGGGCGTGCCCCAGGCGCTTTTCCCACCGGAACGAAAAATTTCGTTTCGCCGCGCCCGGGCACAATGAGGGAATGAATGGTGGCGGAATTACTTTTTTGTCGCGCCCATAGCGGAGCTATCTGCCTGCTTGGCTTTCTGCCTCTTGAGTTCCTTTTTCTCTTTGGTAGTTTTCTGTTTCTTTCCCTTTTCCTTACTCTTCGGACTCTTGTCTCCCATGATGTGATTCCTTATGTTGCAGGTACCTACCGTTCCTCGCGAAGCCGGGATGGCGTCAATGAGGCGAATAGGGGTACATCGTGTCAGGTATGCGAATTCCCGGTCGCGATGTGAATACGGAACGGGTATACTGAGCTTACCATTGTGGTCGGGTGACGATTGGCTTGCACGAAGAAATACGACGATTGAGAAAGGCAGAAAGGACGGCAGGAATTCAGGTGCCGAAGGAACTGTCGCTCTAGCAAGTCAAATCCACTATACGCCTCAGGTCGGGCAAAATCCATGATAGAGTTTTCGGAAGCCCCGGAATCATAAACAAAGAACCCTCTCCCGGCTTGGTTCTTTTTACCCCTCGCGTGAACTGTGTCCCTCCACCAACTGACAGACAGACAGACAGACAGACACATTCCGCCCGCGAATATCAAAAAAGGGCCGCCCAGATGGGCGGCCCTTGCATTCGCTTGTCTTGTGATTTTCTTAGCAGACATCCATCTTGGAGAGACTTAGCATCTCGCCCGCCGTGAAGTTATTCTGCGGCGTGTAGTTGGGCAGGGGCTTGAAGTGGGTGTGGAAGGCGTCGAGGAACCAGTTCACTTGCGGGAAGTAGTCGTCTTCCAACTCTGCGGGCGACACGATCCAGTTCTGGGTGCCGAGGTATTGGAGGGGAACTACTTCCTCAGGCTGTACAAGTCTTCCACCAGCAGATGCATTCGGGTCGTGGGATTGTCCGTCTCGGCACGCTTCGCAGCTACCAAGCTCTTTCGAGCGTTCTTGATGGCGATATGAGTTTTGTCTTCAAGCTTTCGATATATGCCGCGATCACACTTCTCGTAGTCGGCGAACACCTTCTTATGGTCTTTCATGAGTTGCTCGCAGGAACTCATTCCAGCGGGCGCGTCATAGGGCTTTGTGCTGTAGCAAAAGTGAAGCAACACCCAATACTCGAAGCAGGGAACTGAGCTTATCGCGTGGAAAGTATCCTTTGGTGCCGCTCTCTGGATTGCATCAAGCGCGTCTCTGTAACTCGGATGACCGTCCTTGTCGAATACACAATATACCCGGTCGAATTTCTCGCCCAGCCTCTCTTCTTTCTTGAATAACTTCTTCGCATGCTTAAACACACTCATTGGGGCAGAACCGCATTCGCCGTTCACGACCACACTCCCCATACGTAATCTTTCGGCATGGATCAAACCACGAAGATAGTACGGCTCCGTCTTTTCGCCTTCTGTAACTATGAGGATCCGAGGTTTTGGCTTGAGCCCCTTGGATTTGCGCTTTAGCTCCGCCGCACCCTTTTTCCGCTTCTTGAATAGATCGTCGCTCCCCATTATTATTCCACCAGTGCTTCCGCAAGATCTTGAATGTAGGGCAGTGCACCATAGCGGCCAGCCAAATACCCACGCTCAATATTTTCCACACCTTTTCGCGGGCTGAAATCTGTCAGCGAATAAAATGTAGAGGACTTTGTTTCATCCTTTTCACAAAGCCAAATCTGATCGCGACGAAATACTTCTTGATTGAGGAGCGAAGTATCGTGCGTAGTGAAAATAAGTTGCGCGCCTTTATTATTCACCCGTTTATTGTGGAAAAGTTGTACCAGAAAACCGACCATATGAGAATGGAGGTTGTCGTTCAATTCATCAACTACCAGAACATCGCCCGTTTCCAGTACCTTTAACCATGGACCTGCCATGGTAAAAAGTTTTTGGGTCCCGTCGGATTCGTCCTTAAACTCGAATTTGACAGGCCGTCCAGTGTCTGTATGGTGTATAGTTTTCAGGTATCCTTCCCAAGATCGGTTCAACGACGCGGCAGAAATCACGGCGTCCCAAGGGATTGTCTCTCCTTGCTCTATCTCAATACCTTCAATCCCCGTATCGGCAACACGGAGCAATCGTTCGATTCGTTTCCTGAAGTGTTCGTCCTCACACTGTTTCGCGGAGAACATGCCCGTCCATCCTTGTAAGCCGACGATGTGAAGGTGGTTGTAGAACCAATCATAAATGGGGCGGAGCTGAGCACAGTTCAATTGAACCGCCGTAGATAGAAAAAGGGCATTGTTCCTTGTGGCCTCTTGCCACACCTGCTTCTGGCCTTCCAACTTATCCATTGTTCCCCAAGTGTCCCCTCCCTGCTCTTCGGAGTAGGAACGCTCAATAAGGCGCCGAGGTCGCCCCTTGGGATAGGCAAAGAGCCACTCCTCGAATACGCGTTCTGTAGTTACGGAAAATCCGTATTGATAGCGAACGTCATCGACGAGAAAAACGACCTCGAACTCAGTGGGCAAAGACCGGCTCTTATCGTCTAGTTGGAATGGCACAATCGGGATTGGGTCGCTCGCCCTGCTATCCGAAGCCGACCCACATACAAGCTTCCGCATCCACTGAATGGCCTTGACAATATTTGTTTTTCCCGCGCCATTCGCCCCATAGATGGCAGCAGAGGCTAAGAGATTGGGTGTGCTGGGGGCATTATGCCCGACCGTATTAGTCTCCTCAAGCTCGGAACCTGTACTCTTGACCAAGCTCAATGTGACCTTGTCACGGATTGACAAGAAATTCTCTACGCTAAACTCGATAATCATTGGGGAGGCCTTTCTAAAACATTACACATCGATTATCGCATATTTTTTGCAAAAATAGCCACAAAAACACAAGTAATGGCATTTTGGATCAGATATTCTTGCGTCGCTGATCCTGAGGTGGGTCTTAACAACGTAAAAAGGGCCGCCCATCCAGGCGGCCCTAACTTCAATCTATCTGATACGTTTCCTCAGCAAATATCCATCTTCGAGAGGCTCAACATCTCTCCTGCGCTGAAATTGTTCTCCGGCGTGTAGTTGGGCAGGGGCTTGAAGTGGGTGTGGAAGGCGTCCAGAAACCAGTTCACCTGCGGGAAGTACTCGTCTTCCATTTCCGCGGGCGGCACGATCCAGTTGGGCGCGCCAAGGACCACGGCCGGGGCATCAAGGTGGTCGAAGGCCATGGTGCTGATTTGCGAGGCGATGGTGTGCATGA
>JAJRPE010000273.1 GCA_024280935.1 Candidatus Hydrogenedentota bacterium
CCCTTCGGGGCGGTCGTTTATGCGACAGGCTGTAACGATTGTACGCTGATTCACCCGCAGCACCGAAGGAGCCCCTTCTTCCGGGCAGCGTCCCGGACGAAGCGTAGCGCCTTAATCTGGAAAAACCGCCACGAAAAAAACCAAAAAGAGCCACGTCATTCCCACGCACGTGGGAATCCAGAACGCGGCAGGATCACAGCGAGTTGTCGCTGGCTCCCCGCGTTCGCGCGGATGACGTTCTTGGTTGCGACCCTGACGTTTTTCGGAAGCTACAAAAAACGCACGTGGGAATAACGTGACACCGAAAAGGAGACACGATGCGTCCGGCGTTAATTTCATTCAGTGAGGCGTATTTCGAGCGGCTTTGGGGGGGGGGGCGCTTGGGTTCTGTCCTGCAAAAGCCCATTTCGATGGACTTTTCTGCAGGAGAGGCCTGGCTGGTCTCTGATCACGAAAACCATGTCAGCACGGTGGTGGGTACAGGTCCCTGGGGCGGGCGCTCCTTACACGATCTCCTGAATGAGCATGGGGACTATCTTCTTGGCACGCAGGCCAGGCCCACTATCCACGGGCGCTTTCCCCTCTTGCTCAAGATTCTCGATGCGGAAGACGTCTTATCCGTCCAGGTCCACCCGGATGATGATGCCGCCGAAGCACTCGGCGAGCCGGATGTGGGCAAGACGGAAATGTGGCATGTGCTGGAGTCTGACCCGGACAGCGAACTCATCTGCGGGCTGGATCCCACCGTTTCGAAGGAGGCCTTTCTAAGGGCCATTGACGACAATACCATCCAGGATGTCATGCGGAGTTTTTCCGCTCCCGAAGGTACGTCGGTTTTTGTCGCAGCAGGCACGGTCCACGCCATCGGTAGTGGCATACTCCTCGCCGAGATTCAGCAGAACAGCGACCTCACCTACAGAATCTATGATTGGGACCGGGTGGACGACCAGGGAAAGGGGCGGGAATTGCATTTGGAGAAGGCTGCCCAGGTGACCCACTTCGGCAGTCGCCATGGCGGGGCCGCTGCGCCGCTCGTGTATCAGGAAAACGATGCCGTGATTTCAATCCTTGGGGCGTGTCGTCATTTTGCCACAGCACTAATTGAAACGCTGGGACGGCACACCCGGCATACCCACGGACGTTCCTTCCACCTTCTCCTTGCACGGGACTCCCGTGTCGTGGTGTCGGCGGGAGAGGAAACGATTACCTTGGAGCGTGGCAGTGCCGTGCTGGTGCCGGCAGGTATCGACACCTACAGTGTCGAAGGAGAGGGTGCCGTTCTTGATTACTTTGTCCCCGACCTCCTGGCCGATATTGTGGAACCACTCCGCTTGGCTGGGCACGCTGATGCCCCTATCATTGCCCTCGGCGGCGATGCGTCCACCAGTGACGTAGCAAAAGTGATCGTCTCATGAGTCCCGGCGAGGAGCATAGTGCGTTCCTATTTGGTACGTATTATGTGCATGTGCGCTGGAAATCCCACGTATACTGTGGAAACGAGAAATGTAGCGGCCCTGCTGGCAGTGAGGAGCCGCGATGCGCCAACTGAGTGATGCTGCGTTGGTCTTGCGTTGCCTCGAAGGGGATAAGGATGCCTTTGGCGAGCTTGTTCGGCGTTATGAGTCGGCCGTTTATGCGACGGCTCACTATTATGTGGGCCGGTATGGCGTGGCGGAGGATGTGGCACAGGAATCTCTCTGGGCTGCCTATCGCGGCCTTCGACGTCTGCGTGATCCCAACCGGCTGGGCGCGTGGCTCCGCGAAATTACGACGCGCACGGCGGCCAACTGGCTTCGGAAGAACCGCTCCCGGTTGTTGCATGAGACACCGCCACCTCATCGGCGAACCATATCAATTGAAGACGTGCGGAAGGGGCCCGATGTGCTCCTCCAGCGTGAGGAGTTATATGCCCGGCTGAGCAGGGCCATTGACACCCTTCCCGAACGCTATCGCCTTCCGGTGATGTTGCGTTATTTGCAAGAGTTGAGTTACGAAGAAATCAGTCAGTTTACGGGAGAGTCACGGGATGAAATTCGTGGGATTCTCCATCGCGCCAGCCGACAACTCCGGGAGGTGTTGCAGGACGACGACGACAACGAAGAAGGACACTGTAAGTGGCCTCGTGTTCACAAGTAAATAGCTTCCTTCAGGCCCATCTTGATGGCGAGCTGGATGCCTCCGAAGAGCGGATTCTTGAAGCGCACCTCAACACCTGTGCGGCGTGTCGTTCTAAGATCAAGGTGCTCGCGGAGTTCCACGAAGAGCTCATCGGCTCCTGTGCGATGCATCGTCTGCAACGCTCCTTGTGCAGCAGTGTCCTGGCCCACTTGCCCGAAATGGCCCCCCAGTTAAACCACGGGTCTCATCCGACAGACCCCGGCCTATCACCAGCCCGCAAGACATTCTGGGTTCCTGCCGCTTTGGCGATTTGTGCCGCTGTGGTGCTGGTTGGTCTATTGGGGCTTGCCCTTTATTCCGCCGAAAATGCCGCGCCCACAGGGGCCACGATTGGCATGGTGGTATACACCAATGGCCCCGGCGCCTTGCAGAAGAACCCCCAGTCGACCCGCTTTGAACCCGCAAGACTCAAATCCCTGGTGTCCGAGGGCGAGGAACTGGAAACGCTGGCATCCACGCAGATGGCTGTTGCCCTTGCACGGGGCTCGTCCATAAAGCTGAACGAAGACACCCACGTAGCTATCCACGATAGCCGCAACATCTTTGTGTACCGTGGGCAGGCCTTTTTCGATGTAGGCCGTGACCGCCGCCATTTCTTTGTGAACACCCCTGCGGGCGAAATTCTGGTCTTCGGAACAACCTTCGTCGTGGATGTGGAAAACGAGGCTACGACCGTGACAGTCTTCGAGGGCGATGTCCTCGTCAGCACCCCCGAGGGACGCTCCGCGTTGTCTCACGGAAAACAGAGCATCCTCAGAAAAGATCGGGCACCCTCGTCGCCGGAAGCGGTGGCGGACGGCCAACTTCAAGGCTGGATGGCATCGATGAAACCCGATGCGCCCTCCCTGTCCCTGTTTCGGCAAACCATAGCCTCCCAGGAGTCCGTCGCGGTAGCCATCCCCGCAGAATCAGTCTACGCGGTCCGAAACCTGGCTGGCCGCGAAATCGACGGGGTCATGCTCCGTTGGACCTATGATGGTAATGCAAGCGGCCATTGTGGTTACTTTCTCCACGTCGCGGACAGCGACGATAACTTGTTGTTCCTCGACTCCATCGAGGGCAGCGTATTCGACGATGTGGCGAAGGGTGAATTGTGGTTGACACCCATCGATGGCCCCATTACCGGCGTGGATGTGATTCACATCCGCCTCGTACCCGATTTCGCAACGGGTTCGCTGGAGAGCACGCTACAGGTCAACGCCGTCGTACGGTAGCCCCGCCACATGTAAGGAAGGGGACGACTGCGCGGGACTGACGCGCCCCGAGCAGCGTGATATATTCTGGTTCTCCTTCTTGTGAATACCACATTCGACATGTAAGCCCTGCGGCCCTGGCTGGAATTCTTTACCATTCCAGGCATCAACGTGGCTCACGTACTCTTAGACTGCTTCGCCTCTTTACGAAAATGCTACCTGTTGGGTGATGCCTTGTCCCATTCGGCTCTGCCGGGGGTGTGCGTTCTCCTTCATTTACATCGCCCGGTTCATCTGCTAGTCTAAGCGGGCAGTTGCAGCATCAAACTGAGGAAGCTCATACATCATGAAATACGAAATCAAATTCAAGGAACGCGGTGAACTCACGGACGACCAGAAGAAGGGGGTCCTGAAGAAGCTGAAGCTTACCATGATCTCGGAAAAAGAGAAGGGTTCCGTGGGGGTGTGGGTGGTTAATTGCAAGGGTCGGCTCACCGAGGAGGACATGGCCAAGGTCCTCAAGTTCTACAAGCTGACGCGGGAAATGAGCAACCTCCAGATTACGGCCAAGTAGGGCCGCTGTGGGTTCTTGCGCCTCTGCCTCCTGTGCGGGATCGCGTGTTCGACAGAGCAATCAAGTTCCACAAAAGGTAGCTCAAATGTCCTCCATTCATCATTGTATTGCAGTGATTCTATCGATGATTTTCACCCTTCACGTTTCGGGCGGAACTCTTGAGCCAGGTTCCCCTGAGCCGAATTCGCGCCAATGGAAATGGGGCAAGCATGGCCTTGAAGTAACTTCCGATCCTTGCTCAATCCCAGTGCCCTATGAAGCAACCAGTTGGAAAACAGCCGATTTTGAAGGGAATGTAAAAACCAAAAACAAGGGTGCCAGCTTGGTTTTTCTGGGCGACTCGATTACAGACTTGTGGGAATATCACCCCAAATACCAAAATGGCGCGAAATTGTGGAAAGAACACTACGTCCCGATGGGCGTAGAGAACTTTGCCATTTCGGGAGACAGAACAGAAAATGTTCTGTGGCAGTTGACGGACGGCGCGATCCTGAAAGAAATGAGTCCCCGCGTCATTGTGCTAACTCTTGGCATTAACAATGTCATGCGGGGCGACGCGCCGTCTTCGATAGCGACGGGCATCGCAAATATATTAAAGGTCATCCATCATTCCCATCCAGCAACCCGCGTTCTTTTGTGCAGTGTTCTTCCCACCTGTATGAACCCCGGTAAAGAGACGGCGACGACACGCGGCGCTCAACGTGTGAATGAACTGATTTCAAAACTTGGCAACGGCAACAGCGTTGTTTATTTGGATGTCGAATCGGCATTCCTCGACGGCCAGGGGAATGTGGATTCCAAGTATTTTTACGACGGGCTTCATCTCACCGAAGCTGGGTTTGAAACTTGGAATACTTTGCTCCTGCCCAAAATAGAGGAGTTGCTCCGAAGCACAGCAAAGTAGAGTTACTCTTCTCAAAACGCGAAGTGCGGCCTTCTGGCTGTGGTGACACTATTCCTTTGGGGCAGTGATCCAGATGGGGGATGACCACGCCCGGTTGCCGTCTTTCTGGCGCAGGTGGATGTAGATATAGTCGTCGCCGCGAAGCGTAATATCGGGCATGAACTCCGTGCTGAATTGCTTGCTGCCTTTGGTGTCCAGCGTTTGCACGACCTTGCCGTTGTGCAGCACTTCAATCAATTCCAAGGGCGCTGTCCCGGCCACGCGGAGGGTAAAGGCGGGTACGGTCTCGGATTCTATCACCTCGCCCATCCAATGCTCGCCCGCCTTGAAGAGCAAGCGGATGTGGGTAGTCGCCCCGAAAGTCCGTCGCGCCTGCATGGCCCTGAAAATCCCCTCGCGGCTGCCATCCGGTGCCCACACGCAGGCGTAGCTTGCACTGGTGGACAGGTGATCGCTACTGGCGATAAAACCGATACGATATCCCTTGTCCAGGCCCTTGTGTACGTGCTCCTGGCTGTCGTAGTCCCGGCAGCCCTGATAGATTTCGGCCAGGGGACGGTGGGCATCATCCTGGCGATCCCAGGTCCGGTCGCGGAAGGGGGCGTGGGGGATGGTGAAGGTATCTTTGCCCAGGTCTTCCCAATAGGTGTGCAGGGGAGGGGGGAAGTCCTGAATTCTGTCGTCTCGCAGGGAGATCACGTTGTGGTCGGTCTCGCGATGGCTACGTTCAAAAGCGAAGAGCGGCATGAATGCCCCGTCCAATTCGTGTCGTCGCGCTTCCTTTACACAGCGCCACCAGAGTTGGGCGAGGGCATCGCCGTGGTTGAGATCACGCGTATGATCCGTGATGCCCAGGAAATTCAAGCCGCCGACCTCGATGGCGTAGCGGTAGGCATCTTCGATGGAACCGTCAAAGAATGGGAAGCAGAGGGATAGATCGGTGTGGCGATGGAGGTCGCCGTAGTAGATGTCCAGGTCGGGTGCGGCAACCCCTCGGGGCGCGTCGTCGGAAGAATTACTCACCGGTGCCTGGGTTTCGGGCAGTCGCCGTGGTGATGCTGCGTCGCTCAGGGGGGCGGGCCCGGATGCATGCTCCACCTCACCCGTTGCGATGCCCCGTGGCATGGGATCGTCGCGCCGGTCGGTACGCCCGGTGGCCCAGGCAACCAAGAGTCCCTTTTCTGTAGGGAGACTCGCGAGTCGTTGCATACCGTCTCGTTGATGAATGTCGAAGCTATAGGCAGCAGACCAACCGGTGCTTTCGAGGCAGCGTGTATAGATCCCCCACCCGTATTCCACGTGATGCTCCGTATCTTCCGCGAGTCCCGCCTGTTTTTGAAAAAAGTGGCGGTAGGTCAGCCAGAGGCGGTCGCTGGCATCTACCGTGAGTTTAGGCCGTTCATAGTACACGCCAAGCTGGGTCGCGCCGGGACGTCGATTTTCCTGTGTTGCCGCCCGTTCAAAACTGGGCATGGGGACCGGGAAAGGCAGTGGGACAAGTCGCCCGTCGACATCCAGGGCGGCTACATGGAGTTTGCGAAAGCGATGGACGGGGCCGTAAGCATCTGTCACGTTGTTCCAGGGGCCTTCGACGCCTCGGAAGGGCCGTCCCCAGCCCGTCGCGCCTTCTTCCCAGGTAATCCAGGTTTTTCCTTGGCTGTCTGTGGCCACGTCGGGACGTCCCTCGAAGGCGGTCGTTCCCGCGACGGTGCGGACCGGCCCCCAAGCGTCGTTCTTCAGCCATCGGCACAACACGTCAAAACTCTCCCCGGTGAAGCCATCCCAGGCCACGCAGACATCGCCATGCGTATTGACCGAAACGGCGGGCCGCCAATCTCCTGCCGGGGTCGTGCTGACCTGCTCAATCGTTCCCAGCGTGCCATCGACCATCAGGCTCCGGGCAAAGACATCGTACTGCCCCTTATTTTCCCCTTGCCAGACAAACCAGAGGTCGCCATTGGGGGCCACAGCAACCCGGTGATTGATCGCATGGCTTCCGGGCATCGAAATGACGACAGGCGCACCGGGTGTATCATTCCCATCCAGGCGGACGGCTACAATACGCCACTTTCCATCTTTTGACGGTAGCTCCTCGTAGGTCAGCCAATCGCCAGACAAGGTCGGCGCGGCATAGTACCCCGGCTTGGCGGAAATTTGCATTGGGGTGTCCAGTTGTCCACCAATGAACGGAGCAGCCCAGATAGAATCGCCCTTGCCCGATTCGAAGTGTAGAAAGGTCATCCAGGGACGTTTCTCTCCGCCACGATAGCCCAGCGCGGGCTGATAGAAGTCCGGTGACTCCGTCATATGGGCGTTGTTGACCGTGGCAGGGTCATAGGCGAAATGTGGAGATTCAGCGGTATGTCCCCCGTGGCCCCACGCCGTGTTCATTGCCACGAGGACGGTGAAGAGCGAGAGAAAAAACGTTTTGGGGTGAATGTGGATGTTCATAAACTCTCCTGTGATCGATGTGAAGGGGCTTGGACTTTCCAGCCCGAAACAAAGAGCGCGTCGGTCATAAAACCCGTCATCGGCGCACGTAGCCACGTTGGATTTGAACGCCAAGAGCACTATACCGTGTTTTGGACAATCAACGCATTACCACACCCTGGGCGAGGCCGAACCCGTTTAACGGCGTGCCACGGCAAGGTTGGGCATGCTACACTGGGTTCCTCCAAGACCGTCCAGCCACACTGCCCAGTCACTTCGGGAAGGTATCCATGCCAGAAAAGAAAAAGCGTCGCAGCAAGCATCAGCCGAAAGGGCTGCTGATCCTGCATGAAGACCGCGACATTATCGTGGTAGACAAGGCTCCGGGTCTATTGACCATGGGTACGGACCGGGAAAAGGTCGAGACGGCCTATTACCGGTTGACGGACTACGTGCGCAAGGGCAACCCGAAATCACACCAGCGGATCTATATTGTGCATCGGCTGGACCGGGAGGTGTCGGGGATATTGGTTTTTGCCCGGACCGTGGAAGCGAAGAATGCCCTGCAAACACAGTGGGATCGGGTGGAGAAACACTACCTCGCAATGGTCCATGGCGTTCCCAGGAACGCCGAAGGGGTCTTCACCTCCTACCTGGTGGAAAATGGTGTTCATAGCGTACACTCGACCGAAGATTCGACGCGGGGGAAATTGTCGGAAACAGCCTACAAGGTCCTCGGCGCGTCAAAGGGTGTCTCCTTGCTCGATATCAACTTGCTAACCGGGCGCAAGCACCAGATTCGGGTGCATTTGTCGGAAAACAGGCTCCCTATCCTGGGAGACATGAAATACAGCAACAAACGTTCGGATGCACGGCGCCTGGCGCTTCATGCGAAGTCGATTGCCTTTAATCATCCCTACAGTGGCAAGCCGTGTTTATTCGAG
>JAJRPE010000274.1 GCA_024280935.1 Candidatus Hydrogenedentota bacterium
CGGTCGCCAAGGCGGACCAGGCCATCGGGGAGAAAGCCGAAGCTCTGGTAGAGGTGTCGGCGAATGGGGCGTTCGTCGATGTGGCTCATGAAGACCCGTCGCCAGGCTTCACGCTCGGCGGGGGGCAGGTGCTCGAAGCGGAGGTCATGGCGACCAATGACACCGGAGAGGGCATCTTCCAACGCGACAAGCCCCTCGGTATCAATGACGCTGCCGTTGGGAGCCAGCGTGATGGTGAAGGGGTGCTTGCGGACGACGGCTTCCAGCGTTTCGAAGAGCGCCTCCATCTCCGGTGGCCGGGTACGGTATCCCTGTGGCGTGACGAACCAGCCCTCAATGGTGTAGAAGCGGGGGGTGATGGCGAGGCGGGTTTCGCCCGCACGTGTCCGGTGGACGGAGCGCATCTGGTAGACAAAGCGCGTGACACCCTCCAGACGGAATTCTTCTCCCTGATAGCCATAGCGTCCCACATGCCGTTCGATGGCTTCCACCCAATAGGCGGCGTTTGTGGGGAGCTTCACCGAGAGATCGAGGGGAGCCCCCTTGCGAAGAGGCGGATGGGCTTTGGTGCTGCATCCGGCCAGGCAAAGGAGCAGTGCCATGGCGCACCCATAGATGATTCGTATCTTCACGTGATATTCCCTGCAAGCTGCGTTGACCGTCACACTACCCAAGGAAGTACGCGGGAATCAAGCACTGCTATACAGGCTCGTATCCAGAACCTTGCGTACCTTCCGCTCACGTTAGATGGAATCGCCTATTTCGTGGTTCCAATGCGATACGCCAGGAGGGTATCGCCGTGGCGAATATACAGCATTTCGTTCGCGATGCTGGGATGTGCCCAGTGTTGCCCTTCACCGTGGTCGATTTTGAAGAGTCCTTTTTGGATGTAGGCAGCAGACGAAGCCTCCACCAGAGCGAGCTTGCCTTTTTCTCCGTAGCAGTAGAGGTGGCCGTCTCCGTAGATGAGGGAGCCTTTGCCCACGCCGCGCTCTTCCCAGCGAATAGCCCCATCGGCAAGGGAAAGACAGGCCCAGCGTCCCCGAGTCGTGGAACCATAGAGGTGCCCGTTCACGTGGATCACGCCGCCGTGGGTGGGACTCAAGGTGGTATCGGTCCAGCGTTGTTTGATGCTCTTTCCATCGGCGGAGAGGGCATATAGCACGCCACCCTTTCGATGTCCGCTAGTCACGTAGAGTTGGCCCTCGTGATAGACCGGTGTGATGGAATGGTGCTGGTCCTTCTCGGTTTCATCGAAGGGTACGCGCCAGATGAGGGTTCCCGTCTCGGGATTCAGCGCGATTAGGGTGGCGTTGGTGAGGGTGATGAGGAGGCGCGTGCCGCCCCGTTCCACCAGGATAGGCGAACAATAGGCGGCTTGGTCACTGTGGCCCGTGCTGGTCCATTTGGTTGTACCGGTTTTTGTGTCGAGGGCGACGATGCTTGCATTTTGTCCGCCGGGGGTGCAGAAGACCTGGTCTCCGTCTACCAGGAGCGATTCCGCAAAACCCATGATGGGAGTCGTGCCGCCGAAATCGCCCGCCACATCGCGCTTCCAGCGAATACCGCCAGATTTCGTTTTAATCGAACAAACAACGCCATACCCTGTCATGAAATACACGACATCCCTATTTACCGTAGGTGTGTAGCGCGCACCAGGGTAGGTGCCATCCCATTCTTTGCCATAGGGGGTCTTCCAGAGAAGGGCACCGGAGGTATCCAGTGCCGTTAAGAACCCCTCTCCATCATCTCCGACCATTCCCGTCACGTAGATTGTGCCATTGACTATGGCGGCGGAAGAGAAGCCCGCACCCATACCGGTGGCGGTCCAAGCCAAGGTCGGTCCCTCATCGGGCCACTGGTCGAGGAGCTGTGATTCCTTAGCATATCCATTCCGATGTAAACCGCGAAATTGTGGCCAATCGGCGGCCATGCTTGATAGGTGAATAAATGATAAGAGAAAGAATGGCATCAAAATTATTTTCGATATGTATGCGCTTTTTGGTGGTCGTTGTTTGGTTGCGTTATGCACACTGGACTCCAAAATTCTTATTCGTCGAACTTAGACGGCTTCAACTTGGCATTGCACACGAAGCTCGATTGTGCCACGCGATCCGCTCTCAGCCGGTTCGTGTGCGTGGAGCAGCAATAGCCAGAATATTTCCAAATTAGCGTGTGCGTGCGGTACAACCCAATATTTTACGTTACTATGAATTGGAGAAGCACTGCAAGGAATGGAGGCGGGGTTCGTCGGCATGTCATACATTTCGCTTGTGCTGCTCTTCGGCATACGCGTATCATTGTTAAGGAGGTTGGGCATCTTGCCCGACGCAAAAGGCACGTCACGCAATCAGACACACGAAAAGTTTGTGGGAGCGCTTGAGACCGCAAAATTTTCCATATTCCCCGCATGGCCCTCAAAAAAAAGCAGTCAGTTCAGGAGTAAATTCTACATGATATTAGGTGCAAGAAAAGATACGGTCAGCGTCGATGTGGGTGGGGTGAAGGTTGGCGGCGGGGCACCCGTCGTGGTCCAATCCATGACCAACACCGACACCGAAGACGCGCCCTCCACAGCCGACCAGATAATTGCCCTGGCCACGGCAGGTTCGGAGTTGGTGCGCATTACGGTGAACACCCCCAAGGCCGCCGAGGCCGTGCCCGAGATCATCCAGCGCATGCACGATGAAGATGTCTATGTGCCCATTATCGGCGACTTCCATTACAACGGCCACCGCCTCCTCACAAACAGCCCGGCCTGCGCCGAGGCCCTGGCGAAATACCGCATTAACCCTGGCAACGTGGGGAAGGGCAACAAGCGGGACGAACAATTCGAAACCATTTGCAAAATAGCCAAAGACAACGACAAACCGGTGCGTATTGGTGTAAATATGGGGTCCCTGAACCAGGAACTGGTGATGGGGTATATGAAGATAAATACCGATAAAAACACCGGAAAAACACCGGAAGAAATCATTAATGACTGCATGATACTCTCCGCCCTTCAGTCTACTGACCTTGCCTTGGAGGCCGGACTGCGTGAAGACCAAGTTATCATTTCCTGCAAAACCAGTGTGCCCAAGTACCTCATTCACCTCTACCGCGCACTGAGCACGGAGACCCGCCAGCCCCTCCACCTTGGACTCACCGAGGCCGGCATGGGCATGAAGGGGCAAATCTGGTCGTCCACCTGCATGGGCCTGCTCCTCGGCGAAGGGATTGGTGACACCATCCGTGTGTCCCTCACCCCTGAACCGCGCGGGGACCGACGGGAAGAAGTCTACGCCGCCCAGGAGATTTTGCAGTCTCTTGGCATTCGCCAATTCGCGCCCAGCATTACGGCCTGTCCCGGTTGCGGACGGACGACCAGCACGACCTTCCAGGAGCTTGCCGCCGACACCCAGGACTACGTCCGTCTGCGTATGCCTGCCTGGCGCAACGAGTTTGACGGTGTGGAGACCCTGACCGTAGCCGTCATGGGCTGCATCGTTAATGGTCCCGGCGAATCCAAAGCCGCGAATATCGGCATCAGCCTGCCGGGTAACGGGGAAGACCCGGTGTGTCCGGTGTTTGTGGATGGCGAGAAGTATGCAAGCTACACCGGCACCAAAGACGAATTGGCGGATCAGTTCCGGGGGCTTATCGAGGAGTACGTCGGACGGACCTATAGTCGAAAGTAGCACCATATGACTGCTGACATTCCCTATCGCGTTGCCCTTGTCGCCCTTGCTGTGCTTCAACTGACGGTCAGCAGCCGCTTTATGAAAAAGGCCAAGGCGGGCGGGACAGTTTTCCAGAAACGGGGCGAGGGCCTTCCGCTGAGTATCGCCATCGCCGGGTTCTATCTCGCGTATTGCCTGGCGGTGCTGGTTTACTTGGTCAATCCGTCGTGGATGGCTTGGTCGGTCGTTGCGTTGCCCGTGTTCGTGCGGTGGAGCGGTGCCCTCATTATGGTCATAGGCGCGGTCTTTCATATCTGGGGCATGGTCCACCTTGGCACCAACCTCACCATCAGCATCAGCACCCGGGACGAACACACCCTCATTACGACGGGACCCTATCGCTGGGTGCGGCACCCCCTTTATGCGGGTGGAATGGTGGAATCCGTGGGCGTGTGCCTCCTCTTGGCGAATGTGTCTGTGACCCTTGCCGCAGTGTGTTTCTGGGGGCTTATCGCCTACCGGACGGGGATGGAGGAGGAGCGACTGATTGAGACGTTTGGGGAACCCTATCGGCGGTATCGCGAGCGGGTGGGGCGCTTTGTGCCGGTGGGGTTGCCTCGGGGCGAGTGATGTCAGGCCGTGCTCCTGCCTGAATCAATACTGACCGCTCCGCCTATGGACTATCGATGGTCCCGGCATCCATGCCATCATAGCCTTCGACACCGAGCTTCGCGGCCAGGGCATAGAGTTCCAGGTTCGTTTCATGGAGCGAATCCACCGTGTGCTTTTCCATACGATCCGCTCGGATATAGAGGGTCTTCGGACTCTTGCCCTTATTTGGAGATTCCAGAAACCCGTGTATTTTATAGCCATTGTCTTCGAGGTGGAGTCCCACCCGCGTGAGCTTTGCCCGGTCTGTGTCGGTGAAAAAATACGACCACCGGCAGACTTCGTCAATGTCGAAGTTCGCCTCGCCGTTCTTGTGGCGTTTTCGGGTGTTCTCGAAGAAATCCTGTAGATCGTCTTTGCTAATCAATTCATTCTTTCTATGGTGTTTTCTTGGGGCGCTGCCCAAATTCCTTCGTGTGAATAGGGAGCACCCGTGTTGTGGCCTACTTCTTTGGGCGCTTGAGCGTGGCAATCACGTAGCGTGTTTCGCCGTAGGATTGATTGGTGTCAAAAATCGAAACCAACTCCCATTCCTGGTCGGCCAATTTAATCAGTAACCACCGGCAGAGCCGGGAGTATGAGGAGGGCCCCTAAAAGGGGCCGGTGTCATCGGTAAAACCGAAAATACGAGTGCTCTTTTAATCCACGAAGTGGATGACGGAACTTAGCCCAGTGTGTAGCGAGGTACGAGCGTAACGCTGGGTACCCGTAGCATACACGGCCCAAACCCGCGTAGCGGGTGACGGAACAGGCGAACGAAACTTCCGTCGACCGCTTCGCGGGCTTTTTCATCATTCGCCTTCTATTCCCAGGGTTCCGCTGCGCTCCACCCTGGGCTAAGTTCCTGTGCTCCGCCGGGGCACCTTCGTGATCCCGCACGTTGATGTATGTCGAAAGCACGCTGATATACGCCGGAACGGCAGGGCCTGATGAATTCTCACCGGCAGAGCCGGTGGATTAACTATGACGCCCCTGACAAAAGTCCAATTCAGAAAAAACGGGTGTTGCTGCATAAGGACTTACGGGCATCAAACATGCCGATTATCGACTTTTGTCGGGGCCGTCAACTATGATTTATACTCAAAAAAACCGAGAGCGGGAGCACATTAGCCATACGGTCCCCACCATATGTAGGGGTGCTGGAAGTCGGCAGACAAGACAGACCGTTTCACATCGAGTACCATATTTTGTGGTATCTGCCCCAAAGTTTCCACTAAGTGACCAAGGGTTGTGTAATATTTTTTTAAATTCTATGACAAAAGGGGTTGACAGACCCCATATGTTGTGTTAGGATGACTTCGGTGTTTGGAACGAGAGACTGTTTACACAACAGTAACAGCGTCTTCAGGGATACCGCAGCCCAAGACCCCTGATGTAACATCGCTACCGTGACCCTCTTGCGCCTAGAACACGGAACTGTGTTCCAAACACTCCCGCACAATGGGGCGGTGGATTCCCAAGGTCCGCCGCCCCCTTCCTTATAGTTGACAGCCTGTCAATCGGGCGGTACAATTCAGGCTCATTGAGAGGATGGCAATTGGGCAGGTCCTCTCAGGCAGGTGAGTATTGGAAGCGGTTGACCCCGCACGGCCTCTGGCGTACCCCCACGAATAAGCACCACCAATATATTTTTCGCCCCATGGGCGGATGTGCCTTTACGTGCATCGGTAATCAAGACGACACACAAATTCTTTTAGAATCAGGAGCTAGCGAATGAAGAACACCCTACTGACTGGAATCCTCCTTACCCTTCTAGGTTCGACAACCTTGGCCAGCGCCGCCATTACGGTGGCATCCGACGGCAGCGATGGCGTATTGGAACCCACTGTGGATATCACCATCGACTTATCGCTTGCCGCGACGGGTGCCTGGAATGATCCCGGAAACGGAAACGGTGTCTACGACCCGGATCAGTGGGCGGTCTTCTTCAAGTACTCCTCCATTAATATCGCCATCAATCGCGATGTCTTCTTCATCAACCATCCTTCCGGGGCACCGGTCATATGGCTTTCCCAGGGCGATGTGGTCATAACGGGTATTGTTCACCTCCAAGGGGAGAATGGTGCTCTCAGCAGTACAACAGAGACGTTCGCAACGCCAGGACCCGGTGGGTTTCGCGGCGGCAAAGCGGCCGGCGCAACCGGCCCGGAGTCGGCGGGCCATGGCCCTGGCGGTGGCAGCGCAAACCCCGCCGGTCCTTCTGGCGCGGGCTCCTACGCGACCGTTGGGACCGGCTCCTTCTCCGGCACAATCTACGGCAACACAGGGGTCTTCCCACTCATCGGCGGTTCCGGCGGCGCAGGCACGGCTGGGACACGCGGCGGTGGCGGTGGCGGTGGTGCAATTCTGATTGCCACGCCCGGCACGGTTACGCTTAACGGCAGCATCCTGGCGCGCGGGGGCACGGGCGGAAACAGTTTCGATGCCAACGACGGCGGAAGCGGAAGCGGTGGCGCAATTCGTATTATCAGCGGAAGCTTCGGCGGCAACGGCCTCATGAGCGCCCGGGGTGGCGTGGGAACCGGTGACGTTGAAAGTGGTGGGGATGGGCGAATCTCCATTGAGTCGGAATCCTATAGTTTTGTAGGCACTTCGGAACCCCTGAACGCTTCCTCCGCCGCAGTGGACCCGCTCCGCATTACGCGCGACACCACGACCCCTTCTGTCCGTGTTGCCTCTGTGGACGGTGCCCAAGTCAGTAACGATCCCCGTGGAAGCTTTACCCTGGTCGGCACGGATGTGGACCTGGGAAGCGCCGGCACGAAAACGGTTCTTATTGAAGGGGAGAATATCCCATCGACTTCCACGGTCACGTTGCGCATCGTCCGCGCCGGTGATACGACCGACCAGATTGTTTCGGCAAGCTTCGTGAGCGAAGTAGCGACGACCTCCACATGGACCGTCGACATCGATGTTTCCGGTGGCTTTTCCGCGTTGCAAGCCAGTGCGCAACTGCCCTAGGTTCTTTGCTGCCCTGGCACCCTTCCAACGGAACAGACTCCACGGGTCCTTTATTCATCACCGCACCGAGCCTTTGGGTATACGATGACACGCTATCACAAAAAACTCCTTCCCTTCGCAGTCACGCTGCTCCTCTGGATAGCGCTCACCCCCGTGATCGCAGCCCAGGTAGCACACGTCTCCAGCCGCGAAGTGTCAATCCATACCGGCGCTGCCCTGTCCGCAACAGCGATCCAACACGTATCCAGTCGCGAAATCTCCCTGTATACAGGGGCTGCGCTGTCCGTGACGACCGTTCAACATGTTTCGAGCCGCGAGATTTCGCTCTTTGTCGGCGAATCGCTCATGGCCGACCAGATTTCCGTGGTATCAAGCCGCGAGATTTCTGTGTTCAGTGGTCTGGTGCAACCAGTGAGCGAAATCGCAATCGTCAGCAGCCGAGAAGTTTCCGCCGTTGCCATCGCCGTAATTGGTGGTGAAGGTGAAGGCGAAGGCGAAGGCGAGGGTGAGGGTGAGGGTGAGGGTGAGGGTGAAGGTGAGGGTGAGGGTGAAGGTGAAGGTGAAGGTGAGGGCGAAGGCGAAGGCGAAGGCGAAGGTGAAGGCGAAGACCCCTGCGCAGGTGAGACAAGCGACGCGGATGGTGACGGACTCGTCGATTGCGAAGAAGAGATTCTCGGAACGAACCCCAACAGGGTAGACAGCGATGACGATGGCATGCCCGATGCCTTCGAAGTAGAATTCGGCCTGAACCCACTGGCGGCCTCCGATGCCGCAGAAGACATGGATTTTGATGGGCTGAGCAACCTGACCGAGTTTCTGGCGAACGCCATACCCACTGATCCTGATTCACCACGCCGTGTTTTCTACGTGTCACCTCTCGGTGTTGACCAAAACGAGGGCGGCGGCGTGGAAGCCCCCTTCCAGACCATCGGCTTTGCCCTAACCCAGTATGCC
>JAJRPE010000275.1 GCA_024280935.1 Candidatus Hydrogenedentota bacterium
AAGCCCACATCGTCGAAGTTGTCCATCATGCGTTCGCCGCGCATGCGCTCTAAGGCCATGTGGGCATCGCCGATGTCTACTTTGTGCTGCTGCTTGGAGCAGTAGCGGCGCCAAGTGATGGTGCGGTTCTCTTTTTCCTTGCCGCCGATGATCCAGAGGTTGGGGATCTTGTGGGTGATGGCGTTGCGGATTTTCTTGTTGAAGCTCTCGTTGCTGTAGTCGATGTCGGCGCGGAAGAGGTTGTTGCGCAGCTCGGCGGCAATCTCTTCGGCGTAGTCGGCCACGTCGTCGTTCACGGGGATAATCTGGACCTGCCGGGGGGCCATCCAGGTGGGGAATGCGCCGCCGTAGAGTTCGATGAGGAAGCTGATCATCCGCTCGTGGGTGCTCAGGGGGGCGCGGTGAATGATGAAGGGGGTCTTCCGTTCGCCGTCGGAGTCGATGTATTCGAGGCCGAAGCGCTCGGCCACCACGAAGTCGAGCTGGCAGGTGGACACGGTCTCTTCCCGGCCCAGGAGGTTCTTCACCTGGATGTCGATCTTGGGGCCGTAGAAGGCGGCTTCGCCCGTCTCCTCTTCGTATTCCACGCCCAGGTTATTGAGCACATCGCGGACGATGGCCTCGGTCTTGAGCCATTCGTCGGTCTTGCCCACGAACTTGTCGGATTCGGGATCGTGGAGCGACAGGCGCACGCGAAAGTTGCCCATGCGCAGGTGCGTGTAGTAGAGGTCGTACATGTTCATGACGCTGCGGAATTCCTGCTCCACCTGCTCGGGGGTGCAGTAGATGTGGGCGTCGTTCATGGACATGGCGCGGACACGCAGCAGCCCCGCGAGGGAGCCGTGCTTTTCATAGCGGTAGGTGTCGCCGTATTCCGCGAGGCGCAGGGGCAGTTCGCGGTAGGAGCGGGGCCGCACGCCAAAAATCTTGTGATGGTGGGGGCAATTCATGGGCCGCAGATAATACTCGTCATGCTCGTCCACCTGCATGGGCGGATACATGTCTTCGGCGTAGTAGGGCAGGTGGCCCGACTTGATGTAGAGCTCCTTGCGGGTGATGGCCGGGGTGCTGACCCGTTGGTAGCCATCCTTGAACTCCACCTCCCGCGCCCAGTCTTCCAGTTCGTCGCGGAGGACCGCGCCGTTGGGCATCCACATGGGCAGGCCCACGCCCACCTCCTGGTCCATGAAGAAAAGGTCGAGTTCCTCGCCGAGTTTGCGGTGGTCCCGTTCCATGGCGAGCTTGCGCCGCTCCTGATACTCTTTGAGTTCCTTTTTGGATTCAAAGGCGAGGCCATAGATGCGGGTAAGCATGGGGTTCTCTTCGCTGCCGCGCCAATAGCTGCCCGAAATGCGGTCGAGCTTGAAACACGCCTTGGGCACTTCGCCCGTGTGCTCCAAGTGGGGGCCTTCGCACATGTCGATGAAGGGGCCATTCACGTAGAATCCAAGGCCTTCATCGCCCGCACGGCCCGATTCCACCAGCTCTTTGGCGTAGTCGATTTTGTAGTTCTGGTCGGTCTCGCTCAGGAGGGCGGTCGCTTCGTCGAGGGTCTTGTAGGACTGCTCGAAGGGCTGCTTCTGCTTAATGATGCGGCGCATGCCGTTTTCGATCTGTTCCAGGTCGCGCTCGCCGATGGGCTTGTCGCCAAAGTCAAAATCATAGTAAAAGCCGAACTCCACCGGCGGACCAAAGGCCATTTTGGCGTCTGGGCGGATCTCGATCACCGCCTGGGCCATGATATGGGCCAGGGAATGGCGGATCTTGTAAATGCGGCTTTGTTTGGGGTCTTCAGCGTGGTTACTGCACATGGGTCAGCATCCTGTCAGGTAAAAGGTAAGCATTCGTGATGAAACGGCGGAAAGTCCGCAGGTACACCACAAGCGATAAATGGCTGTCTGGAAGGGCCTTAGGATAGCAAGTGCGCCTGTATTAAGTCCATTAGGCAAGTGCTTCTGCCCGGGATGTTGGGCGTAGGCAAGGGGGGCTTTTGTCAGGCCGTAAGAGTACTCCATACTGTCTTTATTGATTGCCGCAAAAGAACGCAGAGAGCACAAAGAAAGGAAGACTACTCTCTGCGTTCTTTTGCGGCAATTACTCTTCAGGCCTTAACCGTATCCACGCCATATTGCCCAAACATACGATCCCGCGTCACCACGGTTAAGCCTTCGTGCTGCGCCTGTGCAATCAACATGCGGTCAAAGGGGTCACGGTGATGCTTTGGCAGCCGACCGGCTGCCAAGGCATGGTCAACGCTGATAGGCAACGCTCGAAAGCGATTTACATCCAACTCTTCGTTCAGATTGCCCGGTGCGTCCAGCTTGCCCAATTCGGACTTAATGGCGATTTCCCATGCGGTTGCCGCACTGACGAAAACCTCATGCTGGGGATTGGCGATAGCCGCGCGCGCTTCTCCCGACAGGGTTGGATCGTCGGCCAGCCACCAGAGCAGCGCGTGGGTGTCCAGCAACAGATTCATTCAGACTCGCCGTTGAACGCCGCAGCAATATCGTCGGGCAATTGCTCAAAGTCATCCGCGATGTGGACTCTTCCGCGCCAACGACCCGGTTGGCGCGGTTCCATGGTCACAGCGTAGGGCACCAGCTTTACCAGGGGCTGGCCTGCCTTGGCGATAATAATCTCCTCACCAGCGGCGGCACGCTGGATGAGACGAGACAGGTGGGTCTTTGCTTCATGAATATTGACAGACTTCATGGCGACATGCTCCAATAGACTAAACTAAGTTTAGTCTATTATGAGTAAAAAGTCAAAAACGAGCCTATGTCTACGCGCCCCATTCGGTCCGTTTTGACACGAATCGACCCGTTCATACTCGGCTGGGAGCGCGTGAGTCTCTATTCCAACGCATTGTCCGCAGCTACAGGCGGGGACATCCGTCCCTCCACCCTGGCGCGGTGGATCAGCATTGCGCCGACAACCACGAAAATCACCGTTATCAGGGCGGAAACCCACAGATCGACACGCGGATCCGCCGCCGCACGAGCGCCTGTACTGTTCAAAAACACAGACGTCGTAAACCCGAGACTAAACACCGCCGCCATGATGAACATGGAACCCACGTCGCGCTTTGGGTGGAGAACCACCCCCGCAGCCTTGCCGATAGCAAAGACTATTGCCCCGGCGACCCCGAGAAGTATGCTCTTATAAATGACTCTATCACCCTCATACTCCCATCCCGCAGGCATGGCCATAGCTGGCACCATAAAAAACGTGAGTATGATGTAACACACAGCGGTTCCGGCTTGATAGGTCAGGGGCGGCACATCATCCGTAGCATTGAAAAAAGCAGTGCCACGGGGACGGTAGAGTACCCAGGCAACGACAACCAGGAACAACACATCGAACATATTCTCCCCCTTGCTGGCCCCCTCGATCAGCAGGGAACTCAGCAAATCCAACAACATCGCGACAATCAAACATGCGCGAGCCCATTTCTTACCCCGCAGGATCATCACCGAACTCAGCAGTCCAACGGTCAGTGTGAGCACGTCAAAGAACCGAACTGCTTCGGGAGAAATTCCCAGTTGGTTCCCGGACTCAGCCTCTGCGAATAGAAGCATTGCAATCCCCAGTGGGCAAAAAAGAATATGAATCCATCCGATGATGCTAATCGACAGTGGTCGCTCGCGCATGTTCCATTCTCCCTGTCTTTTGCAATGGCTTTGTTGTGCCCTGCCGCTGGCAAGCGATGAAGGGGCCGCTTGATCGAGTTCAGGATAGCAGAAGCGTCCAGAGCGGCGCTATTGCGCTGGTGGCCCGCCGTGTAGACCCCGATTTTGCTATAGTAGGGACTGTTCAAGCGTTGACCCTTCCACCGTGCCTCGTTGCACCCGAGCACATGGTTATCCCCACGATTCAGCAATGGAGCACAGACATGCGCGCATCACGACTTTTTGCCCTGGCCCTCTTCGGAACCCTTTCCAGCCTGGCTGTTGCCGAGGAAGCCCAGGTCGAAACCAACTCGGGCTACCTCATCCACGATATGGCGCGGGCAGAAGCACCCGTCGTTACACCGGGGACGGATGGCGGCCCCCCTTCGGACGCCATCGTGCTTTTCGATGGCACCGATCTCTCGGCTTGGCGCACGGAAGATGGCGGCGCGGCACAGTGGAAGATTGGTGATGGCTATATGGAGACCGTCGCGGGGGCGGATAGCATTTTCACAAAAGAGAAGTTTGGCGATTGTCAGCTTCATATTGAATGGGCCTCCCCCGCAGACACGGGCGGCAAAAACGGGCAAGATCGCGGTAACAGCGGCATCTTTTTCATGGAGAAATACGAGATTCAGGTCTTGAACTCCTATCAGAACCGCACCTATTCCGACGGGCACGCGGGCTCGGTCTACGGCCAGTATCCGCCCCAGGTGAACGCCATCCGCCCGCCGGGGGAATGGCAAACCTACGATATCGTCTTCCGCCGCCCCCGCTTCAAAAAGGACGGCTCGCTAAAGCGCCCCGCCCGGATGACGGCCTTCATCAACGGCATCCTTGCCCAGGACAACGTGCAACTGACAGGCCCCACGAGCTGGCTCCAACAGAAACCCTACGAAGCCCACCCGGACAAGATGTCCATCAAGCTCCAGGACCACGATTCCCCGGTCCGCTTTCGTAACATCTGGATTCGCCCCCTCGTGCAGCCCAGGCATCTCAAGAAAATACCGATGAAGACACGGGAGACCAAGGTCCAATTGACCAGTGCCCAGCTCGACCGCTTCGTCGGCGCTTACGATCACGACCAGGGGGACAAACCCGTGCCCTTCATTCTCATCCGCCGGGAGGGTAATCAACTTTTCGTCACCGTGCGCGACAAACCGGAGCGTCGCATTTTTCCCCAATCCGAGAACGAGTTCGTCTTTGAGGTATTCGACGGCACCTTGGTCTTCGAGGTCGGCGCGCAGGGTCATGTGGCTGGCGTCAACTTCCAGGTCGGCGTAAAGCCGAAATTTGAGAAGAAGCTGTAAGGCGGCATGCGGATTGTGCGCTGAGGCACCTGTTTTTCGAGTAGCCGCGTTCTTCAGAGCGGACAAAAAAAGGGCGACGCCAATGGCATCGCCCTCTTTCGCAATCAGGATGTTGTTTCGGCGCTTACTTTTCCTTGCGGATTAGCTTTCCGAGTTTGCTTTGGTCATCTTGCTTCGCGAGTCCATCGACGATGTCCATCTTCACGTGGGCAACAATGATATCGCCGATTTCGGTGTTCACTTCCTCGTAGATACCCAGATTTTTCATGCCCTGAGTCTGAAGTTCGTTGTCGTCCGTGGGGCTGACGTAATGCACCACTTCCGCCTTGTAACGATGAATAAGGAACACATGGACCAGCGTCATCAGCCGTTTCTTGCGGCAGTCCGTGGCGAAGGTGTTCTGATCGCGAATGGAGAGAATGCTTCGGTTGCGGCGATCCTGAATCACGGAGAAAACGACATCCGCAACCTTTTCGCCGGAACCGTTGCGCACCGTGAGGGCCAGCAGCTCGGAACCTGCGGTATGGGGCCGAATTCTCGCACGAAGTCCGTCGCCCGTGCCGTTGTGTTGGGTCCAGACATCGAGCCAGGAATCCAGCACCGTCGTGGGCACCTCGGTCTGAATAAGGTGCTGAAACTGGGTCGAACCCTTGCCCATGGCCTTGGTGGAAGCGGTGCGGCCGGAGGAGGCCATAAGCGCCGAGTCCAGACGAGGACCGCCCACGTGCGCCTGGGGTGTCTTGTAGGGTGAATTCGTGAGACGCAGCTTGCGTTGCAAACGTGCCAGCGCAAGCATGCCGTCTTCGATTAGGGCGGTGGAGAATTCTTCGGAGGCCATGCCGTCTACCTGGTGGCCACCGTAGGTGATGAAGTTGAAGACATAGCCGAGCTTGCCGATTTCCTCGGGGAAATTCCGCATTTCTTCTTCGGTCATGCCGGTCGTATCCCAGTTGAAGGAAGGCGACAGGTTGTAGGCCATCATCTTGTCGGGGTATACCGCGTGGATGGCCTCGGCGAATTTCTTCGCGTCGGGCAGATTGGCCGTTTTTGTTTCCATCCAGATGAGGTCGCAGAAGGGCGCCACGGCGAGGGACTTCCAGATGGCGTATTCAATACCGCCCTGTATCTGATAGTAACCCTCGGGCGTGCGCGAAATCTCGCAGTCCCATACCACCTTGAGGCCCATCGAAATAGCCTTGTCTTCGGCTTCGCGGGAGGAGGCCGTCTTGGCGAATTCGGTCCATTCTTCGATGCTCATGCCGAGCTTCGCGCCCTCTTCCGTGCGAAACTTCATCACGTCGGCAACCGCTTCACCGTAGGTCTTCAGGCCGGCTTCCCGCTGCCAGGTGTCAAGAAATTTGTCCGTCACCCCGTCGAGCAGTTTTTCAATATCCGCTTCTTCGCCCTTGCTGTACTTCTTCGCACTTTCATCGAGCAGCGGCAAGATCTTGAATTTCTTCAGCCAAGCGAATGCGGCATCATAGACCTCGTCAGAAATCCGGTAGAGCAGGTGCCCGTTGATTTCTTCCACGCCCTGGTCGTAGAAACGCTTGAGGATGGCAAGATATGCATTTTTGTACGTAGGAAGATTGGTGTTGGTCGCGCCCAGGAGGTAGGGCTGGTCGCGCTCGTCACCAGCACCGTCCAGGTAGGTTGCCGCTTCGGAGTCGGTGCGGGCGACGATGATGCCCGGCACTTCCATGATGTCCAACTGGAAACGGGCCGAATTCAGGCGCTTAATCTGTTCGTTCTGTGGGACGAGCACCTTGCCGCCCTGGTGCCCGCATTTCTTCACGCCGGGCTTCTGGTCTTCGATGTGGTATCCGGGAACACCAACCTCCACGAAGCGGCGAATCAGGTTAAACACGTGGGCCTCGCCACCGTGTCCCGTATCCGCGTCGGCGATGATGAAGGGCCGATAGTCGTAGATAGGCGTTTCCACCCGCTCCGCGTCACTCATGCGGCTGCGTGCAAATTTCTGGTTGCGGTCGGCCGTAAGCAGGGCGCGCACAATCGGGGCCGCTTCATCGGGCACCTGGCTGAGCGGATAGCTGGCAAGATCAGGGCCGGGATCTTCGTTGATCGATCCCTTGGCCGAAGTGGCCCAACCGCCAAGATAAATGCCTTCGATCCCCGTGCGTTTCATCGCCACGGCCTGGCCGGGCGAATAAGGTCCAAAAGTAGTGATCGATTTATTGCTCTCAAAGAGTTCCCGAAGGCGTGCATGGAATGCCGTCGCCGCGTCGCGTGCCACGGTATAGTCCTTGCCAATCGTGCCGCGCTGCGCGACCACCTGACGGGCCGAGTAGAGACGGGTGATTTCGTCAAAACGCGGCTGGCCGAAATAGGCTTCGGTGTCGGCGACCTCCTGCTCCACGAGCGTGCGCTCGTTGTCCACCGTCGGTATGGCGAGGTCGGCGATGTCTGGCGTGGCTGGGGCAGCCTTTTTCTTGGCGTTCATTTGGAGCGTAATCCTTTCCTTGGGAAAACTTGGTAGCGAATGTGTTTCTGACAGTCTCGAATTTTGAGCCGATATAGTCGGCGATAGTATACCGATTGCCGGGATGAAATACTTGTATTTCGGAAATAATCTGATTATGAGGGTGTCACGTGGATTCGCTCCCTTCGTCGCGTTGATGAAGGCCTCCTGAGCGAAGTGACTCCCCTAGTTTAACCGATGGCGATGCTCGATACGAGTTTTAACACCCTTGGCAAATTTTCCGACTGGACATTATCCCCTCCTGGGGGATAGGATAGGCGAATGGTTGAAAAACATAAACACGCCCAACACCCCGAAATTGTAAACCGGCTTCGTCGGGCAAATGGGCACTTGGCCAAGGTCATCCAAATGATCGAGGAGGAGCAGCCCTGCCTTAAGGTGGCTCAGCAGCTCCATGCC
>JAJRPE010000276.1 GCA_024280935.1 Candidatus Hydrogenedentota bacterium
ACTGCCTAAACGCTTATTTGGCAAAAAACCAAAACGATTAGACCGCGTGGGGCACGCAGCTCCATACGTACTCTCGGGTGAGGCCCCGACTGCCTTAGTCTAAAGCAAATGGGCACCTTGGTTACAGCCCGAAGCGCCTGCGCTTCGTCTGGGACGTTGCCCGGAAGAAGTGGCACCTGCGGTGCCGCAGGCGAATCCGTGTACAATCGTTACAGCCATGTCGCATAAGCGACCGCCCCGAAGGGGCCCAACAGGTTAGCCCAGGGCAACGCCCTGGGTCAGAATGTAGACATAATTAACAGCCCTGAAAGGGCGGCACAGTGGCCGTGATGTGCTTCTATTGCGCCCTTTCAGGGCTTTGATTCTTAGTTTCTTTTTCCCCAGGGCGTTGCCCTGGGCTAACCTGTTGAGGCCTTTCAGGCCGAAAACAATATTGCAAACTCATAATTTATTGTCGATAACAGGCCCGAAGCGCCTAAAGGGCCGACTAATTATCTGGTGAGTCGAACTGGGCCTTCAATACGGCGGCCCGGAAGCGTTTCAGATCCAGTTCGCCGACGGCTTCATCGCTGTGAAGGCGATGTGTTTCCACATGGGCATCCTGGCACTGAATCAACGACCCGTTCAGCGCGGCCAGGGAAA
This sequence comes from Candidatus Hydrogenedentota bacterium, assembly GCA_024280935.1. Classification (GTDB taxonomy): domain Bacteria; phylum Hydrogenedentota; class Hydrogenedentia; order Hydrogenedentales; family JAEUWI01; genus JAEUWI01. Next base: position 643 of record JAJRPE010000276.1, read on the forward strand.
CATCTGATATGAGGCCGAGAGAAACGCCCAGGCGAAGCGAGGAAAGCAGCGCCATGCTTTCATCAAAGGGTATGAGCCGCGCCCGAAGGGCCAGAGCCCGGGCACGCTCAACGCGATCAAAGAGCAGCTCGGATTCTTCTTCGCGCATACGTTTGCGAATGGCTTCTTCACGGGTGATGAACTCGCCGGCGCACAACTTTAATTGAAAGATGTACTCTTCTTCTGTTTGGCCCAGCGTGGACCGATTGGATAATTGAAATAAATCGCCCTCTGATTCATGGGGCGCCCGCGGCGCGAAGCCGTCCATGTTGCTATAGAGTCCCTGGCCATAGAGCGGGCGTGACGATGTTTCGACACCGACTTGGCCGCTGCTCGTCAGTGGGCCGATGCCCACGCCGCTGAAGGTCAGGTCGTGATGTTCAGCGAGCTCCCGCAGTTCAGGCAGCAAATTCTTGTGCGCATATCCGGGCAGATGAAGCAGCACCGTACATCGAAGCGCCGTCCCAAGATGGGCGAGGTTTTGGGTGAGAAATCCCAGATGGTCGGAAAAGGAAAAATCGAGTACGCCCCCCAGCGTATCGTCTATCAGGTTCGCCCGCGCCCACGCCTCATGGAGTTGAAGCCCCGACGCAAGGACTCGGATGCAGAAATGGTCCTCATCGTTCACAATGATGCTGAGGCTTTGATCCCGGGAAATGTAAACGCCCTGGCCTGGCTGCGGAACCATCAAAGCGGGGGGGATTAATTGGCGCTCGGCGAGCAATCGGGTCTCGGATGAACTCAGGTTACTGAGTTTGAAGTAGTCCCCACTGGCCAGCAGGTTTAACTGATCCAGCACACGAATAATACGCGACTCGATGGCGAGGCGTTCCTCTTCGGTGCAACGCTTTGGGAACGGGAAGTCGCTGAGGTTGCGACCGAGATTACAATTGCTGAGGATGACGAGGTCACTGTGTGAACCGACGGTGGCCTGTTGCCACGTGGGCGCTTGTTTCAGCAGCGGGGCGATATGCATGGCTCAATCTGCTCCAGATTCTGATACGTAGAGTCCTGTTTCCAGCGCCCGGATTTCGTCGCGCAGCGTAGCTGCCTCTTCGTAATCCTCGGCTTTGAGAACGCTCCTCAGCAGGGAACGTTTGGAACGCAGGTCCGACCGTAGTTGGGACCGAGCGTCGGTCAAGTGAGCGGACTTTCCTGTATGGGTTGCACGACTATGGAGCCTGGACAGCAACTCCGTCAGCTCGTTTCCAAACGCGTCGTAGCAACTAACACAGCCGACGCGATTGGTGTCGAAAATCTCTTGCAATGGGGTGTCGCATTCGGGGCAGGTCTGCTGCGCACGGACGACCCGGCTGACCACGCTATGAATCGAGTTTCGGGTCGGTCGCGTCGGTGCGACAGCGGAAATTTCGAAGCCCTCGCCGCCATTGCGCTGCAGCGCCAGGCATTCAGAACACCAGAATTGATCCGTGACCCGTCCGTCCACCACCTCCGCGTAGCGAATGGTGCCCGGTCTCTTATGGCATTTTTGGCATATCATAGCCCAGATTCCTCTGATTCAGTATACCATTCACCAAAAGTTTCAGTCCATATCAAGCCAAGCTGGCCGGGGCAATCGCATCTAAATCCTCGCTAATCCATCGGCCCTTCCGTTCCTGCGCAAGCCGCATCCTTTTGACATGCATCCGCTTGTGGGATTACGAGAGTGCCCCGGAGGGGCACAGGAACTTAGCCCAGCGGTGGAGCGAGGTACGAGCGGAACCCTGGGAATAAAGGACGAACGATGAAAAAGCCCGCGAAGCGGCCGACGGAATACCGGGGCGGTTTCCGTCACCCGCTACGCGGGTTTGGAAGCTGCCGAACACAGATACCTGGGGTTCCGCTCGTACCTCGCTTCACCCCAGGCTAAGTTCCGTCGTCCACTTCGTGGACTAAAAAAACAACGTCTTTTGGCTTAATCCATAGCATCGGCCCTTTCAGGGCCTTTCTCATCGCTCACAGTTCGGTCGGAATCACTGGAAATTTAGATGCGTTTGCCCTGCTAAGGTGGCCGGGCCACCACCAAGATCTACGGTCTTTGTCACTCCCCGCCTGAGAATGTTCTTGTAGCGTAATACCTTGCTAAAAACCGTAGTTTTCCCTACAATGGTGCCTGTTCTACCCCTTATCATCGGAGCGATTATGGTTGCAAAGAAGAAACGTATGGACGTATCGGGAGATCGCATACCGTTGATGGATTCCCCCTTCGCCGCGTTGGATGCGGTGAAAGGTGATTTTCCTGCCACGCCAGCGCCCCAAACGGTGCCCAAGGCAGAAATTGTGGCTGCTCCACCTGCCTCCTACCGCGTAGCACGCACGCGAAAAGGGGGGTGGCCCGTATCCTTCGAAAAGCGGGCCGCAGGTAAGTTAGTGACCATCATCCGCAATGTGTCCGGTGATGGAAAGCTCCTGTTGAAGGCGTTGCGTAAACATTGTGCCACAGGCGGCGTATGGCGCGAGGACGCTATCGAGTTGCAGGGGGATCATCGGGATAAGGTGATGTCTTTCTTGGAAAAGAATTACTGAACACTGACAGAGCGGGCAAGTTCGCTAAAGGACCCTGGCTACATCGTATAATCTCGGCTGCTAAGAGGTGGGCGCACGTAGCTTAGGCTTCCAGCCTGAGAAAAAGCGCGCCAGGATCTCCAATACGCACTTCGTGTCATGGAATGGAAAGCCCTGAGAATCGATGATGCCTGGGCGCGAATGTAATAAGACAGCATAGTTCTGCCGAATTTGGGTAATTAATTCGTAAGCGTTCACAGGTTCATAAGGGACTGACGCGGCCCAAGCACCTCCGGTATGCAAGAGGTGTACGACGCTATCCCGGAACCCTATGGGAACAAGGTTACTCAACGGTCCGTGGTGTCCCGTCGTTGGCGAAGCAATCCGTGGATCTTCCGCCAACGACGGGACAGCCACGCCCGTTAACGTGCTTGCCGTTGGGCCAAGAGGATACGTACTATTTCGTGTCAACGAAAATAATCTGCGCTGTTCGGGGCGTGTCAGTCCCTGAACTGCCCCGTGAACGCCTACATTAATGCATACCATGAGGTGTGCCTCGGAAACCCAAGTGAAAAACACAGGCGGGATGCCTATGATACATTCTCCTGCACGTGCTGTGAGCGTTTACTTTTTTCCGCCACTGGCGCTCTGGGGTCTTGCCTTGCTGCTCGTGTCGCCGAAGGGCGATTTTCCACTCAACGACGACTGGATTTATGCACAGGCCGTAAAGCAATGGCTCGACACGGGTCACTACGGGGGGCACCCTTTTGCTACGGCGAGCTTGATATCCCAGGCAGGGTGGGGGGGATTGTTCTGCCTGCTTTTCGGGTTCAGCTTTGAAGCCTTGCGCTGGTCCACCCTCGTGCTGTGGGCCGTTGCCGCATCCACCACGAGCCTGATGGCGCGATGCCTGGGTGCGGGACGGTGGGCATCCGCCCTGGCGGGGTGCCTCGTCATCGCCAATCCCCTGGCGCTGAATCTGGGCTATACCTTTATGACCGATGTGCCTTTCATGGCGATGATGGCCCTGTCAGGTTACGGCTATCTGCGTGCGTTGGCGGAACCACGCGCGAAATGGCTTTTCATGGGTTCTCTATTCGGCGCGCTTGCCCTCTTGACGCGCCAATTCGCACCCCTCATTCTGGTGGCCTTTTTGTTGGCCTGGTTGCCTCGCTGGAGATTGTGGCGACGGCGTGAGAGCGTTGTGCATGGGTTGGTGCTTCTGGGGCCGTGGTGCGTTGCGATGGGTCTGTTGTATGGCTTGCCGGGCCATGGAACATCTCTGGGCTATGCCTGGAATCCCGAGCAGCTCGGAGAAACCCTGCTCCAGCAACTTAATGGCGCGGCGAAATTCCATGTTGTGTCGCTGGTCTATCTTGCGCTCTTTGTGATGCCTCTCCTCATTGGGGCCGCGTGGGTGTGGTATTGGCAATCTTGCGGTTGTTGGAAACGCCGACTGCTCTGGACGTTGCCGGTCTTTGCGGCTCTTACGGCGCTGGTCGCGATGACATCGCCCCACCGATTGCCCTTTCTTGGCAATATCATTTACGACGGGGGGCTTGGTCCCATGACGCTGGGGAGTCGCGTTGCGGACGGTGGCGCAGGAGTACTCGCAGCATGGGGTGGCGGATGGTGGATTCCCACCCTCCTCGGACTACTGGGTTCGGCATGGCTGCTTGTCGCCCTGGCGGGGTGGGTGCGGGGTCGCAATGGTACCGTGAAGGGTGACGAAAGCACGAAACGCCGACAACAGTTTTTCCTCGGAACGTGGGCAGTTCTTATGATTATTGCCCTCTATAATCCCTGGTTGCCCGTTCGCTTCGACCGCTACTTGCTGGGAGCGTTTATTCCCGTGGCGGTGCTTGTTGCGGGGGTTGCGCACAGCGTGAGTCTGCGGCTTCGCGTGGTCCAGGCACTTGCCCTCCTGCTGATTTTTGGATTCAGTCTGGCCGCGCAGCACGACTATATGGCATGGAATCGCGTGCGCTGGCAGGCCCTTGACGGGCTGTTGGATGCGGGTGTCGCCCCCGAACGGATCGATGGTGGCTATGAGTTTAACGGCTGGCACACGAGCCACCACTTCATAGATGCCATGGGGTCCAAAGCGTTTTTCTATTCTGGGCCGAAGGGTTGGTGGGTAATAGACGATGCCTACGCCGTTGACTGGCAAGAGCGACCTGGCTACACGGTCCGGGAAGCCTTGCCCTACGACACCTGGCTTGGTCGTGGTCGAAGGTTGCTCGTGCTGGAGCGGGAATAGCGCCAGGCTTCCTGATCGCGTCAGGGCTTTGGGGTGTTTTTCAGAAAATGTTTTGGGCTTTTTGATTGGGGAAGGGTTTTCTGGTCACTGCGCAGGGTAGCACAGGTGTATCGCCTGTGATTTTTGTTTTCTGGTCACTTGTGTGCCCGTGCAGGCGGGCCGCCTGCGCTCCAAACCTCACAACTTGTCGCGCAGGTAGTGGCCCGTGTAGCTCTTCTTCGCCCTGGC
>JAJRPE010000277.1 GCA_024280935.1 Candidatus Hydrogenedentota bacterium
ACAACACCTGAGACAATTGAAAACCCGCGTCGCTACGCTCCGACAACTGGCCGCAATCGATTGGAATGGGTGGCCGCCTTCCATTGGAATCACTGGCCGCTTTCCTTCGGACTGGGTGGCCGCAATCGCTGGAATACGCAGCCAAGGTGCTTTCGATATTTCGACCACACCCAAGGCAACCATGTTGCTGAAAAAAGGTGACAAGAAAATTAAGGCGACGGGTAACGGTAAGCTTCACACTAGACTTCTGGGTTATGGCTCGTATCGTCTAACGGTTGAGAAAGATGGGTATGAACCCGTCGAGCGCGAGTTGAAGGTGGGACTGGGGCGCAAGACCGAAACGGTCGAAGTTGCCCTGAAGCCAATTTACGGGGCACTCAAGGTAAACTCCGAACCCCCTGGGGCAGCGGTTATCGTTCGGAACAAATACGAAGAGAGATCTGGTACAACACCCTGTGAAATTACGAATCTGTTTGCTCTTCCCTCGACCATCGTCGTCTCCCTGCCCGAGTGCAATCCCTTCACCAGCGAGAAGGCCATACTCGACGGACAGACGCTGGACCTTGGAACCATCCCCTTCAAAGGAAACTTGAAGCTAGACTCCGAACCAAGCGGTGCACAGGTACTGATCGACAATGAGCTTCGGGGCGAAACCCCCTTGGAAATTGCGGGACTGCTGGCCAAGAGGACTTCGGTAGTCGTCCGCAAACAGAATATCGGTATCTTCGCACAGGATGTCATGATCAAACCGGAGAGTGATATTGATCTCGGCAAAGTCACCTTATCCAATCTTGGAGCATTGAGAGTTGACTCGATTCCTGCCGAAGCCATTGTTTTTATGGACGGAAAGCAGGTTGGAACTACGCCACTTATATTAAATGATCTTGCTGTTGGAGAGCACAAAGTCCGAATCGAAGTGGCGGACTGCGTTCCCTATGAAAAGGTCATCGCTGTGAAAACCGGTGAGATAAAGGACCTTGGTAAAATTTCTTTCTTCGGCACACTTAAATTGGACTCTGATCCGACTGGCGCAGATGTCTACGTCGAAGGTGAAAGAAAAGGAAAGACCCCGATTATATTGAATGGGCTCAAGGCCAAGGAAACACAAATAGAGGTGAGACACCCTGACAAAGGATTTTATTCGGCGACAATTACAGTTAAACCTGATGGTGTAACCGACCTTGGTGTTCTCAGACTATCGAATCTCTCTGGAATGTGGAATGGTGACTGGAAGCCTGTGCGAGGTAAGACAACTAGAATTGTAATGTTCATAAAGCAGGCAACGGGGAACAAGTTGGTGGCGGGAGGCTTCTTCGGGAACTCGGTATATCAGGTATTTGACGGAGAATTCAGTGACAGTAAAATCACCCTGAATGGGGTTTCCGTGACACAATTCGATGGGAACTGGGATACTTGGAAACCGGATGTATTTTCAGCAAAAATAAGTTCGGACGGCAAAACAATTGCGGGCGATTCCCACAGTGGAGGAAGCTATACTGGAACGTGGGAAGTACGGAGGGATGCCCGTCCTTTGTCGGGGAAACTTAGTGCGTTGGGCTATTCGGATAAGCACTACGGTGAAAATTCTGATTATAATATCACCTACAACAACAATCTTCGGTATTTTATACATTCAAATGACTGTGCAGATGATGGCTATATTAATGTGAACGGCGATCTTATCGCACACATCCCTGAAGGCAAGAGTTCTGGATGGATTGACATCACCCCGCTTCTTAAAGCTGGCGAGAATCGTGTTCGGTATAACCATCGTAAGCGCTATGGTTCGGAGTGGAAAATGGATTTCGCTTTGAAGCGGGTGTACGCCGATGGGCGAGAGGAGATGCTTGTTGAGGAAAAGCGCGTCGTGAAAGATGCGACAGACGGCCTGAAGTACAGAAAGGCTGTTGTCATCCCCTACTTTGACAACGAGATCGCTATTCAACAATGGGAAGAAGATGCAGATGGGAACTACATGGAGGAGCACATTCTGACACCGATCAGTGTTTCATGCTCGTCTAAGTATGGCGACAGTTACAGCGCGGAAAAACTAGCTGATCGCAATACAACATCCGCTTGGATTTCCGAAAGAGGCAAGACGCAAGGGGAATGGATTGAGTTTCGTTTCGGGAGAAAAGTCGAGGTGGACGGCATTTCGTTTTACAACGGTCTGCAGAATGGCTCATTTGGACAAAGTGGGCTTGTGAAGCGGGCACAGCTTGAGTTTAATGACACATCCATAGAAATTAATTTCAAGAAAATTAGGAGAGAGCAATTTTTTCGATTACCATCAGAAAAAACGGACAAAATCCGATTGAAAATATTGAATGTATATCCAGGAACATACCATAAAAACGTCGCCATATCCGAATTTTGGGCGCTCCAGTTTCGCAAGGGCCTTTCACCGGATGAACACTCAATGGCCGTCGAAATCGAGTCGGATACACGACGCCACATGCAGACCAAGGGAGTAAAGAGCGTGCTGGAGGAGAAATGGGGGACCCAATTCTCTCCCGTTCAACATCTCGGCAGAAATTATCTCAAACGCGTGGATAGCGGTTCTGAGGAGAAAATTCCCGTCAATTTGGGAATCAAATTGAAAGGTGATTTTGCCCTCCAATTCGATATTGTTGAGAGTGGTGGCACATCATGGTTCCCGATCATATTCAAGGGAGAAAATGGTCACGATTTCAAGGTGTTTTTGCGGGAACAAGATTATAGATGGCATGCTTTTCTGCCACCTGTTCGGAGCGCGTCGATCAAGTTTAGCGATGACCAAAAGCCAGACACATTCGAGATTGGGCGACTTAAAGACACGTGGTACATTCAGGTAGGTAAGGGTGATTTTGCCCGAGAACTCATCTCCGATGAGATTCTAACCTCGGAGAGCTATAGCGACGTTATTTTTGAATTTCCCAAGGCTGGACGCTTATTTTTACTTGGGGATATTATCATCAAGGGTTCAGGAGAAGTGATGCCCTCGTTTCCTTCGGAGAACCGGAAGTCTGCACGGCGTACCGCTTCTCTTGCCAGTTCGGGTTCCGGCATCGTCAGCGCGAACCTCTTGAACTTACGCACAAAACCAAATCGATCAGGGCATGCGAAAGACGCGTTGTCCGAGGGAACGCGGGTCACGATTATCAATGCCCGAGAGGAATGGCTGGAAGTTCGTGCAACGGATGGACGCCAAGGGTGGGTGCATGGTGACTATGTTCTGCGCGGAGATGAGTACGCCCATGCTCTTCGCTTAATGGGAGCAGAACGAGGTGTGCTGAAAGGAACTTGGCGCGGTTCGTGGGAAAAGAGCAACCACGACAAGGCGGACTTCGTCGTCTATAGCATGCATGTCGGCGGGAGTGAGGTTCGTGCGGTGGGAACAGTTGATGGGTGGTCCACTTGGGAAGTGTTTGCCGGGCGTATCGAGGGAGATCAAATTTCTTTGAGGGGGACAGGTGTGGTCAAGAATAAACGCCCGGCCTCCGAGTACGAATTGGATGAATTGGAGTTGAAGCTTTCGGATTTCGGCTTGCGAATGGAAGGCCAATGGTCGGATGCAAGTGGAGCCTCTGGAAAGATTGAATTGAGATTTGCGTCTCGCGAAATCACCTCCGATTCTGAAATAGTGAGCGTATTAACGCTTGGAGGAAACGATATCTCCAGCGATGATGTCGTCGTGTTCGTGGAGGCTTACCTCCAAGCCCTGAATCAAGCCGATATCGAAAACATCTTGGCGCTATATGCGGACGAAGTGGATTATTTCGGTGCGGGAAAGGTAGACAAGGCTTTCATTCGTAAGGATAAATCGGACTACTACAAGAAGTGGCCCTCCGCGAACTTCGTACTCGAAGGAATAGTAAACGCCGAAGAATTCAAGCCGGGCAACCCACTTGTTGTGGAATTCGACGTTTCGTACACCGTACTCGGAGCGGGCGGCAATGCTGAACGCAAGGGGGTTGCGCACAATATTATACAAATAAGCAACCAGAATGGGGCATGGCAGATTCTGTCGGATAAGCAAGAAGCGATCACTGCCCGCAGAAAGTGACAACCATCATTGGGATGGTTTGGAGTTTAAGGCTGGGACGACTGATTTACTGAGGTTATTGGTTGTTAAGGGAGAATAACGATGGTCAGACAGGAATTTGTTATTGTTGGTTGCGTCCTTATTGCCGTTGGGTTGGCACTCTGTATCATGGGATACAACAAGAGCCAGCCAACGGCGATGGATTCGGTCGTATCATTTCTAGAGGACATTTCCGGGGAAAAGGCCCCTGTTGAGGTTAGAAGTGATAAGAGCGGTGCTTACGCGCTTCTGATCGGAGGCGGTCTCTGTTTTTTTGCAGGTGTCGGGTTTATGCTGAAAAGTCGAGCACCTTGCGTCACAACCAACAAGGATATAGAAGGGGACAACACATGAGAAATGAAGGGTTGATCGGCGCTCTAAGAGTTTTTGCGGTTATTTTGGGTATATTAGGTATGGGTGCGGGCGTTATGCTGCTCGCTCAGTTCAACTCGCCAGGCATGTTCGGTGGCCGGGGAAACGTTAGTGGAGTTGAACTGGCGATAGCGGCTGGCGTGACCTTCTATCATATAGTCTTTGCTCTCCTCCTTACTGGTGTCGCTCAAGTACTTGAGGAAGTATCAAAATCTGCTGAGTTGGTAGCTTCAGGAGTGGGTGCATCTTCTGAAAACCCGACTTCCATGACCACCAATTGCCCGAAATGTGGTCAGACTTACGCTGGCGACTTGCGTGGACAATTCTGCGAGTCCTGCGGGGAGAAACTCTGATTCTTTCTGTGTTGCTCGAACGGGCTGCACGGGCACGTGGAATCGTCGGTGATTTCGTTCAGGTGCTTGATGCTCCATGCACACGAACCTGCTGAGACAGGATCGCGTGGCACAACTTGCCGGGTACAGGTAGGCGCGCCACTCCTATCTCCTGGCACGGGCAAGCCCTGCCGGGCCTGACCGTGGCACCCGAAGATTTTTCATTTCTGCCCGTATTTCTGCCCCCCGCAGTCGCACCCATCCCCGTGAATGCGCTACAATTCGGGCCTATGAGCAGCGCTTCCGACAAAATCCTGAGTATTACCCAGCTTACCCGCCGCATCAAGTCCATGTTGGAGAGCGATCTTGGCGTGGTGTGGCTTTCGGGGGAGATTTCCAATTGGAAACGGGCGGCTTCGGGGCATGTCTATTTTACGCTCAAGGACGAAAATGCCCAGATTGACGCGGTCATGTTCAAGGGGAAGCTGTCGCGGCTGAAGTTCGACCCGGAAGCGGGGCTGGAGGTGTTGGTTCAGGGGCAGATTACGGTTTATGAGCGGCGGGGCAACTACCAGATTATTGTGAACGACATGCAGCCCAAGGGCGTGGGCGCGCTCCAGTTGGCTTTTGAAAAGCTGAAGAAGAAGCTCTCCGCCGAAGGGCTTTTTGATGAGCTTCACAAGCAGCCCCTTCCCTTGCTTCCCCGGCGTATTGGCGTGGTAACGTCGCCCACGGGCGCGGCCATTCGGGACATCCTTAATGTATTGACGCGGCGTTTTGGTGGCATCCATGTGGTGATACACCCGGCCCGGGTTCAGGGCGAAGGCGCGGCGGCGGAGATTGTGGCGGGCATTCGTGCGCTGGACGACTGGGGCGTAGACGTCATGATCGTGGGCCGTGGCGGCGGTTCGCTGGAGGACCTCTGGCCCTTTAACGAAGAAATTGTGGTCCGGGCCGTCTATGAAGCGCGCACGCCGGTTATTTCTGCGGTGGGCCACGAAGTGGATGTGGCCCTGACGGATTTTGCGGCGGATTTGCGTGCGCCCACTCCCTCGGCGGCGGCGGAGTTGGTGGTGAAGGAGCAGTCGGCCTTGGGCGAGCAGGTGCAGCGGCTCCGCAAGCGTCTGGGCCAGAGCATGGAACGGCAGCTTACCGGGGCGCAGCATCGCCTCACCATGGCGAAGAACAGCTACGTGTTGCAGCGTCCCGAGGAATTGGTGCGGCAGCGCCGGCAGACGAGCGACGAATACCGCATGAGGCTCGAAGACAGTGTGACGGCGGAGTTGCGCCATGCCCGCACCCGATTGGACCACGCATCCCGTTCCCTGGCGTTGCTGTCGCCGTCCAATCAACTGGACCGCGCGCGGGAGCGTTTCGCCCATATTCAAGAGCGCCTAAAAGTCGCGGGGCAGGATAGCACGGCGGCGGGCCGCAATCGGCTCCGTCCCTTGGTGGCCCAGTTGGATGCCTTGAGTCCCCTGGCCATATTGTCGCGGGGCTATGCCGTGGCTTGGAAAGAACCCGAACACCGGTTGATTCGCGATGGCGCAGATCTCCGGGTGGATGATGAAGTCTATGTGAGGTTTGGCGCGGGCGCGGTTCGCGCCACGGTGAAGCATATTGAGGAAGCGTAAATAAGTATGTATACAAGGGAATGTAGCATAGGCGTCCCGCCTGTGTTTTTCACAGCCGGGACGGCTGTGCCACTTTCTTGTGACCGGTGTTTATACGATTTGCGCCAGCGCCACGCAAGCGGGTAGTGCCCGCCTGAAAAACGCTTACGAGGAAGACAAAGCATGGCTAAAGCCAAAAAAGAAGCAACCTTTGAAAACGATTTGGAATCGCTGGAATCCATCGTCACCGCCTTGGAAGAAGGGGGGCTTTCCCTCGATGATGCCCTCAAGCAATTTGAGTCGGGCATCAAGTTATCTCGTCGCTGTGAAAAGGCGTTGAGCGAGGCGGAAAAGAAAATCGAAATCCTGACGCGAAACGTTGACGGCGAATTGGAGGCGGAACCCTTCGATGAGTCGGCTCCGCCCACGCCCCCTGCGAAGTCTGCACCGGCGGCAAAGCCCGTACCCACACCGGAGCCTGCACCGGAACTGGAGCCTGCAAAACCCACGCCCGCACGGCCCGTGGCACCGGGAGTGCCTGAGCCCATTCCCGAGCCGGATGATGAAGATTTGTTGTTTTGATGCGGGCTTCACCCACAATCCAATATTTTCTGAAGGAAACGCTAAGGGTGCCACCCTCACGCGGAGGAGCGAAGCGGGGGAGCTTGCGGGTGCAAGCCACCAGGTCGGACTTGACACTGAAAAGAGAGAAATATTGAGACATTGCTAACCGTTCACAGGGCCAACAAGGCTCCCCTCCTTGGAGGGGCTGAGGGTGGGTCAATTCTCACCCACGCGCTCCAACCCACCCCTAACCCCTCCAAGGAGGGGAACAAAAAGCGTTGGCTCCGCCAACAACAACGTGCCGTGAACGGTTACAGGCATTGCAACACGCATCAGAACCACGTTATAACTTGCGACACGTCCCGAAATCCCACACCCGCAAGCTGAGCCGGGAACCGGCCACGCGTGAGGGTGGCACCCTTGGTGCTTCCTTTGTAGGCTCTGGTTTCGGTAAGGGACCAGCAGTTTTCTGTTGATTCTTAGACTTGCAGTAAGCAACGTGTTTCCCGGATCGGTCCACTAATGCCCCCATCAGAATTTCTACAGAGCAAGGCAAAAAAAACCGAGGCGGCCTTGGCGCACTACCTCGACTCCTGGTCGGGCGTTCCCGATACATTGCTGGAAGCCATCCGCTATAGCCTCTTTGCGGGTGGGAAGCGCCTGCGCCCCGCTTTGGCCTTGGGTGCGGCGGAGCTGGTGTCGGGCGATGACGCGCCCGCTCTGCCCGTGGCCTGTGCCATCGAGATGATCCACACCTACTCCCTCATTCACGATGATTTGCCGTCCATGGACGACGATGACCTGCGGCGGGGTAAGCCAACCTGCCACAAGGCCTTTAGCGAGTCTGCCGCGATTTTGGCGGGGGATGGCCTCCTTACCATGGCCTTCGATATGGTAGCGGAGACGGGTTCCACTGCGATTGTGCAGGAGATAGCCCGTGCGGCGGGTGTCGCTGGGATGGTCGGGGGACAGCAGTTCGACCTGGAAGGGGAAGGCCAGCAACTCGACATGGCGCATTTGCAGCGGATTCACCGGGCCAAGACCGGGGCGCTGATACGGGTTTCGTTGCGGGCGGGTGCTATGGCGGTGCATGCCAGCGATGCGCAAATAGATGCCCTCACCGCGTACGGCGAACACCTCGGACTGGCCTTTCAGATCACGGATGACATCCTTGATGTGGTGGGAAATGAAGAAGTCCTCGGCAAGCCCGTGGGGAGTGATACTTCCCTCGAAAAATCAACCTATCCCGCGCTGGTGGGCCTGGATGAGTCCCGCCGCTTGGCGAAGGAGGCGGTGGACGCTGCGATTGACGCCTTGGTGGCGTTTGGCGATGAGGCGGATGTGTTCCGCGAGTTGGCGACTTTTTTGACGTCTCGCGAGGCGTAGATTCCGTGCCAAAGAAAGAGCTGGAAACCGTGAGGGAAGCACTCTACTGGTCCTACGCTAATCTTGCAATGGCGCACACGGCAGTTGACCGGGGGCAAGAGAAGTACGGCAAGTTTAACTATATGATACGGGCCAGACTATTCAAGGGGCTTAAAGACGGCACAATGAATATGCGAACAATTTTTGACGACGAAAAAGTCAAACTTGAAACAGGGCAAATCTGCAATTATTGTGGTTCGACCGAAAAACTGAGCCTTGACCACATTTTCCCACAGAAACTTGGTGGACGGGACGATGCTGAAAATCTGATTTTTGCTTGCAGGACTTGCAACAGTTCAAAAGGCAAAAAAGACTTGATGGAATGGATGAATTTTCGGGGTAGATTCTTGCCATTAATGGTAATTAGAAGGTATCTAAAGTTGACGTTTGGCTATTGTGTCGAAAACGGATTGATTGACAACAAAATTAGTGAACTCAAAGAAATGAAGCTGCCATTCAGGATTGAACTTCTACCGACATCTTATCCAAAACCGGCTGAACTCATACTGAGCATCGAGCGAGATCAAAACGTCACATAACGCTGTTCTGGATGATTTCATAGCTTAATCTCAACGCGGACTGTGTCCACAACAAAATTTTCACCACGAAGGCACGAAGAACACGAAGAAAATTGATGCAGCGGTATCCCCGACACGTCACCATAAGGTTTCCGCGTTTGGAAATACTATGGATTTTCGGGTGAATACATTGAGCACGCAAAGGGCATATTGGCAATCCCGTTGAAAACCGCACATCATTATCCTTGTCTTTTTCTTCATTTCTTTCTTCGTGCTCTTCGTGTCTTCGTGGTGAAAAATGTTTTTGGTGGCGACCAAAGGTCGCTCTGTGTACTCTGTACCTCTGTGCTAAATCATCGTTCTCTGGGTAGCCAGCGTTTCCCCAAGTCGGCATGTAGGCGCAATCATAAAGGACCAACTTACCATGTGGATATGGACGACCCTGCTGGCGGTGAGCGCTGCCGCCCTATCGCCCGCGCCCAAAGAAATCCGGGTGGATGACGGCGATCACTTTTTCCTGCGGGCGGACACCCTGGTGGTTCTGCCGGATAATCTGCTTGCTACCCAGGAGTCCTTACTGGATCCCCTAGCTGATTTCTGGGATGGCACGCCTCGGGTAATCTCCGCGTCCCATATTGATAAGCTTCCAACCGCCCTGTATATCGCGACGGTGGTGCATCCGGGCGCGCTCAATAAACGAAAGCTCCGGCGCTAT
>JAJRPE010000278.1 GCA_024280935.1 Candidatus Hydrogenedentota bacterium
ACGCCTTCCTTTGGCACCGTGACGGAGCCCTCCAATGTGGTATTGCCCACCGCCACACGCACGGCCCCCGGTGCGGCCCCCGCCCCAGAACAAAAGGGCAACACCGATTACACCAGCCGGTTGCTCGCGGCCAAGGAACGGGCACAAAAGCAAACCCAAAAGAGGGGCAAGGGATGAGGAGCGCCGACGCGGGACAGTATCCCCCGTATGAAATAAAGACCGCGCACGTCAGTGTAATTGCGTCCGCGCAAGGGGGTGACTGTACCGCCCGCAGCACCCGACGGAAACCGTCAATGGGAATGTGGCACAGCCGTCTCGGCTGTGATTCACACAGGCGGGACGCCTGTGCCACTTTCCTGCGCCGTCTGGCGTTGCGAATTCCAGTATCGCCCACGCAAACCCAACACCACCACAACGTCATTCCCACGAACGTGGAAATCCAGAACGACGTAGACGCCGCTGCGCAGAGCGCAGATATACGCATTCCCAAGCAGAGCGTGGGAACGAGAGCATGTTTCTTCATTTTTACTTCGTGCTCGACCTGTCCTTCGTGGTGAAAAAAGTTGTAACAACATGTACTTGCGGGCAGCATCGCCCGCAACGCAATACAGGAGAACAACCATGAGCGTGGAAGAACAAGCCGCCGAATTCCGCAGTGTATTCGACAAGCTTCAAAACGAAATTGGCCGGGTTATCGTCGGCAGCACAGGCACGGTGGAGGCCGTGTTGACCTGCATTTTCGCGGGTGGCCATTGCCTCCTCGAAGGCGTTCCGGGACTCGGCAAGACCTTGCTGGTCAAGACCATCAGCGAGGCCCTCGATCTCAACTTCAGCCGAATCCAGTTTACGCCCGACCTCATGCCGGCGGACATCATCGGCACCAACATGCTGGTGGAAGATGAAAAGGGACATCGTCAGATGGAGTTTCGGGCGGGGCCCATTTTCGCCAACATCGTCCTCGCCGATGAAATTAATCGCGCCACGCCAAAAACCCAGTCGGCCCTGCTGGAGGCAATGCAGGAGCATACCGTATCTATCGCGCGCACCACCCACGTACTGGAAGAGCCCTTCTGCGTACTGGCCACGCAAAACCCCATCGAAATGGACGGCACCTACCCCCTTCCCGAGGCCCAGCTGGACCGCTTCCTCCTCAAGGTCGCGGTCGACTTCCCCACCCGCGAGGAGCTCACCCAGATCGTGGATCGCACCACGACACGCGATATGCCGAGTGGAAATATTGTGATGGATGGCAAAGGCATCATGGAGTGGCAGGGCTTTGTGCGCGACGTGGTCGCGGCCCCCCAGATTACTGACTACGCCGTGCGGCTCGTGCTGGCCACCCAGCCCGGTTCGGAATACGCCACCGACGCGGTGAACAAATACGTGCGCTTCGGTTCCAGTCCGCGCGGTGCCCAATCGCTCTTGTTGTCGGCCAAGGTTCAGGCCCTACGCGCGGGCCGCTACAACGTGAGCTTCGCCGACATCCAGTACGGCGCACTCCACGCGCTACGGCACCGGGTCCTGGTCAACTTCGAGGCCGACGCCGAAGGCATCACCTCCGATCAGCTTATCCAGGGAATTCTGGACGGCGTTAAAACGGCGGAGCTTGTCGCTTGAACACGACCCCGGTCACAGATTCCGCGCCACTCCTGGACGCGGCCTTCCTCCGCCGTCTGGAGCGGATGCTTATCGCCGTCAAGAAGGTCCATCTCGGCGCGGCCAAGGGCGAGCGACGGAGCAAACGCAAGGGCGCAAGCACCGAGTTTGCCGATTTCAGAAACTACGTGCAGGGCGACGACCTGCGCCACGTGGATTGGAATATCTATGGCCGACTGGACGAGTTGTACCTCAAGCTCTTTCAGGAATTTGAAGATGTGACGCTCCACCTCCTTCTCGACGCGAGCCAGTCCATGGCCTTCGGCACCCCTGAAAAGTTTGCCTTCGGGCAGAAACTAATGGCCGCCATGGGGTATATCGGCCTTGTGGGCTATGACCGCGTCTCCGTTGGCGTGCTGACCGGAGACCGGGCCGAAGGCCTTACGCCCATTCGGGGCAAAGCATCGGCCAACAAGCTCTTCGCCTTCATTCAAGGCATCAAAGCGGGCGGCAGCACAAATCTCGATGAGTCCATCCGAAGCTATTCCATGCAACAGCGCAGTCGCGGCGTCTACGTGATCATCTCCGACTTCATGGACGAAAAGGGCTTTGAACCCGCGCTGAGACGGCTCTGCGCCACCCGCTCCGACGTTTATGTGCTCCAGGTCCTGGCCCCGGAGGAAATCGACCCCGAACTGACGGGCGATCTCAAGCTCGTCGACAGCGAAACAGAACAATTCACGGAGGTATCGGTGAGCCGGGCGCTGCTCAAGCGCTACCGAAAAAATCGCGATGCCTTTATTGAAAAGATTCGCACCTATTGCCTTGGCCGCGGCATGACCCACTTTCTTGTCTCCAGCCAGACGCCGGTGGAAACCATACTCCTCGATGTCTTTCGGAAGGGCGGGCTGCTGCGATGAACCTCCTGAGTAATTTCATCACCCCCCAGGCCTTTGCACTGCTGGGCCTCATCCCCCTGCTGGTCCTGCTCTACCTGCTCAAACTGCGCCGTTCCGAGGTCGTCATTCCCAGCACCATGCTCTGGATGAAAAGCCTTCAGGACCTGACGGCCAACGCGCCCTTCCAAAAACTGCGCCGCAACCTGCTCCTGCTGCTCCAGATTCTCATCCTGCTGCTCCTGGTCTTCGCCCTGGCACGCCCCTTCATGAAGTCCAGCGGCACCGAAGGGCGCAATCTCTGTCTGCTCATTGACCACTCCGCCAGTATGCAGACCCAGGAAGACGACGGCACGCGCCTGTTGCTCGCCCAAGAGGAAGCCTTGAAGGTCATCAATGTCATGGAGCGAGGCGACAAGGCCATGGTCATCGCCTTCGCGGAATCCGCCGATGTGCGCTGCGAGTTAACCGATGACCTCTACTACCTGCGCAGCGCCATTCGGGGCATCGAAGCCCACGACACGCGAAGCAACGTGAAAGACGCGGCCCAGATTATTCGCTCCCTCGCGCCGGTGAACCCCGACGTAACCTCGGTGGTCAACGGGCTGGAGGTCCTGTTGTTCAGCGACGGCAATATTTCCGAAGGAGAGCGCCTCTCCGCCTTGAGTCTGCCCGTCCAATACATCAAGACCGGCACCACGCGAAACAACCTCGGCATCACCCAGTTCAGCGTTCGCAACACGACCGCCGCCGAAGAAGAGCGCCAGTGCTTCATTCAGGTCTACAACGACGGCGAATCCCCCGTCGAAACGACCCTCTCCCTTTATTTTGAGGACCACCTGCTGGGCGTGGACGAACTCACTATCGCGCCAGGCGACACGGACGAGGCCATCTTCGTCTTGCCCGAGTTGGACGAGGGAGTGCTGCGGGCAGAGGTCGATTGGGAAGACGCCCTCGCCCTGGACAACTCAGCGTGGCTCTCGATAAAACAAGAGACCCTTATCGATGTGTTACTCGTGGGCGCGCCCGACAGCATCGGCTTGAGCCTGCTCCGCCACGTTTTCTCCCTGGACCCCCGGGTGAAGCTCGCCGTCGGCACCCCGGAACAATTCGTCCCGAATGACGACATCGAGTTATACGTCTTTGACGGGTGGTCGCCCGAATCGCTGCCCGCAGGCTGTCTGGTTTTCGTTAACACCCTGCCCGCCCTGGACGGACTGGAGCTCCTGGGTGAACTGCCCAATCCGCCGGTCATGGCGCTGGACAACGACCATCCCCTCATGCGCTACACCAACCCCGGCAACATTTCCATCGGCAAGGCCCTTCAGGTATCGCTGCCCTCCGGCGCTTCAACCCTCATTTCCACCGAAGGCGGCCCCCTCGTGGCGGACATCAGCCAGGCCCTCCAGCCCATGCTGCTCATCACCTTCGATATTGGCGACTCCAACTGGCCCCTTCACCTTTCCTTTCCCCTCTTCATGCAGAACGTGCTGGCCTGGGTGCCCAGCGCGGGCATAGCGGGCGAGACCTCCATTGCAACGGGAAGCCCCCTGGAAGTTTACGCCCTGCCCGAAACCCTGGAGGCGAAGGTCACTACGCCGGACGGCGCCGAATCCAGCCTCGCCCTCGACACGCTGCGTCCCGTGTATTTTGGCGCGACCAACACGGCGGGACCCTACACGATAACCCGTGGCGAACAGGTGGACTACTACGCGGTCAACCTTCTTGATCGCAGCGAATCGGCGATACACCCCGCAGAAAGCCTGACGATCGGCACACAAGTACTCGCTGCGGTACAAGGCCCCATCGCCTTTAACAAAGAACTCTGGCGCTGGCTGCTCTTCGGTGGTCTGGCCATATTGGCCCTCGAATGGTGGGTCTACACCTATCGCGCGGAGTATTGATGGTAAATTTCACATGAGAGAAAAGGCCAGAGCTACGAAACAGGGATTGTTTATTCAGCGCCAACGGCGCGCACGATACCAGCCTGGTGCAACGCCCTGGGTAAAATGGTCCACCATAAAATAACCCTGAAAGGGTGCGTGAGCCGCAGTGGCTCGAAACTTAGTCAACCATTAAGAACGAAACGGTGAGGCACTTCAAGAAAGGAGGTGGGTAAACGAGTAACGCCAAAGCCTACCTGTGCGGGTCCGCGCCCGTA
>JAJRPE010000279.1 GCA_024280935.1 Candidatus Hydrogenedentota bacterium
GCCGTGAACGGGTTCAAGCCGCTCACGAAGCTGGTGGATATCGCGCAGGTGGGGCACAATCAGGTCGAGAGTACGCTGGAACTGGTCTCGGTGCTTGACCCGCTGAATCAGTTCATAGACAAAAAACAAGAAATCCAGTTCGTCCCGTTCCAAGCCGCCTGGCCCGGTGGAGATGACGCGGGCCAGTACATGCCGCAAAATGGGCTGCTGCCGGGCACCTTGGCCGCCCGAACTCGGATTTGTTTTGTCGCTGGTCCACTGGGCCACCCTTGCAGGCAACCCCTCATATTCCGCACGAATCTCCGGCACATCCATGCTGGAGGCATACCACGCCTGGCACAAGGCCATATCTTCGAGACTCAATGCCAGTAACTGCGCCGAATTGGCATCCACGACATATTTGGCCAGAACTTCACTCATAGATTCCTCCCGCCCCAACTATACCGAAGATCGAACGGCGTATGCACCGTGATGCTCCCAAAAAACCTTGCGCACGAACTCTCCTTCGGCGAGTCTGCGACCCGTCAGGACTCGTTGATACTCGCCTTTTTGGGATCGTACGGCACGACTGCTCTTCGCAGACATCCTTTCAATCCAAAGATATTCGCCCAATTCTTGCCCAGAATCCCGGCCCCATGCTACAATTCTGCCCTTCCCCGCCCGCTAAACGAAGCCAGGTCTTTATGACATGTGCCCTGCCCGCTTGCGTGATGCTGGTGTGGATCCTACGGATAATTTCCACAAGAAAGTGGCACAGCCGTCCCGGCTGTGTAAAAACACAGGCGAGACGCCTGTGCCACATTCTCTTCACGTGCAATTTGTAAGTGCTCTAAGCTACCCGTTTACATAATCGCTTGCAAACAAAGGAACCCCCATGGCACTGAGTATCGGCATCGTCGGCCTCCCCAATGTAGGCAAGAGCACCACCTTTAACGCCCTCACCAAGGCGCAAAACGCAGAAGCGGCTAACTACCCCTTCTGCACCATCGAACCCAACAAGGCCATCGTTCCCGTGCCCGACCCGCGCATCGACAAACTCTCCGCCATCGTGTCGCCCGAGCGCGTCCAGAATGCCACCATTGAGTTTGTGGACATTGCCGGCCTCGTGAAGGGTGCCAGCCAGGGCGAAGGACTGGGCAATCAGTTTCTGGGGAACATCCGCGAGACCTCGGCCATCGTCCATGTCGTTCGCTGCTTTGAAGACGACAACGTGATCCACGTCAATGCCAAGCCCGACCCGAAGGACGATGTGGAGACGATTCAGATTGAGCTCATGCTGGCGGACCTCCAGCAGCTTGAGAAAAAAATGGATAAGCTGAAGAAGCAAGTCAAAGGCGACAAAAAGCTCGCACCCGTCATGGACGTGGCCGAGACCCTTGCCAAGCATCTGGAGAGCGGCCTGCCCGTCAGCGCTTTTTCCGAATTGGACAGCGACGCCTTTGTCACCCTGAACGACGAAATGCGTTTCATTACGGGCAAGACCGTCATCTACGCCGCCAATGTGGACGAAGACGGCTTGGGCGAAGACAATGAATACGTCAAGGTCCTTCGTGAGATTGCCGAGCGGGAGAACGCCGAGGTCGTCAAACTCTGCGCCAAGATGGAAGAAGAAATGGTGGACATGAGCGACGAAGATCGCCATGAGTTTTTGACCGACCTCGGCGCCACCGAAAGTGGCCTCGAACAGGTCATCCACAAGGGTTTCAAGGCACTCGGCCTCATCGCCTACTTCACCGCAGGCGTGAAAGAAGTGCGCGCCTGGACCATCCACGACGGCGACACCGCACCCCAGGCGGCCGGCGTCATCCACACCGACTTTGAACGGGGCTTCATCCGCGCCGAAGTCATCGCCTACGACACCTACATCGAGCACAACGGCGAATCGGGTGCGAAAGCAGCCGGCGTGATGCGCGTCGAAGGCAAGGACTACGTCGTGCAGGATGGCGATGTCATGCACTTCCGGTTTAACGTGTAGGCAGGAGGGCGGGTTTTCCTACCCGCCACAAAGAACCCGTTGCGTCATCCGATGCACGCGTTTTTTGTGAAAGAGAATTAAAGGCATTTGTCTGCATCACACCCCGATCTCCAAGGCCTACGTGGCGCAAGGCGGCGACGTCATACACTTCCGCTTTAACGTGTAGGGTAGGAGGGCGGGTTTTCCTACCCGCCACAAAGCACCCGTTGCGTCAGCCGGTACATGCGGTTTCTGTGAAAGATCATCAGAGGCATTTGCTGGCATCACGCTGCCTTTGTTGCGGACTGGAAAGTCCACACTCCTGCCCGCCGTAATCACGTACCACCGAGAACCCGACTTCGCCAAGAAAACATATAAGGGTGCCACCCGTACACGGCGGAGCGAAGCGGGGGAGTTTACGGGTGCGGGGTCCAAAAGATAAGCACTCAAAATACAGGAGGGCGGGTTTTCCTACCCGCCACAAAGAACCCGTTGCGTCAGCCGATGCGTACGGTTTCTGTGAAAGAGAATCAGAGGCCTTCACTGGCATGACGCGCACCTTATGTCGGGTAAGAAAACCCGACCTCCTGTCCGTCAGTTTGCCAAAAACTTTACGATGCGGCAGGCGTTGCCCGTGCTCTTTTCGTTGTGGGACTTGCAGGTGGTGAGGGTTAATTGGTGCTTGCCCAACGATAAATCCGTTGCCAACATATAGGCCCAGGGGATATGGAGGCCTTTGCTCCATTGGGTAAACTGGTCGAGGGGCGGGTAGGTTTTCCCGTCGATGCTATATTCCAGAATACCCACGTCGGGTCCTGCGGTTAGGAGGAGGCCCACGGCAGTGCCTTCAAAATCGAGGGTCAGGGTTGCGCCTGCCGTGGTAGCTTTCAACGTGGGGATGCCCACAAACTGCTTTCGCGTTCCGGCCTTATCACTTCGCTGCCAATTTGGGACAAGGGTCCAACCTTGCGTCACTTTTGCGGCCTCCAGGGCGACATAGCGGCCCCGTCCATAATTCAGCGGGTCAAGGGGCGTGGGATTCAGGGTGTAGGGCGTTACTTTCGCACCCGACAAATCAACGTCCTCCCACGCCGCGTCAAAGAGCTTCGCGATGCGCGCAGCGTAGATTTTATGACCAAAGGGACTCGGGTGGAGGTCCTTGAACTGCACCCAGGTAAAGTCGCCTTTGCGGATGCGCTCGGTCACTTCGCGGGCCAAATCGATGGCGGGGATGTCGAGATAATCCGTCACGCGGTCATGGTCGGCGATTTCCGGCGATACGTCGCCCCGGTTGATGAAGTCCATGTTGTAAGGCTCCACAAAATACTGCATGATGATGTCGATGTTGGGGTTCAGCGCCTGAGCGTGGCGAATGATGCCTTCCACCGCGCGGATGCGCTCCTCGGGGCCGCGCATGTTGTGTCGGTCGTTCACCGAGTGGTCCATAAACAGCAAATCCACGGGGCCATCGCCAAAAACATCGGTCGTAAGGCGAAAGGCCGCGAGGGTGCTGTCCGTGGAGGAAAGGCCCGCATCGATAAAGCTAAACTCCGTGTCGGGAAAGCGGCGCTCCAGCTCGGCGCAGGTCAATTCACGCCAACCCGTCATCTCGGTGATGGAGCCGCCCAGGAACGCCACCCGGCCCTTTTTCGTCTGGGTAAACACGGCCCCGGCGTTGCACAATCCACGCCGCAGGGCCACATAGTCCCGCGCAAAGGGGTCGGTGTGTTCGAGGATAAAATCGACAATCGGCTTCGGGTCCTTCAGGCTGTGGGGATGGTGCCCTACGCCTTCCTTCTCGATGATGGTGATGGAGCCACCCAGCGCACGATAGCGTTCGGCCAATACTGCGGTGTTCTCCTTCATGGGAACGACCTTGTCCGCCGTGCCACAGATATTCAACAGGGGAATCTTTGCCGCAGCAAGGGGCGCGAGTTTGTCGATGGGATTACCCTTGAAGTCCAAGACGGTCTTCTCATCCAGGCCAAAGACCTGGAGACATTTCGCCCAGTCGCCCTTGCTGCCGACTCCATCGCCCAAGCCGCCGGGCCAGCTCTTGATATCACAGACGGGTGCGTCCCCATAGATACAGGAAACATGATCCGGGTAGGCCGCCGCGTAGTTGTAGGCGATAAGGCCGCCCCGGCTCATGGCTTCGATGGCGGGCCGCTTGCCAAGACCATGCTTCTCCGTGAGCAGGGTGTACAATGCATTCCACTGCGCAACCGCCACGTCATTGCCGAAAAGGCCGCCCACCTCGGTATAGGCCACGTGAAAACCTTCCCCGAGCAGCGCAATGTCGGTCTGGGGTTCGTGCCCCCAAAAGCGAGCACGCCATACCCAGGGCTTGCCCGGCGCGACCACCTCAGGACACACCACCCGGCACAGACGACCCTCGATATCAAAGTCGATAGAACGATAGCCGTGGTAGTCGCCTTTTTTACCGATGAAGGTGCAATCGTCTGCGGAAGGGGCGGTGGTCCAGATTAGCAGAACCGCTACGCTGAGAATGAGAGTACGCACGGTGGTGTTTCCTTTCGCTTAATCATGAAGGGTTCGACACCCCACCCTGGAAAAACCGTTACAAAAAAACGCCGCAACCAATTGTGAAAACAATGGTTACGGCGATGAACTCTGGTTACTATTACCCTCGTCGCAGTCAATTCACGCCAGGAGTCTAACGCCGAATCCCAGGCAGGGAAAAATGAGATTACACATTCAAGCGACGTTCCGTCTCGCCAATGTAAATTTGGCGGGGGCGATGGATACGACCATCGGGGTCGCTACGCATTTCGAGCCAGTGGGCGATCCAGCCGGGCATGCGACCAATGGAAAAAAGAACGGTGAACATTTCCGTGGGGATACCCAAAGCCCGATAGATTATGCCACTGTAAAAATCGACGTTGGGATAGAGCTTGCGCTCCACGAAGAAGGGGTCGCTAAGCGCTATCTCTTCCAGATTCTTTGCAATATCAAGGAGCGGGTCGGAAACACCAAGTTCATTCAGGACCTCCTCCGCTGCCGTGCAGAGTATTTTAGCACGGGGATCAAAGTTCTTGTAGACCCGGTGCCCAAAGCCCATGAGGCGAAAATCATCATCCTTGTCCTTGGCTTTCTCGACATATTTTTTGTAGTTTCCACCGTCGGCCTGAATCATCTCCAGCATTTCGAGCACGGCCTGGTTTGCACCGCCATGAAGAGGACCCCAGAGAGCATTCACCCCCGCCGAGATGGAAGCATAGAGGTTGGCGCGACTACTGCCCACCATGCGCACCGTCGAGGTACTACAATTCTGCTCGTGGTCCGCGTGAAGTATCAGGAGGGCGTCCAGCGCCTTTTCAATTACGGGAGACACCTCATACTCTTCGGTGGGCAGGCCAAACATCATGCGAAGAAAATTGGCGGAATAACTCAAATCTGTCCGGGGATAAACCACGGGCTGCCCCACAGACTTCTTATAGGAAAAGGCGGCCAAGGTCTTCACCTGACCGACGAGCCGCATAATGTTAAGGTTTAATTTATCTTCGTCTTCCCCATCTTGGGGATAAAAGGAGGACATGGAAGAAATCATGGAGGCCAATATATTCATCGGGTGGGCCGTGACCGGAAAGTGGTCAAAGAAATTGAGCATACTCTCATGCACCAGGCTGTGCTGGGTAAGCTCATTGCGCCAAACGTCGAACTCTGTGGTCGTGGGCAATTCGCCGTGGATGAGCAGGTAGGCTACCTGGGTAAATTTTACGTTTCCTACCAAATCTTCGATGGGATAGCCACGATAGCGCAGGATACCCTTTTCCCCGTCGATGAAGGTGATGGCGCTCTTGCAGGATCCGGTGTTGCCGTAGCCGGGATCGTAAGTGACAGCCCCCGTGCTCCCCCGAAGTTTTCCACAGTCAATCGCCAATTCGTGTTCAGTACCAGCAAACGTAGGGAATTCAAAGTTCTTGTCGTTTAACGAAAGATGGGCGGTACTCATCGGTTTCCTCCATGTTGTTTGCTGTATCGCAAAGTGGCGCGACCGGTACGCCACTAATAGCGTAAGCGCGGTGCATCCCCGGCATTTTGCTTAAATCACCCCAAGATGAAAGCGGAGTGCCAGTATATACAATAGCCCCGTAAAAGTACAATTCTGTGATAAGCATGCGTGATGAATGGATTGACACCCCTTGTTCGCAACCTCGCCCGATTTAGATCCAACTAATTACCACGAAGACATTCTGCCCAAGAAAGTCGCAGAATCAGGGAAAATTAGTTGACAAAAACGTCCCTGTTCCTGAAAAATACGAATGGTACGCTATGGGGCGTAATGTTTTTCCCGTATCACGCACTCAGGAAGCCGGTTGCACATACGAATTCAGAAATCGCCGTCGATGGAATTAAGGATACCCGTGTTCTATGCCTAGTAAATCAAAGTTTCCCTCACCACCACCCCTGGAGCAGGAGTCCACGCTTCAAAAGATCCTGCACCACGATGCCATGGGTGCTATTTTTCTGTTGGTGGCCGCTGGAGCGGCCTTCTTCATGGCCAACAGTAACTTCATGATTGATGGACAACCCTTATCGGTTTGGTACACGGACCTTTGGCACCTCGACTTGGGACTTTGGATCCACGGCGAGGTTATTTCCAAATCTCTTCACCACCTTGTCAATGATGGCCTTATGGCGATATTTTTCTTTATCGTGGGTTTGGAGATCAAGCGCGAATTGCTCGTTGGGGAATTGGCTTCCTTTCGGAAGGCGCTCCTGCCCATTGCTGCGGCTGCAGGTGGCATGATTTGCCCTGCCGTAGTCTACAGCATAGTCAATTATGGTTCAGAAACGGCGAGCGGCTGGGGCATTCCCATGGCGACGGACATCGCCTTTGCCGCCGGCGTGCTCGGTCTCTTATCCAAACGCATACCGACGGGACTCGCGGTCTTTCTGATTGCGTTGGCTATCGTTGATGACTTGGGTTCGGTCACGGTGATCGCCCTGTTCTACACCGACACAATCGCCTTGCGCCCATTGCTGGTTGGCTTGGTCATGATTGTCTTGTCGTTCATCTTCGCCCGCATGGGCGTGCGCAATGCCGTGGTATTTGTGCTCATGGCGGCTGTCATATGGGTGGAGTTCTTTCTTTCCGGGGTTCACGCGACCATTGCTGGCGTCCTCTTCGCCTTTACGATCCCGGCAGCCGCCAAGTACGAAAGCCCCCTGTTCATCAAGCGCATCAACGAATTGCTCCAGCGCTTTCAGGGTGCAGAAGATCATGCAAATCTATTGTTGGTCAATTCCAGGCAGCAGCGCGTCGTGCGGGCCATCGAAGCGGAGTGCATTCACGTGGAAGCGCCGCTACAGCGGATTGAGCATAAGCTGCACCCCATCTGCGCCTTTATTATTATGCCTATTTTTGCCTTCGCCAATTCTGGTGTCCAAGTGGATTTCAGTCATATCGGCGAGTTGTTTAATCAGAAGGTTACCTGGGGTGTAATACTCGGGCTGTTACTCGGAAAACAAATTGGTGTCTTCGGAGCGAGTTGGCTTACCGTAAAGGCGGGTTTCGCTGAATTGCCCAAGGGAGTGACTTGGAGCCAGATTTACGGAGTGACCTGGCTGGCTGGCATCGGCTTTACCATGTCGCTCTTCATCGGCGGCCTGGCCTTCCCCATCGGCCACGACGCGGGCCATGGTGCCGTTGAAACCGCGAGCCACATGGCCGATTACCTGGCGGGTTCAAAGGTAGGTACGCTCTCGGCCAGCATCGTCGCCGGCTCAATAGGCACGGTCATTCTGCTGATGGTTACGAAAAAGCCCGACGAGACGACCGTGGAAAGCAACCAAGCGTAACCAATTCGTGCTATTACGGGATCCGAAGAGGATGCCCTGCCTATGGAGCAAATGAAATGTCTATTCTGTCCACGATGCGACAACGCAATGTGCTGTTGATTGAAGACGATGCGAATGCCTTGCATCTGATGCGTGAGTATCTGAACCGGGCAAACTTTCTGGTTCGCACAGCAACCGACGGCTGGGAAGCGCTCAAACGACTCAAAGACGGCCCGGTGGATGTCATCGTATCCAAGCTTGCTGTGTCGGATGTGGATGGTGCCCGGCTGCGCGAAAAATGCATGGTAAATCCAGAGACACGAGATATTCCGTTTTTGTTTCTGGTGGACGGCACGCAAGTAGAGCGCCACGTTCGGGCACTACGCAGTGGCGTTGACGACTGTCTTGTCAAACCTTTTGACCCGGTCATACTGGTGGCCCATGTGCAAGCGGTCATCGAACGCCGCCGCTCCTATGAAGAGATGGTGCGGGTAGATCCCCTTACCCGCCTGTTGAACCGCCCCGCCTTGGAAAAGGAACTGACCGAGGAATTGCGCCGCGTCTCTCGGTACCAGCGCACGGCCACCATGGTCCTCATCGATATCGACGCATTCTCTGATTTGAATGCGGAGAGCGGTGTTGCCATGGGCGATCTGCTTCTCACCTGTCTGTCTGGGGTAATTCTGACGAGCATTCGTGCCATGGATATTGCGGGCCGCTACCAGGGCGGACAGTTTGTGCTGTTTCTGCCAGAGACGGCAAGTGAGGGTTCCCTCGTGCTGATCCGGCGTATTCAGGAGCAATTGCTGACGATTGCCAACGCCGTCGCTGGCTATGACCTGACCTTCTCCGCCAGTCTTATTCACCTGCCGGATGACGGAGATACGCTTGAGATAATATTGCCCCGCCTGGAGGAAGCCTTGCAGGAAGCAAAGGCCTCCGGCGATGACGAGCGTGGCGCGATACACCAATGGGGCCATGGCGCTATCGTTGACTAGCGGAGGGGCCGCAGCCCAGAACCGTCATCCCCGCGAACGCGGCGATCCAGTGGCGACTTGGTGAAATCCTGCCGCGTTCTGGATTCCCACGTGCGTGGGAATGACGCAAGGTATTTTTGGGCCTCCTCGAAAAGGTAACCGTTGAACTAAACGGCTTCGCCGTAGAGCACTGTGTAGGCGATGCCGTCATTTGGCACGCATTAAACCAGTCGGATGTGCCGCGCGATCCTGAGGAACGAAGGTTCGTGCGCTTGGAGGAACAGTACCGTGATATTTCCAA